>JBGATX010000017.1:0-54248 GCA_044228975.1 Planctomycetota bacterium | reverse complement strand
ACGAGCGACGCGACGAACTCCAACTCCGTCTCGAACACCAACGTGTTCAACGTCAGGTACGCCCGCGCCCCCGCCCGATGCACGCGCCCAACCGTCTCCCCCAACCCCGCCAAATCGAAGTTCCCCGCCCGCGCCCGCGCGTTGAACCCCTCCGCCAACCCGAAATACACGGCGTCCGCCCCCGCCGCGAGCGCCGCCTTCAACGCGTCGAGATCACCCGCCGGCGCGAGCACCTCTGGCCGCAAAGGCCGCGCGAGACCCAAAGACACTTCCTCCACCATCGCGCGCCAAAACTACCACGTCCCCATTCCCACCAACCCCAAGACATGAGTCACCTTCCGGAACAGCACCCCGCGCAGCGTTGGGCCGGCTGCCGGCCCGACGCTGTGCGGGGTCAGCGATGCGGAGCACGCTTGTGTGGCGCGTTGCGCTCGATCTTGCCTCGGGCCTGGTTCCGGCATTCGCGTCCCGATCGACTCGGAGAACTCCGTCGCCCAATTCCGGTTCGCGCCCTGCGCGCTCCCCTACTTCGCCACCATCACCACCGGGTGCTCGAGGGCAATCCACACCATCGACAAGCTCGCGGTGACCAACACCCCGAGCAACACGACCACCCAGATCCACGGCCTTGCCTTCACGAACTCACGCATGCTCACGGCCCCCTGAAGCTCAACTCGACCTCCACCACGTGTCCGCTCTCCTCATCCGTCACCCTAACCACCAGCGGAAAAGCCGCTCGATACTCCCCGCGCTCCACGAACGCGAAGATCGGCACCTTCACCTCGCCCAACCCTTCGATCTCCACCTCCTCCGACGCCACTTTCCACTCGACCCTCGGCCCACGCGCATCGACGACCCGCGGCTCGAGCTTGTACTCCGCCTTCTTCAGCGACTTGTTCTGCACGTGGATCGTGAACAGATTCTGCACACGCCCGCCTTCGAGTGAATACGGCATCCCCTGCGCGCGCAGCACCGTCACCTCGAACGGTTCGCGCTTCGACGCCGCGAGCAGGAACACGCACAGCCCGATCACCGACAATCCGGCATAGAGAAACACCCGCGGCCTCAACCACCGCCGCGTCTCGCCGCGCAACCCGCGCAGCGAGTCGTACCTCACCAACCCCTCCGGCCTCCCGACCTGGCGCATGATCGAGTCGCACGCATCGACGCAGTTCGTGCAGCCGATGCACTCCATCTGCAACCCGTTGCGGATGTCGATCCCGGTCGGACACACCGCCACACAGCTCCCGCAGTCGATGCAATCGCCCGGCGCCTTGCCCTTGGGTCCGCGCGCCTCGCCGCGACGCTCGTCGTAGCCGACGATGACCGTGTCGTCGTCGATCAGCGCCGATTGCAACCGTCCGTACGGGCAGAGGATCACGCAGAACTGCTCGCGGAACCACGCGAAATCGAAGTACACGAGCGCCGTCAGCCCGATCGTCCAGCCGAACGCGAGCCAGTGACCCGCGGGCCCCGCGAGCAGCGCGGGCAGGAGCTCCTCGACCGGCAGGAAGTACGCCAGCAGCGTGTGCGTCACGAACAACACGAGGCCGAGATAGATCGCCTGCTTGAGCACCTTGCGCCACAGCCTGTCGAAGGTCCACGGACCCTGGTTGCGCCGCATGCGCTCGTTGCGCCCGCCTTCGATCCAGCGTTCGACGCGGCGGAACACGCCTTCGAGGAAGACCGTCTGCGGACAGGCGTAGCCGCACCACACGCGTCCGAGGATCGACGTGACCGCGAAGAGCGTGAAGCCGAACCCGGAGAGCAGGAAGAAGACGAGGTAGAAGTCCTCGCGCGTGAAGGTCTGCCCGGCGACGTAGGCCGTGCGGTTGGGCACGTCGAAGCGCAACACCGGCAGACCGCCGATGCGGATCCACGGCACGATCACGTAGATCGCGATCAGGACCGCGAAGATCCAATTGCGTCGCGTGTGCCAGCGCCCGCGCACGTCCGCGGGCTGGAGCACGTTGCGCGAACCGTCGTCGTTGACGGAGTACAGCGTCTCGAGGTCCGGCTTGCGACGCAGTCCGCTCTGCACCTTGGCGGTCACCTTGGTCGCCTCGCGCTCGTCGACGCCCGAGCCGCTCACCTTCCGTCCTGCCCGGGAGTCGGCGCGCTCGCTCCGGTGTTCGCGCCGACGGCCGGCGGCTTCGCGGCGGGAGCGGCGCCGGGTTGCGCGGGAACGGAGGGCTTGGAAGCGCGCTCCTTCTCCCACTCCGCGGTCGGCTTGCCTTGCGGCGCCTTGCCCGGGAGGTTCAGACCCTTGCGCGTGAGCACGAACGAAACGACCTGCCGCACGCGCACGGGACCGAGCTGGTCCTTCCACGCCTGCATGCCCTTGTCGAGCACGCCGTTCATGACCGTGTTGTACACCTGCAGCGGCGCGGGCCCGTGCAGCCAGAAATCGTCGGTCAGGTTGGGACCGATCTCGCCCGTGCCCGCGGCGCCGTGACACTGCGCGCACTTCTGCTGGAAGATCTTCGCGCCGGCGTCGGTCTGCGCGGGAACCGTCGTCATGAGCAGGAGCGACGCGTCGGTCACCTCCTTGCCCATTTCGCGCTCGATCTGCGCCTGTGCGGCGATCTCGACCTCGCGCTGGTAGCCCGCGTCCTGCGAATGGCCGACATGGAACGTGTGGTAGAAGAGCCAGTACCCGACCGAGAACACGATCGCCCCGTACAGGGTGAACAGCCACCAGTTCGGCAGGCGGTTGTCGTACTCGCGGATGCCGTCGAACGAGTGGTCGAGAGTGATGTCGACTCGATCGTCAATCATGACGGGACTCCTGCTGCGATGCGCTGCGGGGCTCGTCGGCGAACGGCAGGCGAGCGAGCTCGTCCACGCGCGCGCGGTCGCGCAGCGAGAGCGCGACGCGCACGAGGACGAACAGGAAGACGGCGAAGAAGAACACCATGGCGATCATGGGCAGGGTCAGCCACGGGCTGCCCTTGAAGTAGTCCTGGAACATCTCACTTGCCTCCCGAGGCCTTCGCCGGGGCAATCGGTGCCGGAGCGACAGGTACCGCGGGAGCTCCCGCGGCATTCGGTGCCGGTGGCGCGAGCGCGCTCGTGAGCGCCGGCGGCTCGTGCAGGAGGCCGAGCCCTGCAGGTAGCCGATCAGCGCGACGATCTCCGTGTCCGCGCCGATCTCGACGCTGCCGGACTTGCGCAGGTCGTCGGCGATCAACTGACCCTGGGCGAGCGCGAGCTCGCGAGCATTGGCGATCGTGTCGTCCTCGTACGGCACTCCGAGCGTGCGCAGCGCCGAGAGCTTCCCGGGCGTCTGCGCGTAATCGACGACGCTTTCGTGCAACCAGTGGTACGAGGGCATCAGCGAACCCGGCGACGTGGAGCGCGGATCGCGCATGTGCTGGTAGTGCCAGAGATTCGGATAGCGCCCCGCGAGGCGGTGCAGGTCCGGACCCGTGCGCTTCGAGCCCCACTGGAACGGCCGGTCGTACACGAACGACTCGGCGCGCGAGTACTCGCCGAAGCGCAGCGTCTCGTGGCGGAACGGCCGCACCATCTGGCTGTGGCAGACGTAGCAGCCCTCGCGCACGTAGATGTCGCGGCCCTCGAGCTCGAGCGGCGTGTACGGCACCTGGTGGTACTTGCTCGGCGCCGCGACGACCGCGCCGTTCGCCGGCGAGGGCACGGCGGACGCGTAGTCCTTCTTCGCGATCGACGGCACGAGCTCGATCAGTCCACCGATGAGGATCGCGATCAGCACCAGCACGGTGAAGAGCAGCGACTTGCCTTCGAGCAGCGCGTGCCAGCGCACGCGTTGCGTCTGGTAGCGCCGGTAGTAGAGCGCGCACACGACGACCAGCAGCACGCCGATCGCCGCGACGACCGCGCTCGAGATCGGGCCCGCGAGCGCGAAGGCCGACATGACCACGATGATCACGCCCGAGAGCACGATCGGAGCGCTGAAGAGCAGCGCGAAGGCCGGCACGGGCGCGGACTCGACCGGGATCGGCACCGCGACCTCGTCGCGCACCGGAGCGCCGGCGCGAATGGTCTTGAACAGGTTCACGACCATGAACAGGTAGCTGAGGAAGAAGATCCCGCCGCCCACCAGACGCATGTGGTAGAGGTAGCGGCCGCTGCGCAGGACCTCGACGAAGTCGGTGTTCTTGAGGAAGCCTTCGTTGTCGAGCGCCTGGAAGAACAGGCCCTGGTTCACGCCGTTGATCCACATCGCGCAGATGTAGAGCAGGATCCCGAACGTGCTGAGCCAGAAGTGCGCGTCGGCGAGGCGCGTCGACCAGAGCTTCGTGCCCCACAGTTTCGGCACGATCCAGTACAGCATCCCGGCGGCCATGCCGGCGTTCCAGCCGAGCGCGCCGCCGTGCACGTGCCCGATGATCCAGTCGGTGTAGTGCGCGAGGCCGTTGACGCTCTTGATCGAGAGCAGCGGTCCCTCGAAGGTCGACATGCCGTAGAAGGTCACGCCGACGATCAGGAACTTGACCGCGGGATCCGTGCGCAGCTTGTTCCACGCTCCGCGCAGCGTCAGCAAGCCGTTGAGCATGCCGCCCCACGACGGCGCCCAGAGCATCAGGCTGAAGACCATGCCGAGCGTCTGCGCCCACTCCGGCAGCGCCGAATTCAGCAAGTGGTGCGGTCCGGCCCAGATGTAGAGGAACACCAGCGACCAGAAGTGCACGACCGAGAGTCGGTAGGAGTAGACCGGCCGCTCGACGATCTTCGGCAGGAAGTAGTACATGATCCCGAGGATCGGCGTGGTGAGGAAGAACGCGACCGCGTTGTGCCCGTACCACCACTGCACGAGCGCGTCCTGCACGCCCGCGAACACCGGGTAGCTGTGCAGGAAGCTCGTCGGGAGCTGCAGGTTGTTGACGATGTAGAGGACCGGGATCGTCACCACCGTCGCGATGTAGAACCAGATCGCGACGTAGAGGTTCCTCTCGTTGCGCTTCGCCAGCGTCATGAAGAAGTTGACGGCGAAGATGACCCACACGAGCGCCACGAGCACGTCGATGGGCCAGATCAGTTCCGCGTATTCCTTGCTCTGCGTCAATCCGAGCGGCAGCGTCACCGCCGCGCAGACGATGATCAGCTGCCAGCCGAGGAAGTGCGCCCAGCTCAGGAAGTCCGAGCCCAGGCGCGTGCGCAACAAGCGCTGCGTCGAGTAGTAGACGCCCGTGAACATCATGTTGCCCACGAAGGCGAAGATCGCGGCGTTGGTGTGCAGCGGGCGCAGGCGTCCGAAGCTGAACCACGACTGGCCGAGGTTCATCTGCCAGAACGAGAGCTGCGACGCGACCAGCACGCCGAGCAACAGGCCCACCACTCCCCACACGATGGTGGCGATGGCGAAAGCGCGCACGACGCCGTCGTTGTAGACGACGTTGCGGGTTGCGGTCGTTGAGGAGTTCATGATCGAAGTGGGATCGGGTTCACGAGGCATGCGAACGGACGTCCGCCGCTGCGCCGCCCGCGAGCGGCGGCGCGGAAGCGATCGCGGGACGTGCGGACGGAGACGAATCGGTGAGCGGCAGCAGCGACAGACGATCACCGTGCTCGAAGTCGCGCTGATGCAGCGAGACGCAGAAGAGCAGGATCGCGCCGCACACGAAGAGCAGGCTGACGAAGACGAGAACGATCAGGACGTCCATGGCGCGCACCTTTCGGTCATTCGCGAACCGGTCAAACGCAAGGTCGTGAGTCCGAGGAATCCGACCGAGCTCGCCGGCATGAGGATCGCGGCCGTCAGCGGACCGACCGCGCCGAAGAGGCACAGCGTCACGACGATCGCGTTGTAGGAAACGGCCAGCACGAGGTTCGTGCGCTGCACGCGCGCGAGGCGTCGCGCCCAGTGCAGCGTCTCGCGCACGGCGGAAATGCCGTCGCCGAGGTAGAAGAGATCCGCGCGCGCGGGCAGGTTCGGCCGATCGATCGCGGGCGTGGCGGCGCAGAACGCGGCGTCGAAGGCCGGGGCATCGTTGATGCCGTCGCCGACCATCCACGTGTCGCGCCGATCGAGCTCGCGCACGCGCCGCGCCTTGTCCTCGGGCGCGAGATCGCCGTGCACGTGATCGCTCGGCAGGCCGAGCGTCGCCCCCACGCGCGCGGCGCGATCGCCGCGGTCGCCGCTGAGCAGATGGAGCTCGAGACCGTCCTTCTGCAGCAGGCGCACTTCGTCGGCGGCGTCGTGCTTGAGCTCCTCGTCGAACTCGAAGCTCGCGAGCGGCACGCCGTCGAGCGAGAAACACGTCGCTCCGCCGCTCCGGCCCGGCTGCGCCTCGCCGAGCGCGAACTCGCGCCGTCCCAGGCGCCACACGTGGCCGTCGCGGCGGATCTCGAGGCCCCGGCCGGCGCGCTCGCGCACTTCCAGGGCGTCGATGAGCTCGGTGCGCCCGCCCTGCGAGAGCTGCGCGTGCAGCGCGCGGCTCACGGGATGCAGGCTGCGCGCGCAGGCGTTGCGCAGCACGGCGCGCGACTCGTCGTCGAGCGTTTCGAGCTCGCGCAGCGACGCCGCCGAGAGCTTCAGGTTGCCGCGCGTGAGCGTGCCCGTCTTGTCGAAGAGCACGTGCTTCACGCGCAACACGCGCCGCAGGAGCCCCGACTCGCGCAGGAAGATGCCGCGCCGGCGCAGCGCCGCGTGCGCGAGCTCGTTCGAGAGCGGCAGCGCGAGCCCGAGCGCGCACGGGCACGTGACGACGAGCACCGAGAGCGTCACCTGGATCGCGCGACCGACGCCCGCGCTCCACCACGAGCCGAAGGCGAGTGTGGCGAGCGCGAGCACGGACACGACGTAGATCGTCGCGAAGCGGCTCCACCAGCGGTCCGCGCGCCCCTTCGTCTCCGAGCGCGACTCGTCGCCGCGCCCCGAGCCGAGCAACGCGTGCAGTCGCGAGGCCGCGAATCCCTCCTGCGCGCTCAAGCGCAACGCGCCATCCCCGCCCTGGAACGCGCCGGCCGGAACTTTGTCGCCGGGCTCGAAGCTGCGCGCGCGCGATTCGCCGGTGATCCAGTCGAGGTTCAAGCTCGCGCGCTCGCCGAGCAGCACGCCTTCGACCGGCACGAGGTCGCCCGGCAGGATCCAGAGCTCGTCACCGGGCTCGATCGCGGCCGCGGGAATCGTCTCGAGCACCGTCTCGCGCCGGCGGCGCGTGTAGAGGTCGTCGACGCCGTCGCTCGAGAGCAGCGACATGCGGTTCTTCTGCAGCACGCGCTCCTGCAACCAGCGCCCGAGCACCATCAACGCGACGAAGATCGTCAGCGTGTCGAAGTACGCCGCTTCGGGTCCGAGCGCGAGCCAGGCCCACAGCGAACCGCCGTACGCGAGCGCGATGCCGAGCGCGATCGGCAGATCGAGGTGGACGATGCGCCGGCGCAGCCCGCGCCACGCGGCGACGAAGAAGAGCGAGCCGCCGACGGCCACGGAGATCGTCGCGAGCACCGCGCTCCAGCGTCCGAGCACGGCGTACAACGCTCCGTCGCTCTTGGCGAGGCCGGCGTAGTAGCACAGGCTGAAGATCATCACGTTCATCGCCGCGGCCATGCAGATGCCGAGGCGCACCACCAGGCCGCGCGACGCCGCGAGGTCGCCCTTGCGCATCGGACCGAAGCGGTAGCCGAAGCGCTCGGCGCTGCGCAGGTACTCGCGCAGGTCGAGCTCGTCTCGCCGCCACGCGAACTCCGCGCGACCGAGAGCGGGGTTGATGCGCAGATCGACCGCGCCGGGGAGGCGCGTCCAGAGCTCCTGCAGCAGCCACACGCACGCCGCGCAGTGGACGCCCTGCACGTCGAGCGTCAGACGCGCGTTGCCGTCGCTCGAGATGCGCGCGGCGGCCGGGTTCGCGCGGCTTTCGTTCGGAGCCGTCGCCGACGGAGCGCTCGAGCTCGCTTCGGTGCCGAGCAGCACATCGAGCCACGCAAAGCTGTTCGCGCGCAGCTCCGGCGGCGGTGCGTGCGCTCCCCCGCGCAAGTCGTAGTAGCGCGCGAGGCCTTGGCTCTCGATCAACGCGTGCACGGTCTTGCAGCCGGCGCAGCAGAACGCGCCGAGCTCGCTGCGCCACGCGCGGCCGAGCGGCAGGCCGCAGTGGCGGCACGCGCGCGCGCGCGTCTCGAGCCCGAGGGCCGCGTTGTCGCTCGCCATCACCACAGCACCACCTCGTGGAAGCGTGCGTGCGGCACCCATTCGAGAGCCGCGAGGCCGCGCAAGAGCAACTGCACACCCATCGCGACCGCGAGCCCACCTCCGGCGCGCTGCAGCGTCAGGCGCCAGCGCACGCTCGTCCAACGCACGCCGAAGGTCAGCGCGACGAGCAGCGGCACGGTGCCCGCGCCGAACGCGAGCATCGCCAGCGCTCCGCCGGCTCCACTGCCGGCCGCGAGCGTCGCGGCGGCGACGGTGTAGACCGGTCCGCAGGGCAGGAATCCGTTCGCGACTCCGAGCAGGAAGCGGCGCGACGTGCCGCGCAGTCCGCCCGCGCTCGAGTGCAACCAGCGCGACAGCACGCCGACGGCGCGCAGCGACGCGTGCGGGAAGACGCCGAAGACGCCGAGGCCGACCCACAGCAGCGCGGCCGCCGCGAGGAACGCGAGCACCGCTTGTCCGATCACCGCGCCGGCCGGCAACGCGCCCGCGGGAGCGGGGATGAGCCCGCTCAGCGCTCCGACCACGAAGCCGAGGAGCGCGTAGCTCGCCAGACGTCCGGCGTGGTACGCGCCGACGGAGCGCGCGAGCGCCGTTCCGCCGCGCGTTTCGCTCGACGGCAGCGATGCGGCGCAGACGAGCGGTCCGCACATGCCCAGGCAATGCCCCGCGCTCATCAACAGACCGAATGCCGCCAGCTGCGCCAGGTCGAGCGACGTGAAACCGCTGGCACAGCACGAGCCGTTCACGCGACACGCTCCGCCGCCGAGGCGGCGCGCTTCTGCGCCACGGAAGCGAGCAGGTTCCAGCCCGCGAACAAGAGACCGCAGAGGACGAGCGCCGCGCCGATGGCCGACACGATCGCGAGCCAGGCGGGACCCGTGAGCAAGCTCGCGCTGCGGCGCGGCTCGCCGAGGTATCCGAGCACGAGCTGCGGCAGGAACGCGAGGTTCAAGCCCGCGAAGACGAGCAGGCAGGAGCCGAAGCCCCAGCTCTCGCGCGCCGCGACACCGAACCAGCGCGGCCACAAGTGGTGCACGCCCGCGAGGAACGCGCACAAGGTCCCGCCGAGCGCGACGAAGTGCAGCTGGCCCGTCGCGAACGTCGTGTTCTGCAGGTACACGCCCGTCGGCAGCATCGCGAGGAACACGCCCGCGAGCGCGCCGGTCACGAGGCACACGAGCGCGCTGAGCGCGTAGGCGAGCGCCGCGCTCGCCGGTTGCGTGCGCCGCGCGAGCGCTGCGACCCACAGCGCGACGAGCACGCCGAGCGGCGTCCCAGCGAGCAGCACGATCGCGCTGTCGGCGACGCTCGCTGCGCTCGGGCCACTCGCGCCGCGTCCGAGCGCGTGCACGCCGGAGCCCGCGAAGCTGCACACCGCGAGCGAGATCACGCTCACGATCGCGGCGCGGCCGGGAGCTCGATCCGCTCCGCCCGAGTGCGCTTCGACGACCTCGGAGATGATGCCGACGATGCCCAGAGCCATCGCGCTCAGCGCGGCGTGCCCCCAGGCCCAGAACCAGCTCGCGAACGTGACGTCGGCGGCGGCGCTCGTCGCTCCGAGCCAGTCGGATGCTCCCGCGCGTTGCGCGAGCAGGAGCGTCATCGCGATCACGAGCACCGGCGCGGCGAGCGTCTGCACCAGCGCCGACGCGCCGAACGCCCACGCGGAGAGCGGCATCGAGGACCACGCGCGTCCGCCGCCCCCGCCGAAACGACTCGCGATCAAGGTCGCGAGCGTGTTCGCGCCGCCGCACGCGAAGGAGAGCGCGGCACACACGATCGCGAGCGCGCTCCAGGCGACGTTGCTCGAGCTCGTCACGGAGAACGGCGCGTCGAAGCTCCACCCCGTGTCGACCGGCGCCGCGAGGAACGCGACCACGAAGAGCAACGCCGAGGTCGCGAGCAGGTGGAACGAGAGCAGGTTGAGCCGCGGCCAGGCCATGCTCTCGACGCCGACACGCTCGGGCAGCAGCCAGTTGCCGATGACCGTCGGTATCGCGGGCAGCGCGACGAGGAACGTCAGCGCGAGGCCGTGCATGCTGTAGACGTGGCGGAAGGTCTCGGCGTTCACGCCCGCCCCGCGACCGGCGACGGGCTGGATCGAGAGGCCCGCCGCGAGGAACACGCCGGCGACGAGCGCGAGACCGATCACGATCGCGTGCATCAACGCCAGACGGCGGTGATCGAGCGTGAAGAGCCACAACTCGCCGTTGAAACCGGGCGACGCCGGCGTCGCCGTCGGCGCGCCGCGTGCGGGACGCTGGATGGTTTCGGTGTGCGCGCTCACTTCTGGCTCTTGATGAAGGCGATCAGCCCCGCGACCTCGAGGTCGTGCAGGCGACCGCGGAAAGGCGGCATCACCGGCTCGAAGCCCTGCACGACCTTCGCCTGCGAATCGACGATCGACTCGCGGATGTAGGCGTCGTCGGGCTGCACCACGCTGCCGTCGGCGAGCTTGTGCTCGCGCGACAGGAAACCGCCGAAGGAAGGCCCGACGAGCTTGCTGCCGTCGAGCGAGTGGCACTGCGAGCAGCCGCGCATCTGGTAGGAGCGCTGGCCGAGCTCGATCGGGGGCAGATCGAGCGGCGGACCCGAGATGTCCTGGTACCACTTGTCGTAGCCGCCTTGCGGATGAACGATCGCCTGCGCGAGCGCGTCGCCGAGCTTGCGCGTCGGCCGCGCGGTCGAGCGCAGGTCGTATTCGCCGGCGAGCGTCGCTTGCAGCCACGCTTCGCGTCCTTCACCGAGCGCGACGGGCACTTGCAGCCGGAACGCGGGCGCGGAGAACGTGTACGGCTCGCTCGCGCCGCGGAACGCGAGCTTGACCGGCCGATCGAGCGGCAGATGCAGCTCCGTCGCGACGTAGCCGTTGGGGTAGGTGAAGCTCCACCCCTTCTCCTCGAGCGCGACCTGGATCGCGATCGCTCCGCGCGGCACGACCTGCATGTCGGCCCACACGAGGGTGCCTTGCACGAAACAGGCGGCGAGCAGCAGCGCGCTGCCGAGCGCGGATGTGAACAGCCAGCGGCTCGCGAGCGCGAAACCGCCGTTCGCGGTCGCGCTGCGCTGCGGCGCGAAGAGCGCGAGCGCGAGACCGCCGACGAGCAGCACGATCAGGAACACCGCGAACCAGGCGGCGAGCACGAAGGTGCGATCGACGCCCGCGGCGAAGGTCGAGGCGCGCGGCAGGAGCTCCGTCATCGCGAAGAGCGCGTTCATCGTCGCGCCCCCTCCCCATGACCGGGTTCCTTCGGCGGCGCCGGCTGGTCCTGTCCCGGCGCGCCCTGTTGCGGAGCGCTTCCGCCGGGAGTCGCGCCACCGGGCGCGGCGCCTTGCGTGCCGCCCAGCTCGGACGCGCACAAGCTCATCGCGCGCTCGATCGGGATCGAGACCACTCCCTTCGTGCGATCGAGCCAGACGTAGCGCTGCAATTGCGCCTGCTGCGCGAGCTTCGTCTGGCGCGTGTCCTGCGGGATCGACGTCCAGCCGCGCTCCTCGCGCAGCGCGCTCGTTCGAGAGCGGTAGAGCACCGGCGCGAGCCACGCGACCAGGCCGACGCCGCACGCGATGGCGACGCCCGTGGCGAGCAGCGAGGCAGCGGAGATGGGAGCTCGGCTTTCCATGGTCAGACGTTCTCGAAGGAGAGCGATTCGTGGAGGCGCGGATCGCCGACGGGCACGAGCGCGCGACCCGCCGCCAGAAGCGTCAGCGCGAAGAGCCAGATGCCGCCGGCCGCGACGAACGCGAGCACGTCGACGGCGTGCACGAGCGAGCCGCCGGCCGCTCCCGCACGCGGTTGCACGAGCCAGAAGAGATCGACGGCGTGCATCAAGAGCAGCCACGCGGCCCAGAACGTGAGCACCGACAGGCGGCGCTTGGCGTGGCGCGAGAGCAGGCCCGCGAACGGCAGCAGGAAGTGCCCGAGGAGCAGCACGGCCGAGACGATCGCCCACGGTCCGTTCAGGCGCAGATGGAACCAGCCCGTCTCCTCCGGCAGGTCCGCGTACCAGATCAGCATGAACTGGGAGAACGCGATGTAGGACCAGAAGAAGACGAAGGCGAAGAGGAACTTGCCGAGGTCGTGGTAGTGCTCGACGCTCACGCACGGCGCGTGCGCGCCGCGCAGCTGCAGGTAGCGCAACGCGAGCACGGTGAAGGCGAAGAAGGCCATCACCGAACCGGCGAAGACGTAGACGCCGAAGATCGTGCTGTACCAGCTCGGATCGAGCGTCATCAGGAGATCGAAGGCCGCGAAGTTGACGCTCAGCGCGTAGAGCACGAGCGCCGGCGCCGCGCGACGCTCGAGAGCGAGCGTCGGCTGCGCATCGCTCGCCCGATCCTGTTCCGACGAGCGGCGCAGCAGCCAGCGGCCGATGCCGAACCAGATCGCGAAGTACAGGATGCAACGCGCGGCGAAGAAGCGCGCATCGAAGAACGCCGCCTTGTGCTGCAGCTCGGGACGATCGTGCAGCGCCTGCGCATCCGCCCAGGGGTAGAGACCCGCGTCGCCCGCGAGCACGCGCACGACGAGCGGCGCGAAGAGGAGCGCGCTGATCGCCGTGTTCGCGGCGACGAGCTCCGCCACGCGGCGCACCGCGACGCTCCAGCCGGCGCGCGTCACGTGCTGGATGAGCACGAAGAACAGGCCGCCGAGCGAGAGGCTCAGGAAGAAGAAGGTGGCGACCAGCCAGGAGTGCTGCAGGCGCGCGAAGCCGTCGTTCTCCGCGCTGCCGCACCACGCCGCGCCGCCGAGCGCGACGACGCCCAGGCCCAGCGCCGCGCCGCCCAGTCGCGTGCCGCGCGCGCCGAGCTCCTGTCGCAGATCTTGTGCTCTGGCTTCCATGGGGTTCATCGGTTCACTGCGCCGAGAGCTTCGTGCGCTCTTCCGCGGGAACGTCGTCCAGGGTTCCGTTCTGCGAGCGCTGCAGCGCGCGCACGTAGGCGACGATGGCCCACGAATCCTCGACCGGCATCTGCCGGCCGTACGCGGGCATCGTGCGCACGCCGTTGCGGATCGCGTCGAAGAGCTGGCCCGCGGCGCGCGCGCGCACGAGCGGGTCGTGCAGCGACGCGGGCGGCACCCAGCTCGGCTCCTGCAGATCGCGCGCGCGCAGCGCGACGAGCCCGTCGCCGTAGCCCGCCTGTCCGTGACAGGGCGTGCAGTAGATGCCGAAGCGCTCCTGTCCGCGGCGCATGAGCTGCGCATCGACGGCGAGCGGGATCGAATCGCTCCACTTGTCGCCGTCCTTGCCGCTCGTCAGCGTCGAGTCCTCGAAGCGCTCGTCCCACGCGACGGTGCCGATCGAATCGGGGCGCATCGCGCGACCGTCGGCGAAGGCCGGATGCGCGACCTGCGCGCGGTAGCGCGGCTGCGAGTCCATGTCGTTCACCAGGTGGAACGAGGGCAGCGGGCTGTCGGTCCAGCGCGCGGCGACGATCGCGGCGAGCGGCAGCAGCGCGAGCGCGGCGAGCCCGGCTCCCGCGGCCTTGATCCACGCCGGGAACGCGCTCGTCTGACCGGAGTCGTGACAGGCGACGACCGGCCGCCTGCTCAGCGATTGCAGGAGCGACCACGTGCGCGCCGTGTCGAAGTGCGGATCGCTCGCTTCGATGGCGAGGAAGAAGCCGTCGTCGGTCGCGCGCGCGAAACGCGCGTGCTCGAAGAGCGCGTGGTGGTGCTGCGGCAGCCCGTTGAGCACGAACATGCCGAGGAACGCGGCGAAGGCCGCGAGCAGCACGGTCACCTCGAACGTGATCGGGATGTTGGCCGGCACGCCGAAGAGCGGCTTGCCGCTGATCGTGAACGGGTAGTCGATCGCGTTCGTCCACCACTGGAGCAGGAGCGCGAGCGCGGTGCCCGAGAGCCCGCACACGAGCACGAGCCACGGCAGTCGCGTGGCGCGCAAGCCCATGTCGAGTCGCTCGCGAGCGTCTGGGCCTTGGAAACGCGCTCACCCATGATGCAGCGCCTCCTTCACGGAGCCGGCCGGAGGCTCCCCGTGAGATGCGCGCCCGTGCGACGCATGCGCGGACGGCAGCACCGTCTTCACCTCCGCGATCGCCACCATCGGCAGGAAGCGGCAGAAGAGCAGGAAGAGCGTCAGGAAGAGGCCGATCGTGCCCGCGAAGGTGCAGATGTCGACCGGCGTCGGCTTGAAGTAGCCCCAGCTCGTCGGCAGGTAGTCGCGGCTGAGCGACGTGACCACGATCACGAAGCGCTCGAGCCACATGCCGATGTTCACGAAGATCGAAATGACGACCATCGCGACGAGGTTCGTGCGGATCCTCCTCGACCAGAAGAACTGCGGCGCGACGACGTTGCAGAACACCATCAGCCAGTACGCCCAGGCGTAGGGCCCGAGCGCGCGGTTCATGAACACGAAGTTCTCGTAGGGATTGCCGCCGTACCAGGCGATGAAGAACTCGGTCGAGTAGGCGAGCCCCACCATCGATCCGGTGGCGAGGATCACCTTGTTCATGTTCTCGAGGTGGCGCAGCGTGACGAGCTCCTTCAGCCCGAAGAGCTGCCGCGCGGGCACCATGATCGTCACGACCATCGCGAAGCCGCTGAAGATCGCGCCCGCGACGAAGTACGGCGGGAAGATCGTCGTGTGCCAGCCCGGCACCTGCGACACGGCGAAGTCGAAGCTCACCACCGAGTGCACGCTGAGCACGAGCGGCGTCGCGAGCGCGGCGAGGATCAAGTAGGCGCGCTCGAAGCGCTGCCAGTGCCGCGCGGATCCGCGCCAGCCGAGCGCGAGGAATCCGTAGATGCCGCGGCGCAGCTTGTCCTGCGCGCGGTCTCGCAGCGTCGCGAGATCGGGGACCATGCCCATGTACCAGAACAGCGCCGAGACCGTCGCGTAGGTGCTGACCGCGAACACGTCCCACAGGAGCGGGCTCCTGAAGTTCGGCCACATCTGCATCTGGTTGGGCAGCGGGAAGAGCCAGTACGCGACCCACACTCGTCCGACGTGGATCGTCGGATAGAGCCCCGCGCAGCACACGGCGAAGAGCGTCATCGCCTCCGCCGCGCGGTTGATGCTCGTGCGCCAGCGCTGGCGCAAGAGGAACAGGATCGCGGAGATCAGCGTGCCGGCGTGCGCGATGCCGACCCAGAAGACGAAGTTGACGATGTCCCAGCCCCAGAACACCGGCGAGTTGTTGCCCCACACGCCGATGCCGGTCGCGATCAGGTACACGACCATCGCGCCGAGCATCAGCGTCATCGCCGAGGTGATCGTGATCGCGATGTACCAGGCGCGCGGCGGCTTCGGCGCTTCGACCACGCCGCACACGCGCTGCGTCACCGCGCTGAAGCTCTCCTCGCCCTCGATGAGCTTCGGGCGCATGCCGGCGTCGACCTTGTCGGCCACGAGAGTCGCGGACGCGCTCATGCGGGACCTGCCGCCGGGTTCGGGTTGGTGATCCTGGTCAGGTAGGAGGTGCGCGGCCGGATCGCGAGCTCGTCGAGCATCGTGTAGGCGCGCTCGTCACCCGCCGCGCGCGCGACGCGGCTCTTGGGATCGGCGAGGTCGCCGAACACGATCGCCTGCGTCGGACAGGTCTGCGCGCAGGCCGTCACGACCTCGCCGTCGCGCGGCGCGCGACCGGCATTCTTGGCCTGGATCTTCGCGGCCTGGATGCGCTGCACGCAGAAGGTGCACTTCTCCATCACGCCGCGGCTGCGCAGCGTGACCTCGGGGTTGTGCAAGAGGCGGCGCACTTCGCTGCCTTCCTTCTCCACGTCCTTGTGGTAGTTGAAGAAGTTGAAGCGCCGCACCTTGATCGGGCAGTTGTTCGCGCAGTAGCGCGTGCCGACGCAGCGGTTGTAGACCATGTCGTTCAGGCCCTCGGCGCTGTGCACCGTGGCCGCGACCGGGCAGACCTGCTCGCACGGAGCCTTCTCGCAGTGCTGGCAGGTGAGCGGCTGGAATCGCACGCGCGTCTCGCCACGCTCGCCGTCGAGGTGGTAGCGATCGATGCGGATCCAGTGCATCTCGCGACCGCGGACGACCTGCTCGCGACCGACGACGGGCACGTTGTTCTCGGCCTGGCAGGCGACGACGCACGCGTTGCAGCCGATGCACGCGTTGAGGTCGATCACCATGCCCCAGCGCACGTCCGCGTGACCGGCGCTCAGGTCGCGCACGGCGTAGAGCGACTCGTGCGCCTCATGCGCTTCCCCGCGCTTGTCGGCCTCGCCGAGCTTCGCGCGCGCTTCGTGCAGGCGCGCGAGCGGCGTCTCGCGCAGGAACTCCGCCAGACGCTCGTCGCGACCGCGCTGGCCGATCGCATCCGTCACGTCGGGATCGGTCGTGCGCGCGAGCTCGTGCTTCCTGCCCGTCGCTTCGACAGTCAGGCCGCTCGCGACCCAGGGCGCGCTCGACGTGCGCAAGCGATAGGCATCGGCGCCGACGGGCTCGACTCCTTCTTCGACCAGTCCACCGACGACACCCGCGGCCGTGCGTCCGTAGCCGACGCGCAGCGAGACCGAACCGTCGGGCTGGCCCGGAACGATCGTCGCGCCGACGTCGAGCTCGCGCCCGCCGACGCGCAACACGACTCGCGTTCCGTCCTCGACCCCGAGCGCCGCGGCCGTCGCCGCCGAGAAGAAGGCCGCGTTGCCCCAGGTCATCTTCGTCAGCGCGTCGGGCAGCTCCTGCAACCAGGCGTTGTTCGCGCTGCGGCCGTCGTGCACCTTCGGATCGGCGCAGAAGACGAGCTCCAGCGCGCCGTTCTCGAGCGACTCACGCAGCGCGCGCGCCTCGGGTGCGGGAACATCGAAGCGCTGCAGCACCGGAGTCTCGGCGGCGAGCGCGGAATCGGCCACGAAGCCGTCGTGCAGCACGCGCTTCCACTGCGCGTCGCTCATCGACGGCGCCAGCGCCGCGCGCACGAGCGTGCGAGCCGGGGTCGGATCGCCGAGCATCGAGGCAACGAGCTCGATCGGCGTGCGGCGCTCGTAGATCGGATCGATCAAGGGCTGCGTCGTGCAGCGCGTGCCGTCCCACGAGAGCGCGTCGCCCCAGGACTCGAGCGCGTGTGCGCGCGGCAGGTGCCACGTGCACGCGCGCGAGGTCTCGTCGCGGTAGGGCGAGAGGTGCAGCGAGAGCGGCACTCGGCGCAGCGCGCGACGGAAGTCGACGTCGGCGGGTGCGTCGAACACGGGATTTCCGCCGAGGACGAGCAGGCACTCGACCGCGCCAGCTTCCATCGTGCGCGTGAGCTCGCCGAGCTCGTGCGCCGGATCGACGATCTCCGCGCCGCTCGCGGCCGACGGCTCCGCCGTGTGGACGAGCGCGCGTCCCTCGTTGCCCAGGCGCGCGTTGATGCGTTGCGCGAGCGCGTGCACGATCGCCGGCTGGCGCGGACCGACGCTGACGACGCTCTCGCCGCGCAGCTGCGCGAGCTCGTCGGCGAGCGCCTTCAGGAGACGCGCGACGTGCGGTTGCGCGAGGAAGCCGCCGTTCCCGATCGTCACGGGGGCCGCGAGCGCCGCGTCGCTGCCCGCGCCGAGCCGCGCGACAAGCTCGCGCTCGAGCGCCATCGCGAAGGGCAGGATCTGCTCCGCGCGCAGCGCGAGGCGATGGTCCGCGGCTGCACCGGTCAAGCTCGGCGCGCTCTCGATCGACCACAAGCGCAGGAACTGTCCCTGCGCGGGATCGCGGCGTTGCACCAGCTCGCGCGCGTGCGCGACGGCCGCGGGATGCTCGCCGAGCAGATCGGAGTCGAGGCACACGACCGAGCGCGCCTCGCGCAGACGCAAGTGCGCGCGGAGCGGCCGTCCGAACGCGAGCTTCGAGCCCGCGAGCTCCTGCGTGCGCGCCAGCGGCTCCCACTCGACCCAGCGCGCGAGCGGGAACATCGCGCTCCAGCGCGCGCGCAGAGCGGCGAGCGTGAGCGACGAGCTCGGTTCCGCCAGCACGCACAGCCCCTGGCCGCGCGTTTCACGCAACCGGGCCATGCGGCCGGCGAACCAAGGATCGAATTCCTTCCACGTGCGCGGATAGGAGACGCGCTCGTGCACTTGCACCAGCCCGCCGCTGTGCTCGGGATCGTAGAGGTCGAGCACCGAAGCCTGCGAGCGCGCCGTGCACGCTCCCGCGTCGAGCGCGTGCTGCGGATTGCCCTCGATCTTGATCGGACGGCCGTCGTAGCTCGTGACGAGCAGCGCGGAAGCGACTCCGCCGCACTCGAGCGCCGTCGCGAAGCGCCGCGTCGTCCCAGGGATCCGGCCTTCGGGCCGGTGCACGAACGGCCGGATCTCCTCGCCTTCCCAGCGGCAGCTCGAGACCGACGCGAGCGCCAGCGACGAGCCCATCAACTGCAGGAAGCGCCGGCGCGAAGCGTCGCTCGGCGCGGCTCCCGCCCAGGCCGGATGGACCTGCGCGCGCTCGTTCGTGTTCAGCGATGACATGTCGAGCAGTCCGTCGAGGGTTGCAGGCGCCTCTCGCGCGCGATCTGCGCGCCGATCTCGGCGGCCGGACGATCGGGCTGCCACTCCATCGCGGTCGCGAGCTCGCTCGGACGCAGGTTCGGCACCGGATTGCGATGACAATCCAGGCACCAGCCCATGCTCAGCGGCTGTTCCTGACGGACTCGCTCCATCGTGTCGATGCGGCCGTGGCACGAGACGCAGGCGACTCCGCGCGTCACGTGCGCGCTGTGGTTGAAGTAGACGTAGTCGGGCAGGTCGTGCACGCGCTTCCACGGCACGGATTGGTTCGAGGACCAGCTCGCGAACACCGGCGCGAGCGCTTCGCTCTGCGTGCGGATGCGCGCGTGGCAGTTCATGCACGTCTCGGTCGGCGGCACGGACGCGCGCGCCGACTGCTCTACGGTCGTGTGGCAGTAGCGGCAGTCGAGCGCGAGCTCACCCGCGTGCAGCGCGTGGCTGAAGGGCACCGGCTGAACCGGTGCGTAACCGACGTTCAGCGTGCGCGGAGAAGCGCCGTACGCGAAGAGCGAGACGACGTATCCCCCGCCGAGCACGGCGCCCGCGCCCAGCAGGATGCGCAGTCGGTTGGTCCACTTGGGGAAGACGTTCATCGGCGCGGAAGAAGGACTGCGACGTTGCTCGGAAGTCTCGGAGAACTACGTACGGTGGGCGATGCGCGGAGTGCCGTAGCGACCCACCGCCGAGGACGTAGACGCGGTCGGGGCGCTGTGCGCAGCGCGACTCGCGTGGCCGCGGAGGGCGGGGTGTGCGGTGTTCACGACACGCGGCGAGCGGAATGCGGCTGCGTCACCCCGCACGAATGCGTAGCCGCGCGGAGCTCACGCCTCGCGTCCGCGCCGCTGGAGCAGTCGCGAACGGAGCGTGAGCCGCCGCGCGACGCGGATCACGGACGCCACACGAGATCGATCGTGAAGCGGTCGTCGAGCAGGTCCTCGCGCGAGGAGAGCGGCACTTCGTAGGCCGCGCCGAGCGCGAGCGAGTCCGACACGAGGTAGCGCGCTCCGACGGCTCCGGTGACGACGGTTCCGTTCGCATCGTCCGCGCCGAGGTTGATCAGGTCGCCACCTTCGAAGTCCGCGGCGAGCGCGTTGCCGCTGTCGATCCAGGTCACGCCGTTGATCTCGACCAGAGGCACGAACGATTCGGTCATCTCGTAGGAGACGTGCGCGTGCCAGTCGATCGAGGTCGATTCCTCGTCGGCGTCGAGCGGCAGGTTGAGGCCGAGCGCTCCGAGGAGGTTCCACTCGTGCTGGTCGAGTCCGGCCGAGACGAACGCGCGCGCGAGACCGTCGCCGTTGCCCTGGAAGACGTCCTCGTCGCCGCTGGCGAATTCGAAGATGAAGCCGGGCGTGACGAGCAGGCCCGCGTCGGGATCGTCGATGACGGCGTACTTGACGCCGGCCGCGATGTCGGCGAGACCGCTTTCGCTCGAGCCGGCGTCCGGATCGAGGTTCACGTAGCCGTCCTTCGTGGCGATGATCGCGAGCCGGTCGTCGACGGCGTAGCGGGCTTGCACTGCGAAGACGTTGACCGTGCCGCCGCCGAAGATCGAGCCGTTCGGCAGGCTTTGGATCATGTCCATCGGACGGAGCTGCGTGTCGATCACGGGGCTCTCGAAGATCGTTGGAGCGGTGACGGGTTCGATCAGGCGCTTGTGCCAGCTCGCGGTTGTGGAGGAGGAGTGCGGGGAGCGCGGGGTGGTCTGGCAGGCGATTGTCGCGAGGCACAGTGCAGCGCAGGCGAGGGTGATCGGGAGTTGTGGCCGTTGGATCATCGCGGGTCTTTCCGTGCGTGGGAGCACTGGGTGTGACCGGCGAGTGTCGGAACGGCTGGAAAAATGGGCGATTCGCTCCGCAACGTAGCGGGTGGAGGCTTGGGGCGTAGGAGAGTGGGCGCGTGCGCGGATTGCTGCGTACGGAAGCGGAGGGTGTTCGACGTGCGTGTGGTGGGGTGATGAGTGGCGTGAGCGGGCGTGGTTGGTGAGATGGCGGGGTAGTCGGGACTTGCGCGTGCTGCGTGGGAGGTTCTGCCAGAACCGGCCAAAGGCAGAGTGCGGAGCAACGCGCCACACACGCGTGCTCCGCATCGCGGACCCCGCGCGTTCATCGACGGCCGCAGCGGCCGTCGAAGGAACGCGCGGGGTGCTGGGCGGAGTGAAGGCGGGAGGCGGGTGAGGATCGCTTCCCTGAATGGACGTCCAGCGGAGGGATGCGGGACTGAGCTGTCGCGCGTGACGTGGGCGTCGCCTCTCGTGGTGCGTGAGCTGGGTGGCGGGGGTGGCTCAGGGCCACAACGTGCGCGTCGCGGCGAGCGCGCCGTCGAAGAGCGGACGCGGGTAGAGGCCGAAGAGCACGACGGCTGATGCGCTCACGATCAGGGCGATTCGCAGCGGGTTCGAGATCTCGACTCGTGGGGCGCCGGGGGCGGGATCGTCGAAGTAGATGCTGCGGGCGAGGCGCATGTAGTAGAAGACGGCGACGACGGCGAGCAGCGCGCCGAGCGCGACGAGCACGACATGGCCCTCGTGCCACGCGGCGATGAAGACGCCGAGCTTGGCCCAGAATCCGACGAGGAACGGGATGCCGCCGAGCGAGAGCAGGAAGAGCAGCATCGCGAAGCCCAGCGCCGGCTGCGTGCGCGCGAGACCGCGGTAGGCGGAGATGTCGTCGGAGCCGCGCGAGCTCCCCACCGCTTGCACGACGCCGAAGGCGCCGATGTTCGCGAAGGCGTAGGTCGCGAGATAGAAGAGCAGCATCGCCGCGCCTTCGTTGCTGCGCGAGACGACGCCGAGCAGCATGTAGCCGATCTGCGCGATGCCGCTGTAGGCGAGCAGGCGTTTCACGTTGTCCTGCGGCAGCGCGAGCAGGTTGCCGACGAGCAGCGTCAGGCCGCAGATACCGGCGAGGACGGGTGCATAGCGGTCGCCGAGCGGCGCGAAACCCTCGAGGAACAGGCGCACGATCGCGGCGAAGCCGGCGACCTTCGGCGCCACCGAGAGGAAGGTCACGAACGACGTCGGCGCGCCTTCGTAGGTGTCGGGCACCCACATGTGGAAGGGCACGGCGCCGATCTTGAAGCCCAGCCCGGCGAGCGTGATGCACGCGCCGATGAAGAGCAGCGGTGAGCTGCCGCCGAAGGCGGCATCGGACGCCCGCGCGGCGCGCGCGATCTCGTCGAGGTGCGTCGTGCCCGTCGCGCCGTACACGAGCGAGAGACCGAAGAGCGTGATCGCCAGGCTCGTCGCGCCGACGAGATAGAGCTTGAGCGCGGCCTCGCTCGAGCGCGCCTCGGTCTTGGCGAAGGCGGCGAGCGCGTAGAGCGGCAGGCTCATCAGCTCGAAGCTGACGACGAAGAGCACGAGCTCACGCGCGGAGGCGAGCAGCGACATGCCGAGCAGGCTGCACACGAGGAGCAGGTAGAACTCGCCCTGCCGGCGCGCGAACGCGCGCTCCACCGGATCGATCGCGACGAGGATCGCCAGCGCTCCCGCGGCGAGGAACACGCGCTTGAACCACAAGGAGAGCGCGTCGGCGACGAACACGCCGCCGAAGGCCGTGCCCTGCACGTCGGCGACGAAGCTTGCGCCGAGGATGAGCGCCAGACCGACGCAGGTGATGTGTCCCAGCCCGCGCTTCTCCGCCGGCGGCATCAGGAGATCGGCGACGAAGACGATCAGCGCCAGAGCGGCGAGCGCTACGTCGATGGCGAGCGGTGAGAAGGGAGCCATCGATCAGTTCCCCGCGAACTGCGCCGCGCGCGCCAGGTGGACTTGCGTCGCGCCGTCGATGGGATCGAGCGCGAGCGCCGGCCACACGCCGAAGAGCACGATGGCGAGCGCGAGCAGCACGAGCGCCGTCCATTCGACGCCGCGCGCGTCCTCCAGGTGCGGGAACTCGGCCGTCTTCGGCGGGCCCCAGAAGATCTGTCGCGCGGCGCGCAGCACGTAGATCGCGGTGAAGAACGCGCCGAGGACCGCGGGCAGCATCCAGGCGCAGTGCCCGGACTCGTACGCGCCGACGAACACGAGGAACTCCGCCACGAAACCCGCCGTGCCCGGCAAGCCGAGGCTCGAGAGTCCCGCGAGCGTGAAGAACACCGCCACCGCGGGCATGGCGCGCGCGAAGCCCCCCATCGAGGCGATGTCGCGCGTGTGCGACTTCTCGTAGATCAGCCCGACGAGCGCGAAGAAGAGCCCGGTCATCACGCCGTGCGCGAACATCTGGAAGATCGCTCCGTTCCAGCCGTTCACGGTGAACGTCGCCGCGCCGAGCAGCACGACGCCCATGTGCGAGACGCTCGAGTAGGCGATGACGTACTTGAGATCGGTCTGCGCCATCGCCGACAACGCGCCGTACGCGACGTTGAGCGCCGCGATCGCTCCGACCCACGGCGCCCACGCGGCCGCGCCTTCGGGCAGGAGCACCATGCCGATGCGGATGACGCCGTACGCGCCGAGCTTCATCAGCACGCCCGCGTGCAGCATCGACACCGCCGTCGGCGCCGACGCATGACCGTCGGGCGACCACGTGTGGAACGGCCACACGCCGGCGAGGCTGCCGAAACCGAGCCAGAGCAGCGGGAACGCCCACATCTGCAGCGCGCGCGGGAACCCGTGCGCCGCGAGCGCGTCCATGTGGAACGAGCCTCCGCCGGCGCGCGCCATGGCGACGATCGCGACGAGGATCAGCGCCGAACCGCCGAGCAGCATGAGCGTGAGCTTCATCGCCGCGTACTCGCGTCCGCCGACGTCGAAGTGGCGGAACACGGCCGCGAAGGGACCGCGCGGTGGCACGCGTTTGCTGCTGCCCCAGATGCCGATGAGCAGGTACATCGGCAGCACGGCGATCTCGTAGAAGAGGAACAGGACGAAGAGATCGAGGCTGACGAAGACGCCGAACACGCCGCTCGCGAGCACGAGCAAGAGCACGTAGAACTCGCGATCGCGATGGCTGACGGTCCAGCTCGCCCAGCAACCGGCGAAAAGGATGATGCCCGTGAGCAGCACGAGGATCGCGCTCCAGCCATCCGCGTCGACCGCGTAGGAGATGCCGAGCGCGGGCACGAGCGGCAGGGTCTCGCGCATCGGGATGCCGCGCTGCTGGCACACGACGACGGCGAAGCTGCCGATGAGCGCGACTCCCGCGCCGACGAGGCTCGTCACGCGCACCGCGATGCGCGAGTGCGCGGGCAGCAGCAGGAGCGCCACGGCGGCGACGAGCGGAGCGAAGACGACGATCGAGAGGAGCGGCACGCGTTCAGCCCTTCCAGAGTCCCCAGGCGACGAGCGCGATCAGCGCCAGGAACAACACGAACACGTAGTCGTGCACGACGCCGGTCTGCACGCGCCGCAGGCGCCGGCCGGCGCCTTCGGTGGCCCAGCCGACGAGGTTCATCACGCCGTCGACGAGGTAGCGGTCGACGAAGCTCGTGATCAGGGCCAGCAGGAAGAGCACGCGCTTCCAACCGAAGACGTAGAGCTTGTCGATCGCACCGCCGCGCGCGAGCGCGAGCACTCCGGCCGGCAGACGATCGACGCGACTGCCCGCACGGGGGCTGTGCAGCACCCACGCGGCCGCGAGACCGCAGAGCGAGAGCGCGACGGCGACGGCGCCGAGCACGCCGAAGTGGAAGTGCGCGTGCTCGCCTTCGACGCCGATGCTCTTCCCGAAGGGCGTGAGCAGGAGGCCCGCGAGGAGCGCCGGCACCGCGAGCACGACCATCGGCAAGAGCAGCGTCGGTCCCGATTCGTGCGCGTGCTGCGCCGCCTCGGAGCGCGGCGTGCCCGCGAAGGCGAGCAGGAACGCGCGGCCCATGTAATAAGGAGTGAGCAGCGTCGTCGCGAGCACGAGCGCGAGCGCGAGCGGGTGCTCGGCGAGCGCCGAGACGATCAATTCCTTCGAGAAGAAGCCCGAGAGCGGCGGGATGCCCGAGAGCGCGAGCACGCCGATCGCGAAGAGGATCGAGGTCGCGCGCATCGAACGGCCCAGGCCCCCCATCGCGCGCACGTCGTTCGTGTGCACGGAGTGGATCGCGCTGCCCGCGGCGAGGAAGAGCAGCGCCTTGAAGAAGGCGTGCGTCACGAGGTGGAAGTAGCCGGCGAGCACCGCTCCCGATCCGATCGCCGCGACCATCAGGCCGAGCTGCGAGCAGGTCGAGTAGGCGAGCACGCGCTTGAGATCGGTCTGCGACGCGCCGAGCACCGCCGCGAAGATCGCCGTCACCGCGCCGACGTACATCACCACCGTCGAGAGGGCGGGTGATGCGGCGAAGAGGAACGCGCTCGACACGAGCAGGTACACGCCCGCCGCGACCATCGTCGCCGCGTGCAGGAGCGCGGAGACCGGCGTCGGTCCTTCCATCGCGTCGGGCAGCCACACGTGCAGCGGAACCTGCGCCGACTTGCTCGCCACGCCGCAGAAGAGCAGCGCGGGCAGGAACCAGGCGTTCGCCGCGACGTGACCGCTGCTCACCGCGGCTTGGATCGTCGCGAGATCGAAGGAACGGTACTGGCTCCACGCGACGAGCAGTCCGATCAGGAAGCCGACGTCGCCGAGCTTCGTGATCCAGAACGCCTTGACCGACGCGCGCCCGGCGGAGGGACGCTCGTGGTAGTAGCCGATGAGCAGATAGCTGCAGAGACCGACGAGCTCGTAGAACGCGAAGAGCTGCAGCAGGTTCGGCGAGAGCACGAAACCCTGCATCGAGAACAGGAAGAGCGACTGCCACGTGAAGTAGCGCCCGCGGTGCGCCTCCGGTTCGCCGGCCAGGTAGCCGAGCGAGTAGATCTGCACGAGCAGCGCGACGAGTCCGACGACGACGAGCATCGGCGCGCTCGTGCCGTCGACGCGCAGGCCGGCCTCGGCGAGCGTCTTGCCCGCGACGGGCAACCAGCGCACGCGTTCGAAGACGTGAACGCCCGAGACGAGCAGCGTCACGGCGCTGGAGAGCGAGAGCAGCGCCGCGAGGATCGAGACGCCGCTCGCGAGCGCCGCGCGACGCCGCAACGGCGGGATCAGGCCGATCAAGCCCGCCGCGATCACGGGCCGGAGCGGAACGGCGAGCGCGAGCTGCAACGGGCTCGGGTTCAACCGCGCAGCTCCCGCGCCTGGTCGGCGTCGATCGTGCGTTTCGTGCGCGAGAGCAGGATGAGCAAAGCGAGCCCGACCACGACCTCGGCCACCGTCAGCGCGATCGCGAAGAGCGCGAAGACCTGGCCCGCCGTGCCGCCGTGCACGCGCGAGAAAGCGACGAGGTTGATGTTCACCGCGTTCGACATGAGCTCGATGGCGAGCAGGATCCCGACCGCGTTGCGCCGCGTGAGCAGCCCGTAGACGCCGATCGCGAAGAGCAGCGTCGCGATGAGCAGGCAGGCTCGCACTTCGTCGATGTGCGTCATGGGTCGCTCTTGCGTGCGATGGTGATCGCCGCGATCATCGCAGCCACGAGCAGCAGCGAGAGCACCTCGAAAGGCAGCACGTAGTCGGTGAGGAACGCGTGGCCGAGCTCCTGCGCGCCCGCGGGCGGCGCCGTCGAGGCCTTCATGACCGGCTGGCGCACGATCGTCGCGCCGAGCAGTCCCGCCAGCGCGAGCGCGACGATCGCGCCGCGCACGCGATTGCGACTCTCGTGCGTCACGGGGCCGCCTTCCATGCGCGTCGTGAGCATCACCCGCGAAGATCATCAGCGTCGCGACACCACCGGCGTAGAGCAGCACCTGCACGCCGGCGAGGAAGCCCGCGAGCAGGCGCGCGTAGAGCCCCGCGGTCGCGACGAGCACGAGCGCGAGCCACAGCACGCTGTGCACGAGATTGCGCGACACGACGGTGCCCAGGGCTCCGATCAGCAGGAGCAGCGCGAGCAGACCGAGACCGACGAGCTCGACGACGCTCATCCCTCGACCTTTCGTTCGGGATCGTGGCTCTGGATCAGGCTGCTGCCCGTCGCCTGCGAGCGCGCGAGGAGGGTCTCGTTGTCGTACAGCCGCTTCATCGTGAGGAACAAGTCCTCGCGCACGAAGCCCGGCGGATTCGGTTCGCGGCACATGAGGATCGCGTCGACCGGACAGACCTGCACGCAGAGCTCGCACACGATGCAGGCCGTGAGATCGAGCGTGAAATCGTCGGCCCAGCCGCGCTTCTCGCCGGTCGCGGGCGACTCGCGCTTCTTGCCCGTGAGCACGGTGATCACTTCCGACGGGCAGATCTTCTCGCACTTCTTGCAGCCGATACACGCTTCGTCGCCGTGCGCGTCGTGCACCAGAGCGAAACTCTGCCGGTAGCGCGCCGCGCGCTCGCGCTTCACGAAGGGATGCAGCACGGTGTTCGGCTTGCGGCGCAGATTGCGCAGCGTCATGCCCAGCGCCTGGAAGTAGGGCTTGAAGGTGCTCACGCGAGCTCTCCTCCGTACACGCGCACCCACACGGCGGCGGCGGCGACGACGACGAGGCCGGCGGGCAGGAGCCACTTCCAGCACAAGCTCATCAGCTGGTCCGAGCGCAAGCGCAGGAAGGTCCAGCGCACCCAGAGGAGCACGCTCGAGACGAGCGCGGTCTTGAGCAGGAACCACACGGCCTGCAGCGCCATGACGCGCGGCCCCGGACCGTCGTAGCCGCCGAGGAAGAGCGTCACGAACAGCGCCGCGCCGACGAGGCTGTGCAGGTACTCGCCGAGATAGAACATGCCGAACTTCATCCCCGTGTACTCGGTGGAGATGCCGGAGACGAGCTCGCTCTCGGCCTCGGGGATGTCGAAGGGGATGCGGTTGCCCTCGGCGAGCGAGGCGAGCATGTAGATCACCGCCGCGCACAGCCCCGGACCGATCGGCCACCAGAGGAACCAGCGTCCGCCGCTCTGCGCCTCGACGATCTGCGTCAGGTTCAGCGAGCTCGCGAGCACGACCGGCACGAGCGCGCCGAGCAGGAGCGGCACGCCGTAGGCGACGCTCTGCGCGATCGCGCGCATGCCGCCGAGCAGCGCGTACTTGTTGTTCGAGGCCCAGCCCGCCATGAAGGTCGGGATGACCGTCATCGCGCCCGCGGCGATGAAGAAGAGCAGGCCGACGTCGAGATCGGACACGACGAGGCCCGACGCGAGCGGCACGACCGCGAGACCGAGCAGCGCGACGAACACGGCGAGGAACGGCGCGAGATCGAAGAGGCGCCGATCCGCGTCGCGCGGGATGATGTCCTCCTTGATCAGGAGCTTGAACGCGTCCGCGATCGGTTGCAGCAGGCCTTTCGGCCCGACGTGCTTGGGTCCGACGCGGCCCTGCATGCGCCCGGCGAACTTGCGTTCGAACCAGATGAAGTAGGCCGTGCCGCCGAGCACGAGCGACGCGAGCACGGTGCCGATCACGAGCGCGTGCAGCACCGGATCGTCGAAGAGCAATTTCACCGGTCCGCCTCCCCCATGATCGGGTCGAGGCTGCCGAGGATCACGACGACGTCGCTGATCGTCGTGCCCGGGAGCAGGTACGGCAGCGCCGAGAGCGCGTGGTACGAAGGCGGACGGATCTTGCAGCGATAGGGTTTCGGCGAGCCGTCGCTGACGACGAAGGTGCCGAGCTCGCCGCGCGGGCTCTCGATCGCCGAGTACGCCTCGCCGGCGGGCGGCTTGACCGCGTTGACGGTCTCGATCGGCTTGCGGCCCATGATCGGACCGCTCGGAAGACCTTCGAGCAGCGTCGTCGCGACGCGCAGCGACTCGCGCATCTCCTCCACTCGGACTTGATAGCGCGCGAACACGTCGCCCGACTGCGCGGTGATGCTGCGCACCTCGATCTCGTCGTAGGCGGCGTAACGACGCAGCTTGCGCAGGTCAAAGTCGACACCGCTCGCGCGCAGGTTGGGACCGGAGAGGCCGAGCTCCTGCGCGAGAGCGCCATCGATGCGGCCGACGCCGATCGTGCGCGCCCGGAAGATCGGGTTGTCCGTGAGCATCGCCTCGTACTCGGGGATGCGCGTCAGGACGTGCGCCGCGAGCGCCTTGACCGCCGCATCCCAGCCCGCCGGCACGTCGTGACGCACGCCGCCGACCTGGTGGAAGTTGTAGTGGAAGCGCGAGCCCGTGAGCTGCTCGAACAGATCGAGGATCATCTCGCGCTCGCGGAAGCAGTACATGAACGCGCTCGTGCCGCCGCCCAGCGCGCCGCCCATGTCGAGCGAGAACGTCGCCAGCCAGAGGAGATGGCTCGCCACGCGCTGCAATTCGGCGCAGATCGAGCGAAGGTAGCGCGCGCGCCGCGGCACTTCGCAGCCTTCGAGCTTCTCGAAGGCCATGTTGAGCGCGAGCTCGTTCGTCATCGCCGAGACGTAGTCGTTCTTGTCCACGATCGGCGTCGACTGCACGTAGGTCAGCTTCTCGAGCAGCTTCTCCACGCCGCGGTGCAGGTAGCCGAGGTACGGCACGGCCTTCACCACGACTTCGCCATCGAGGTAGAGCTTCAGGCGCAGCACGCCGTGCGTGGAGGGGTGCTGCGGGCCCATGTTGAGCACCATCAAGTCCGCGTCGGCCTCGTAGCTCTCGATGTCGAGATGCGGATTGGCGCGCACGAGCTCGCGCAGCACCGCGGGCACGTCGTCATGGATCGCCGGCTTGACGCTGCTCAACGCCATGGCCGGTGCGGAGTGTCGATCGCGTACTGACGTTGCAGCGGATGACCTTCCCAATCCTCGGGCAGCATGATGCGCCGCAAGTCGGGATGTCCTTCGAAGACCGGACCGACGAGGTCGAAGGCTTCGCGTTCCTGCCAGTCGGCACCGGCCCAGATCGAGAACAGGCTCGGCACGCTCGTGCCGAGCGGCACCTCGCAGCGGAACGGGAACTCGAGATCGCGCACGACGTCGCGCACGCGGTAGACGACGACGAAGCGCGCCGGAGCGGGCTCCGCGGGCGCGGTTTCGCCCGGCTTTTCAGGCGTTTTCGGCGCCGGGACGTGGAAGGCCGTGATGTAGGAGAGGTAGCCGTAGCCGAGCTCGTCCTTGAGAGCGCGCGCGAACTCGCGCAGCCGCTCGCGTGGGACGACGGGGCCGCGATCGAGCTCCGCGTCGGCGAGCGCGAGCCCGAAACGCGTGCGCGCGAGCTCGACGGCGTCGCTGCCGATGTGCGCTGCGTTCGTCGCGCTCATGAGCGAGGCGGCTCCGATCCGTCGGCCGGCCGAGGCGCCTGGGGATTCGGCCGCGCGGCGCGACACGGGTGCTCCGCTCCGCCCTTGTCCATGTGCATGACCGCGTCCATCTGCTCTTGCGACAGCGCCGGATCTCGATCGTCGTCGGTCATGCGCCGCACGCCCGGACGGATCTGCTTCTGCGTCTCGGGGCGCGCCTCGCGCACGAACGGTTTGCCCGAGCGCGCCGCGCGGATCTTCTCCTGCAAGCGGCGGATGCCGTCGATCAACGCGTCGGGACTCGGCGGACAACCGGGGACATAGACGTCGACCGGCATGAACGTGTCCACGCCCGGCACGACGGAGTAGATGTCGCGGTAGAAGTCGCCCGAGATCGCGCACGAGCCCATGGCAATGGCCCACTTCGGCTCGGGCATCTGGTCCCAGAGCTTCTTCACGCGCGGCGCCATCTTCACCGTGATCGTGCCCGCGATGACCATCACGTCCGACTGGCGCGGCGAGCCGCGCACGATCGAGCCGATGCGGTCCATGTCCATGCGGCTCGCCGCCGCGGCCATGAACTCGATCGCGCAGCACGACGTGCCCATGGGGAAGATCCACAGGCTGTTCTCGGCGCCCCAGTGCAGGAAATCGTCGGCCTTCGTCAGCAGGAGGTCGACGCCGGGCAGACGCTCGACGTACTCGAAGCCCGGATGGTCGTACGCGTCGTTCTTCAGGGCCAACGCAGCGCTCCCTTCTTCACCGCGTACAGCCAGCCGAGCATGAGCACGGCGAGGAAGACGAGCATGCTCACGAGCGCGACGTCGCCGAGAGCGCGCAGGTTGAGCGCCCACGGCAGGAGGAAGATCGCCTCGACGTCGAAGATCACGAACACGAGCGCGACGAGGTAGTAGCGCGGATGGAAGCGCATCCACGCCGCGCCGTCGGGCTCCTCGCCGCATTCGTAGGTCAGCTTCTGCGCCGGCGACGGCTTCCTCGCGCGCACGCGCAGCAGCGCGGCGCCGAACAGCGTGCCGGCCGAAAGCACGGCGGCGAGCGCGACGAACACCAGCGCGGAGATCCAGGAGTCGCTCATGAACGGCCGCCCCCCACCGCCCGCGCGGCGCAGGGCAGAGCTCGTGGCTCGTCGTTCGTGATTCGCTGGCTCATGCGGGTTCGATTCCGTGCGCGCGGACGCCCGTGGGGCTTGCGCCGCGCGTCAGCATACGGATCCGCTCGTCGGTCCGTCATGCGTCGTTCGTTCAACCGTCCGACTGGTCGACGCTGATGACTTCGTCCTCGAGCAGGCTCGGATGCAGGAGCGAGCTCTCCTCGGCGTCCATGTCGGCGCCGAGATCGAGCGCGATGCGCCGCAGCTCGCGCACGAGCTCCGACGCGCCGGTGCGACCGCCCGCGCCCGCGGGCAGATCCGACCAGCGCCGCGCGAGGACCTCGAGCGCCGCCTGATGCTGCGCGTGTTCGGTGCGCAAGCGCGCCATGCGGTCCGGGCCCCAGAAATCCGCGCGCGAGAGCACCGGCACGAGGATGTCGTCCTCGAGCTCGAGGTGCTCGCGCAAGCGGCGACGCAGGACGTCGAGCTGCTCACGCCAGGGCGAGCGCGCCTCGTCGGCCTGGTCGATCAACGCCGAGAGCTCGCTCAGTCGCCGGCGCAATTCGTCGTGATCGCGCAACACGCGCGCACGCACTTCGCTCGGTTTCAGGCTGGCCATGACGTATTTCCTCCATCACGCGATCGTCCAGGTGTCTCCGGCCGCGAGCAGTCCGGCGAGGTCTCCCCCGCCGAGCTTCTTGCGCACGTTCGCGCCCTGGCTGGCCTCCATGTCGTGGTGCACCGGACGGTCGACGGCGCGCAGCACGCCGAAGGGTTCGGGCAACGCGGGCGCGATGCAGCCGGCGAGCGCGAAGGCGGCGGAGGCGTCGGCGCGTTCGTCCCACACGAGCGCGGACTGCGCGCCGCCGTTCGCCGCGTCGACGAGCTGCGGGCGGCCGTCGACGATTCGCACGCCCTTCTGGCCGCGCGCGAAGCAGAGCGGCTTGCCGTGCTCGACGCGCAGCTGGCGCTCCTCGCGCACGTCCTTGTCCGTGACGTGATCGAAGAAGGCGTCGTTGAACACGACGCAGTTCTGCATGATCTCGACGAAGGCCGCGCCGCGGTGTGCGGCCGCGCGCCGCAAGGTCTCGGTCAAGTGCACCGGATCGGTATCCGTCGTGCGCGCGACGAAAGTCGCGCCAGCGCCGAGCGCGAGCTGCATCGGGTTGAACGGCGCGTCGATCGTGCCGTACGGCGTCGACTTGGCCTTCTTGCCGAGCTCCGACGTCGGCGAGGCCTGGCCCTTGGTCAGACCGTAGATGCGGTTGTTGAACAGCAGGATCTTCACGTCGACGTTGCGGCGCAACACGTGGATGAAGTGGTTGCCGCCGATCGAGAGCGCGTCGCCGTCGCCGGTCACGACCCAAACCGAGAGCTCGGGCCGCGTGACCTTGAGCCCCGTCGCGATCGCCGGCGCGCGCCCGTGGATCGTGTGGAAGCCGTAGGTGTTCATGTAATAAGGGAAGCGGCTCGAGCAGCCGATGCCCGACACGAACACGGTGTTCTCGCGCGCGATGCCGAGCTCCGGCATGAGCTTCTGCACCTGCGCGAGGATGACGTAGTCCCCGCAACCGGGGCACCAGCGCACTTCCTGGTCGGATTGGAAGTCCTTCTTGGTCAGCTTGGTCTGGACCGCTTCGCTCATGACAGGTGCGCCTCCATCGCGCTGACCAGCTCGGAAACCCGGAACGGCTTGCCTTTGATCTTGTTGATGCCCTGCGCGTCGACGAGGAAGCGCGCGCGCAAGAGCAGCAGCAGTTGCCCGAGGTTGAGCTCGGGCACGACGACCTTTCGATAGCGCTTCAGGATCGCGCCGAGATCGGACGGCATCGGATTCAGGTTGCGCAGGTGCACGTGACCCACGCGCTTCCCGCGCGCGCGCAACTGATCGACGGCCTGGACGATCGTGCCGTAGGTCGAGCCCCAACCCACGACGAGCAGCTCGCCCTCCGCATCGCCGTGCACCTGCGAAGGCGGCAGGTCGCGAGCGACGCGCGCGACCTTTTCCGCGCGCAGGCGCACCATGTTCTCGTGGTTCTCCGGGTCGTAGGAGATGTTGCCGGTGATGTTCTGCTTCTCGAGACCGCCGATGCGATGCTCGAGTCCGGGCGTACCCGGCCGCACCCACGGCCGCGCGAGCGTGGCGTCGTCGCGCGAGTACGGATGGAAGTCCTTCGGATCGGTGCGGAAGCGCGCGTCGATGCGCGCGATCTTCGATGCGTCGGGCAGGAGCCAGGGCTCCTGGCCGTTGGCGATGAAGCCGTCGGACAACATCACGACCGGCGTCATGTGCCGGATGGCGATGCGCGCGGCCTCGATGGCCGTCTCGAAACAGTCGGCCGGCGTCGCGGCCGCGAGCACGGGCACCGGCGCTTCGCCGTTGCGTCCGCAGAGCGCCTGGAGCAGGTCCGCCTGCTCGGTCTTCGTCGGCAAGCCCGTCGACGGGCCGCCGCGTTGGATGTTGATCACCAGGAGCGGCAATTCCGTCATCACGCCCAGGCTGATCGTCTCCTGCATCAGCGCGACACCCGGCCCGGAAGTGGTCGTCACGCCGAGACTGCCGCCGAAGGAAGCGCCGAGCGCCGCGCCGACGGCCGCGATCTCGTCCTCGGCCTGGAACGTCATCACGCGGAAGTTCTTGTGCTTGGAGAGCTCGTGCAGGATGTCGCTCGCCGGCGTGATCGGATACGTGCCGAGGAAGACCGGGAGGCCCGAGAGCTCGCTCGCGGCGACGATCCCGAGCGCGGTCGCCTCGTTGCCCGAGATGCTGCGGTAGCGGCCGGGCGGAAGCGCGGCCGGTTTCACGATGTAGGTGTCGTGGAAGAGCTCGGTCGTCTCTCCGAAGTTCCAGCCCGCGCGCAGCGCCTTCTCGTTCGCGTCGGCGATCTCCGGCTTGCTGCCGAACTTCGTGCGCAGGAAGCGCAACGTCGGATCGATGGGGCGGCTGTACATCCACAGCATCATCCCGAGCGCGAACATGTTCTTCGCGCGCCCGATCTCGCGCGAGGAGAGCCCCGTGTCGGCGAGCGCCGTCGCCGTGAGCTTGGAGATGTCGATCGCCTGCACGCGATAACGCGCGAGCGAGCCGTCCTCCATCGGGTTCTTCGCGTAGCCGGCCTTGATCAGATTCTGCTCGGTGAACGCGCCGCTGTTCAGGATCAGGAGGCCGCCCGCGATCAGGTCGGCGACGTTGGTCTTGAGCGCGGCGGGGTTCATCGCGACCAGGACCTCGGGCGCGTCGCCGGGCGTGAACACCGGCGCGCTCGAGAACTGCACCTGGAACCCGGACACTCCCGCGAGCGTCCCGGCTGGCGCGCGGATCTCCGCCGGATAGTCCGGGAAGGTCTGCAGGTCGTTGCCCGCGAGCGCCGAGACGCGCGTGAACTCCGAACCGGTGAACTGCATCCCGTCCCCGGAGTCCCCGCAGAAGCGGATCGTGACGGTCGGAACCTCGTGATGAGAGCGCTCGGCCGATGGCTTCGACGTGCTCACGGTCTCCATGCTCGCGACTCCTTGCCGGCGCTGGCAGCCACCGGCCGATGACAATGGTGTCGCGTCGGCGGTCGGGGAGCGCGCTTCCAAGCGCGTGGGTTCGACGGTCCGGCGCGAACGCCCGCCATCCTAGCGCCGTATCGCTTAGGGAGCACGCGCGCCTGCGCTCGCCGATGTGCGCATCGAGGCGGCGCTCGTAGCGTGCGCAGCAAGTACTGGCGCGCTGCGGACTCGAACGTAGAGCGCGACGCGATAGTCGCCGGCACCGAATTCAGCCCGTGCGCATCAATGCACGACTTCGAGTTTTCGGTCCTTCAACGCGGGATGATCCAGCGCGATGCGCGTCGCGCGGAAGACGCCGAAACGCGGCATTCCCCCGGGACCTCCACGCCCTCCGCGGCCGGCGCGAGGCCCGCGACCGCGATCGTCGCCCGGCTGCGCCTCGCGTGGCGCATCCGAGTTCGTGTCGCGCTCGCGAGCTCCGGCATCACGCGAGCCGGCGCCACGCGATCCGGCGTCGGGCGGAGCGCCGTCGGGCGGACCGCCGCCGCGTCCGCCCGGTCCGCGCATCGGCAGGTCGCCGCCGAAGGGATTCAGATACTCCCACACGATGCGCGCGTCGGCGGTGACTTCGAACAGACGTCCCGTCGCGCCCTCGCAGATCAGCGTGTTGCCGTTGCGCAGACGATCGGCCCCGGAGATGAAGAAAGAGAAGAAGTCCTTCGGCGACGAATAGCTCCACACGAGCTCCGCCGGCCCGAACGCCGCGTTGTCCGCGCGCGCGAAGCCTTTTTCGCGCTCGAAGGGCAGCACGAGCTCGTCGACGGACGAATACTCGTCGCCCGGACGGCCCTGTCCATTGTTGAACACGAGCACGTGCCCGGCGCCGGGCACTCCGCTCGCGAGCCAGCGCGCGTCGTGCTGCGCGAAGAGCTTGCGGTCCTTGTCGGTCCCCGCGCCGTAATTGCGCGGATTGCCCCAGCGCCAGAGCAGATCCCCGCCGTGTCCGCGCTTCCCGCCCGCGTGCGACGCGGCCTCCGCGCTCGTCGTCGAATGATCGAGGATCCAGATCTCGTTCAAGCGCGGCGAGCTGAGCAGGATCAAGTCATTGGCGGCATCGTAGTCGATCGAATTGACGTGCAGCCAATCGCCTTCGCCGCGCGGACCCCCCGGACCACCGCCGCCACCGGGACCTCCGCGCCGCGGCCGATCTCCACCGGGTCCGCCCTCGCGCCGCTCGCTCGGACCGTCGTCTTCGTCGCCGCCGCCGGCATACCCGGATTGACGCATGCGCGCGTCGCGCTCGGCCTTCTCCCCGCGCTGCGCATCCGTCAGCGGGACGTCGTGCCGGTGATCGGCATTGATGTCGATCAGGCCGGCGCGCTCGGGAATCGGGCCGAAGTCGGGCTTCTTCGGGTCGCGATCCTGGATCAGGTGGTCCCACACGTGCCATTCCCAGACGATCTTGCCGCCGTCGGCTCCTTGCGGCTCGATCTCGAGGACCGCATCGGGCCACAGGCCGACCGCCAGCACCTGCGCCGCGTCGCGGCCGCGCGCGAGCACTTCGTCACGCGTCTTGCGCTCCCACACGACCGCGAGCACGTGGCCATTGAGCATCCGGCTCGATGTCGTGATGCTGATGATGGCGGTCGTCGGCGATCACGTAATCCCAGACGAGCGCGCCATCCCAATCGAACTCCTGGATGCGCCCGCCGATGCCCCCGCCGTGGAAGACCTCGCCGTCGTCCATGCGCGCGGTGCGCAGCAGATGTCCGTTGTCGAGCAGGTAGTCGGAGTTGCCCGGACCGTACTTCGTCTTCCAGGTGTGCACGACCTCGCCCTGCATGTCGACGAGGTACGTCGTCGACGACTGGAGCGGCGAGAAGAGCGTGAAGCCGGCGAACGCTCCGGGCGCGTTCTTGCGCAGTCCGCGCGACGCTTCCTCGCGCGGCGCGGCGTCCGGCGCAGGCGCGGTGTCCTGCGCGCGCACTCGCGGCGCCGAAGATCAACAGAAGACACGCGCGCGCACGGCGAGCCGCGAGAATTGAAGTCATCGCCGTACGGTAACGGCGATTCCTTGCGCCGTCCTGTCTCGCGCGGCGCGTGGCGCGGCGTGCGCGGCTTCAGCGTGGCGCGCCGTAGCCCCAGGCGGTCGGCACGATCTTCCAGCTCCAGTTGGGCTCGAGGTGCAGGCCGCGCAACGGTACGTACATCGACGTCGTGTAGGTGCAGTCGGGCTGGAAGTGCGTCGGGATCGGCAACGTCAGGCGCAGCTCCTGCACGTACGACGCGCCGCTGTCCGGCTGGCCGAGCGTGAGAGTCACGCGCGCGCCCGCGAGATCGTGCTGCGTCGTGTTCACGAAGGTGAACAGCACGCGCAGCTCCTCGTGCTCCGGCCGTCCCTGCAACTCGCAGTCGAGCAAGGTCAACGATCCGTCGGGACCGAAATCGAGCGTGCGGGGCAGCTCCTGCCGCGCGGCGAACTCCGCCTGCGCGCGTTGGAAGAGCTCGCGCTCGTGGTCGTGCTGGGCCGCGATCTCGCCCACCTCGAGCTTGCTCTCGCGATCGACGGCACAACCAATGATCAGCGCGGCGCAACAGGCCGCGAGCGGCGACGAACGAAACCAGCACGGCCGCGCGCTGCGCCGGTCGAACGCACAGGGGAACTTCATCGGAACGGACTCCTCGATTCCAGATCGGTCGCGGATGGGGGCGCCGGTGGACGTCGATTCTCGCCGCGGCTTCCCCGAACGGGTGACGAATCCCGAGCTCACGCACCGACGAACGCGGGCGGGCCCCCGCAACTGCGAGGAGCCCGCCCGCCCGACGAGAGCCTGGGACGTTCAGGGGATCATGGCCCACTGTCCGGCGTTCGACCACGCGGAGTTGCCGCTGATGGGATCGACGATCTCCCACTGCGCGCTCGCGACGAGGGTCGCGGTCGTGCTCGGCAGAGGCCCGACGAAGTGCGTCGCGAAACCCTGCGCCGTGGTGCTGAGCGTGATCGTCACCATGCCGGCCGGGTTCAGCTTCAACGGGCCCACCGGCGGCGGGAACGGCAACGCGCTGCGCGAGATGTGCAGTCGAGCCACGGCGCTCGCCGGAGCGTCACGCACGCCGAGCTTGAAGTTGGGATCCGCGTTGATCATCGGGATGTGCACGATGATGTCGGGGATCGTGCCGCCGGGGACCGCGGGCGTGCCGCCGTGCGTGTTCGGCTCGTTCGAGCCGAAGGGAACGCGCTGCAGGTAGAGATCCGGATGGTCGAACGGCGCGGCGAGCGGCGCGCCCGGCGACGAGGGGATCAGGCGCGGATCGACGAGCGCGTCGAAGAATGCCTCGACGTTGAGCCGCTGCGCCGGCGTCAGTTGCTGGTTGCCGGGCAATCCAGGATTCCCGTCGAACGGGAACGTCGGCGTGAGGCCCGGGATGCGCCGGTCGTAGAAGTCCAGGATCTGCGCGAGGCTGGTGAAGAAGCCGTTGTGCGACAGACGCGGGTGCAATTTGAGGTTGCGCAGCGACGGCGTCTTCACGTTGAACGAGCCATCCGCCTGGCTGCCGGGAATCGCGCCCGGCGTGCTCGGGAACCCGATCGCGCCGTGGCGGCGATTGTCGGTCATCATCGCGTCCTTGGCGTCCACGAAACCGCCGGTCCCGGTGAGCACGGGCAGCACATTGCCGAAGAACACGATCTGGTCGGAGTGACAGTTGAAGCACACCGATTGACCGAGGATGTTGAATCCGGCCAGCGCCGCCGGCGAGAGAGCGGCGGTGTCGATCGGAGCCTTGTTGGGGATGAGCGTGCGCTCGTACGTGGCCACAGCGGCTGCGAAGCGCTCGCGCGTCACGCCCACCGGGCCGCCGAAGTTCGGGTCGGTGGAGAACGCCCAGTTGAAGACGCGGGTGTAGGTGCTTCCCGGAGCCGTGAGACCGGCGGCGACGATGTCGGCCGGGATCGACGACGGTGTCGCCAGGCGCAGCGGACGCGCCGGGCCGAGCTTCGCCTGGATGTCGCCACTGCCCCACGTGAGCAGGCCGTCGTGCGCCATCTCGGTCGAGCTCAACGGCGGATCGATGGACTGATCCTCGAGCGCGGCGAAGGTCAGGAACTGGTCGACGCCGGTGCCCGGAGGCAGCAGGATCGGAGCGCCGCTCTCGAAGGTGAAGTTCGGCCCGGCGCGCACGTCCCAGAAGAGCCGCTCGGCGAAGGCCGCGCCGAGCATCGTCGGCGCGAGGATGCCGGTCACGCGCTGCTGCTGCGTCACCGGGGTGCCGGCGATGTATTGCTCGGCGACGTCCTGCGGAAGCACGCCGAGCGAGCCGAAGCCGTTGTTCGTCGCGAGGAACGAGCCGCGCGCGTCGACACCCGCGGCTTCGGGGATGTGGCAGCTCGCGCAGGCCATCGCATTGTCCGACGACAGCTGCTCGTCCCAGAAGAGCGCCTTGCCGAGCAGGAACTTGCGCTCCGTGGCCGAGCCCGGGAGCGGCATGTAGTCGTTCGTCGGCGACGACACGAACGGATTGCCGATCGGCGTCTGCAGCAGCGGCCACAATCCGCTGCGACCGACATTGTCGCCGATGTTCTGCCCTTGAGCACGCGCGGCAGTCGCGAGACTGACCGCCAATGCGCCCACGAGAGTGGAACGGAATACGAATCGACCCAGTGTGACGGACCGCGGGATCATGAGCTCCTCCGTGAATCGAGGCGACCGGGGACCGCCGGCGCGGCGACCCGAAAATCGTCCTGTCCGCGCCGGCGAGGTCGAAGAGCGCCAGCGGAAGCGACGCCTTCGAACAGGAGCGCAGACTAGCGATCACGTCGCTCGACGAGGGACAATTCGACTCGCCAGCGGCGCGATTCCCCGAAGGAAGAACTATGCGCGGAGTGTCGCAATCACGAGACGATAACGTCGTTGTCACCGACTCGATTCGAACGCAGCTACCCTTCGCTCCGGCCCGCACTCGGAGCCATCCAATGACGCACGACGAGCGTCGAGCGACTGCGATCGACGCGCGCAAAACGCCTTTGCGCAGGAGCGCATTCCAATGCAGCTCCCGCGACGCGCGGCCTCGAGCCACTCTCGACGAGTGCCAGGCTGCGACGCGGGAGCTCGATCCCGCCGCCGATCAGGGCGTGTAGACGTTCGCGACCATGTTGGTCACGTTCGGGTTCGCCGTGGGCGCTGGCCACACGGCCGCGACCGCCGCCGAGCCCGCGACGACGGCGATCGGCGTGTTCCACCAGCCGAGGCCGATGTCGTGGATCGTCCATGCTCCGCGCAACGGACCGACGGCAGCGTGAGCCGCGAACGTGTTGTTGTCGACCCAGGTCACCGTCGCGATCGAACTGCCGCGCGCGACGCACACCATCGGCCAGCTCGCATCGTCGAGGGCACTCGAGAGCACGCTCACCGCTCCCCACGGACCGCTGGCCGGCAGCACGCGCTTGGAGATCGCACCGTAGTTGCCCGCGTCGAGCTTCTGCCACGCCGCGACGATGTTCCCGATCGCGTCCATCGCGAGCGCCGGGTAGTACACGTTGTCGCTCGCGGGCGAGACCGGCATCGGCGCCGTCCACGCACCCGCGGCCGGCTTCCTCGCGACGACCATCGTGTTCCCGGCGAGATAGCCCACCGCGACGTCACCGTTTGCGCTGATGCCCGCCTTGGGATTCCAGGTCGCGAGCGCGCCGCCGGACAGCACCTGCGCCGCACCGAAAGGCGAGCGCGCCGGCGCCGGACGATAGGCCGTGCCAATGCCCGCCGGTCCCGACCCGCCGATCGGAGTCTCCTGCCAGACGGCGAGAGCCGCGCCGGCGCTGTTCACGACGAAATCGGGCAGGCTCGCGTTCACGCCGAGCGCGGAGAGCACCGCCACCGGCGTCCACGTGCCGCCCGGATTGCGCGTCGTCGCCCTCATCACGCCGGTCTGGGCCCAGATGGCCGTCACGAATCCGTTCTCGGCGACTCCGAGCTTCGAATCGAAGATGTAGGAGCCCGAGGCGAGCACCGTCGGAGTCGAGAACACGCCGCCGACCGGCCGGATCGAGACGACGAGCTTCGGCGGAATCGCTTCCTGCCCCGGCGTGATCCACGAGAGCGCGACCACTCCCCCCGCGCCGATCGCGATCTGCGGCGCGAAACCGATCAGACCGGGGACGACCGACGTCGCGGGCGACCATTCGCCACCGGGGTAGCGCTCGCTGAAGGCGACGCCCATCGAGGGCGAGGTCCACGCCGCAACCGTGTGTCCCACCGGATCGCAAGCGACGACGGGAACTTCGGGCGGGCTCGAGGAGAGCATGCTCGGCTCGAGGATGCGCACGCCCGACCAGCTGCCCACCGCCGGCGCCTGGGCCGCGGCCTGCAGCATCAGAGTCACGATCGGAATCGCCGGAAGGACGCAGCGCCGCAGGCGCGAGTGCAGACGGTTCATGGAGGGACTCTCGCTGTTGGAAACATGCGAACGCGCACCATCCGTGACTGCACGTCCGCAGCGTTCGCCGTCTCGCTCCGCGCTCGACCCCGCGTTCACGTGAACACGAACGGCTCGGCGCACGGGAGCGGACGGCGTTCGTGAACTCTGGAACGGGAGCGCTGGAGCTTCAGCGAGTGCAACTGCGTACTCGCCGCCGCCGGAATGCGGAGGCGTGCGCAGGCACGCGAGCGGTGCGCCTTCGTGGAGCCTTCGTCATGCGCGCGCGAGTCGCGCCCGCATCCGCAGGGGCTCACGTCAACAAGCGCTCGAGGTCTTCGCGCGTGAGATCCCGCAAGAGCGCGTTGTCCTCGGTCAGGATCGCCTCGGCGAGACCGCGCTTCCTGCCCTGGAGCTCGAGCACGCGCTCCTCGACGGTGCCGCGCGCGATCAAGCGATACGCGGTCACGCTGCGCGTCTGGCCGATGCGGTGCGCGCGGTCGATGGCCTGCGTCTCGGCCGCGGGGTTCCACCACGGATCGAGCAGGAACACATAGTCGGCCGCGGTCAGGTTGAGCCCGAAACCGCCGGCCTTGAGGCTGATCAGGAACATCGAGCACTCGGGATCGGACTGGAATCGCTCGACCTGCTGCTCGCGGTCGCGCGTCTTGCCGTCGAGGTAGGCGTACTTCACCGCCGTCGCGTCGAGTCGATCGCGCAGGATCGAGAGCAGGCTCGTGAACTGCGAGAACACCAGCGCCTTGTGCCCGCTCTCGACGACTTCCTCGAGCAGCGGCAGCAGCACCTCGAGCTTCGCGCTCTCCTCGCCGCGCCGTGCGTCGTCGAGCAGACCCGGATGACACGCGGCCTGGCGCAGGCGCAACAGCGCCTCGAGCACGTGGAACTTGAGCTCGCCGGGCAGCTCTCCGCCGCCGGGAGCGAGCAGGCGCGCGCGGAAGTGCGTGGCGAGCTCGTCGTACGCGCGGCGTTCCTGCTCGTCGAACTCGCACCACAGGATCTGCTCGGTCTTCTCGGGCAGCTCGCGCAGCACCTGGGCCTTCGTACGGCGCAGGAAGAACGGCCGCAGCGAGCGCGCGAGCAGCTCGCGCCGTTCGCTGTCGGCGCCCGAATCGGCGCGCCCGGCGAACGCGGCGCGGAACAGGCTCGAGCGGCCGAGCATGCCCGGGTTCAGGAACTCGAACAGCGACCACAGCTCGCCCATGTGGTTCTCGATCGGCGTGCCGGTGAGCACGAGCCGGTGATCGGCGCGCAGCAGGCGCGCGGCCTTCGCCACCTGGCTCTGCGCGTTCTTGATCGCCTGCGCCTCGTCGAGGATCACGTAGTCGAACTCGACGTCCTTGAAGAACACGGCGTCCTGGCGCAGCGTGCCGTAGGTCGTGACGACGAGGTCGTGCTCGAAGACCTTGCGCGCGAGCCTGGTGCGATCGACACCGCTGTAGTCGAGCACGCTCAGCTCGGGCGTGAAGCGCTGCGCTTCCGCGCGCCAGTTGAACGCCAGCGACTTCGGCGCGATCACGATCGACGGTTTCGTCTCGCGGCGATCGAGCCGGCGCTCCTCGAGCAGCGCGAGCACCTGCACGGTCTTGCCCAGGCCCATGTCGTCGGCGAGACAGCCGCCGAAGCCGAGCTCGCGCAGGAACGCGAACCAGCCGAGACCGTCGCGCTGGTACTCGCGCAGCTCGCCGCGGAAGCTGCGCGGCTCCGCGCGCGGCTCGACCGAGCGCACCGAATCGAGGCGGGAGCGCCAGCGCAGGAATGCTTCGTCGAGGTGCGCTTCGCCGCGTTCGGCGAGCAGCGCGTCGAGCATCCAGCCCTGGCTCTTCTTGAAACGCACGCGCTCGCCCTTGGAGTCGCCCGCGACCTCGAGCAGGCTCCAACGCGACAGCCAATCCTCGGGCAGCACGCCGATCGAGCCGTCGCCGAGCGTGACGACGCCCGCGCCCTTCTTCGCCGCCGCGAGCAGCGCCGGCAGCGAGGCGACCTGTCCGTCGAAGTCGATGCCGCCTTCGAGATCGAACCAGTCGATGCCGCTCTTCACCGCGAGGCGCATCGTGCCCGCGCGGCGGTAGCGCTTGCCTTGCGCGTCGATCGTCCAGCCCGAGGCGAGCAGCGCCGTGACCGCGATCGGCAGCGCGCGCGCGCTGATGCGCCCGTCGCGGCGCGCGACTTCCTCCCGCTCGGGCTCGCCGCCGACGGCGACGAACTCCTCCAGGCGCGCCGCTTCCGCGGCGAGGTCGCGGCGGATCAAGGTCGGTGTCGCGAGCGCGCGCAGCTCGACCACGGCGAACTTCTTGATCAGCCCGCGCGCGTCGGAGCAGCGCACTTCGACGCCGCCGTAGTCGAAGCTGATCTGGCAGCCGAGCTCCTCCGAGTCCTCCTCGCGCTGCGCGAAGACGCGCAGGTGCGGGCGCGGCACGGCGTCCTCGACGACCACCGGCGCGCCGCCGTGCAGGTGCGCGCCGCCGGGAGCCTCGAGCAGGCTCGCTTCGAGCTCCGCGCGCACGTCGAGCGGCGCGCGGATCGGACCTTCGCGGCGCAGGAGCAGCAGGAGATCGAGCGAGCCGCGCGCGTCGAAGCGCATGAACGCGCCGCGCGCGCACAACCAGCCGTCGGCGAAGATCACCGCCGGCTCGTCGAGCGGCAGGCGCTCGCCGTCGCGCACGAACGCGGCTTCGACGCGCACCTCGCCGCGCTCGGGCTCGCTGACGAGATCGAACGCGGGCGTCCATGGAGGACCTTCGTCGAGGCGCAGCGGCTCGTTCTCCTCGCGGCCGGTGCTCTCGAGGTACAAGCGTCCGCTGCGGCACAAGCGCTCGAGCAGGAGCTCGCGTTGCGCCGCGCTCAGCGACACCTCGCGGCCCATCGGCGCGTCGTCGTCGACGCGGCCGAGCTCGAGCGTGTCCTCGAGCGCGCCGATGACGAGGCGGTCGAGCGCATCCTCGAGCGACTCCGGCGGCGTGCGATCGAGATCCGCGGGACGACGCACGCCCCACGCACCGCTCTTGAGCCGGTTCTGCCAGAAGAGCTGCAGGTAGAGGTCGCCGTGCGGCTCGCTGCGGCGCGGATCGACGACGTACACGAGACGCCGCGTCTGCGTCGGGATCGGAGCCCACGGATCGCGGCGCGCTTCCGCGACGAGCGCGTGCAGCTCCGCCAGCCGGCGGCGCCATGCCTGGTCGAGGCGCGCGGTCGTCGCGCGGGATTCCGGTGCATCGGTGGCTCCCGCGACTTCGGCGCGCAAGCGCTCGTCGGCGGCGAGGATCGTCGCCCACAGGTGCTCGCAGGCCTTGGACTTGGCGTACGCCGGGCACGTGCAGGCCGCGGAGACGTCGCTGCCGTCCGCCGACCAGCGCAAGCCAACGTCGCGGATCTCTGCCGTCGGCTCCTGCACCGCGGCGAGCGCGAAGCCGGGCTCGACCGCGGTGAGCTCGACGCGCCCGGCATCCAGGGCTTCGCGCCCGCGACGCCGCAATTCGGCGTCGAAACGATGGGCGAAGAGCTCGGTCGGGCGCGTGCGCATGCGGAAAGGACTCCGCCGGCTGCGTTGGCGCCGGGGAATCCCGCCGAGCGTAGCGCGACGCGCGGCCGAGGAAAGGCCCTGGAATGCGGTTTCGCGCTCGAGACGCGCCGTTCGAGCGCTCGATGCGTTCACCGCGAAGCTGCCCATGCCACGTGGCACCGGCGCGCGGCACGAACTCGGCGCAGCGAGAGCGACAACGCGGTCTGAGGGCTGGACAATTCGCGAGGTGGACGATCCGCGCGTCATCGCCGTCGACTGGTCGGGCGCACGCACGGGCCTGAAGCGCAAGCTCTGGCTCGCGCAGGCGCAGCGCGGGCGCGTCGAGCGGCTGGAGAGCCAGCGAACGCGCGAGGAGCTCGTCGCGCACCTCGTGGCGCGCGTGCGCGACGACCCGCGCCTCGTCATCGGTCTCGACTTCGCCTTCGCGTTCCCCGAGTGGTTCGCGCGCGCGCGCGGATGCTCGCACGCGCACGAGGTGTGGGACCTCGTCGCGCGCGAAGGCGAGACGTGGCTCGCGGACTGTCGCGCTCCGTTCTGGGGCCGGCCCGGACGCCGCAAACCGCCGCAACACGCGGAGCGCGATCCCTACCGCGCGACCGAAGGCGAGATCGTCGACGTGCGCGGCGTGCGGCCCAAGTCCGTGTTCCAGATCGGCGGAGCGGGTGCGGTCGGCACGGGTTCGCTGCGCGGCATGCCGTTCCTCGCGACGCTGCGGCGCGCGGGTTGTTCGATCTGGCCGTTTGACGACGCGCGCTTGCCGCTCGTGGTCGAGATCTACCCGCGCTACCTGACCGGCCCGGTGATGAAGTCGAGCCGCGCCGCGCGCGAGCTCTTCGTGCGCCAGCACGCGCCGCAAGCGCCCGCGAGCTTCGCCGAGCGCGCGTTCGCGAGCGAGGACGCGTTCGACGCGTTCTTCTCCGCACAGCGCATGAGCCGCGAGGTCGCGAGCTTCGCGCAGCTCGAGCCCGCGCGCCACGCACGCGAGCGCCTCGAAGGCCGCATCTGGGTGCCGGCCTCGCTGCGCGTGCGCCTGCCCGAGGGGCTGAGGCGCTGAACCCAGCTCGCGCTCAGGATTTCTCGATCGCGACCTCGACCTCGACGACCGCGAGCACGTCGCGCAGCGCTTGCGGCGCGAGCGAGACGAGGAAGCCGCGCTTGCCGCCGTTGATCCAGATGCGCGAGAGCTCGAGGATCGAGCGCTCGCAGTAGATCGGAAGCTTCTGTCGCGTGCCAAACGGGCTCGTGCCGCCGACTTGATAACCAGTCCACTTCTCGGCGACCTCGGGCTTGCACGGCTGGATGCTCTTCACGCCGATCTGGCGCGCGAGGTTCTTCGTCGAGACGTTGCGATCGCCGTGCATGAGCACGATCAGCGGCTTCTTCGCTTCCGTCTCGAAGACCAACGTCTTCACCACGGAGTGCTCCTCGACGCCGAGCTCGGTCGAGCTGCGCGACGTGCCGCCATGCTCCTCGTACTCGTAGAGGTGCGGCTCGAACGCGACCTGGTGCGCGCGCAGCACGCGCACGGCGGCGGTCATCGGATGATCGTTGCTGGCCATCGTGGCCGACAATCGAACAACTCCGCGGCGCGCGGTCCACAACGCGCCGACATCGCGCGTCACGACCGTCCCGGTCGCGCGCGCGCCTGGGCGATGGCGGCGACGCGCGCCTGGAGCCGTTCGATCGCCGCTTCGATCGGCGCCCAGAGCGCGTCCGAAAGCGTCGCTGCCGCGTGGCGATGCAACGTGCCCGACGGCGACGACGAGTGGTACAGCGTCAGGCTACGGCCGGCCCGATCGAGGCTGAAGAAGGCGCTCGCTCCGCCGTGACCACCGCCGCGCGGCGCGCGCAGCTCGAGCTCGAAGCTCGCGATCGAGCCCGCGCGCAGCTGCGGATGGAGCGTGAGCTGCAGTGCACCGGGCTCGAGCCGCGCGCGCTCGCGCGCCCATTCGACGAGGGCGGCGTCGTCGAGACGCTCCGAGACTTCGAGCGGGGTCGCGCGCTGCTCGTCTCCGTCCATGCGGGCGGAGCCTAGCACGCGCTCCGCGTCCGCTGGTTTCGCGCGCTGCGCGGAGCGCGCAAGACGACACGGAGCACAGGCGTCCCGCCTGAATTCGTCAGTCCGTCTCTTCACTTCCCGCGCCCCGGTCCGGGCACAGTAGACGACTCCAGGCAGGACGGCTGTGCTTCGTGCGGCGAGCGATCGGGACCGCGGATCCGAGCGATGCGCTCGCGTCACGCTTTGTATCCCACCTGGAGCGGAACGAGCCGTAACGAGGTCGTAGGTGCTGCGTCAGCGCCTGCGACGAGTTGTGCGGCCCTTACGTGAGTGGTGCGGCGTGCGCGCTTGCGCGTCCGCGCGACGCGTGGAATGCAGCGCGCTCGCTCAGCGATTGACCCACGCGAGCCACGCTTGATCGAGCTCGACCGTCGACCAACTCCAAAGCTCGCGCAACAATCGACGTTGGAGATCGGGGAGATCGCGCCCGGTCGGTTGCTGCTGCTCGTCGAGCTGGCCCTTCACGCCGCCGAGGAACCGAGCGAGCTTGTCGCCGTGCTCGTCGATCAGGAAGCGCACCATCGACCAGCACGTCATCTTCGCGTCGAGCTCGAGCTGGCCGACTTCCTTCATTCCCCACAACGTCGCGAGGCGCGCCTGCTTGCCCGCCGCGACCATCTTGCGCGTGCCCGCGACCCAGTCTCGCGGTCCGCGCGCGTCGGTCTTGCCGCCTTCCTCGCCTTCATTGGTCGTCGACGCGGGCTCGATCTCCTTCTCCATGCACAGGGCGAGACCCTCGTCGAGCCACAGCGGCGGGTCGTAGCTGAAGTGCTTGTACGCGCAGAAGCACAAGTGCGAGAGACCGTGCACGACGTGCGGGAAGAGCCAGCGATCCTTGCGCAGGTCGGCGTCCTCCGCGGGGATCGAGATCAGCATCTTGTGCTGGTCCTTGAAGTGCCAGCGCAGCGCGTCGGGCACGGTCGCGCCGGCGAACTCGTTGGTGAAGAGCGAGTGCGTCGAGCGCGAGGCGTGGATGACGACCTCGAACTTTTCTTTCTCGCCGAGGTAGCGGCCGTTGCCCATGAACGGAGCGTCGGTGCGGCGGGATTCGGGGAAGTCCTTGTCCTCGACGTGGAGGAGTTGCTGGAAGCGCTTGTAGAAGTCCTCACCCTTCATCGCGAAAAGGTGCAGGCGCAGGAAGGGGTCGAGCTTCTTGGGTTCTTCGGGGACGTCGGGGAGGACTTCGCGCAGGCGCGCGAGCTCGGCGAAGACGCGCTTCTTGTCTTCCATCTCGACGTTGCAGCTGCCGAGAGAGGACGCCCAGCGCAGATGCGCGGTCTCGAGGAAGACCCACTGTGTCGTCGGGAGGTCGGCGATCATCGCCGCGCTGCCTTTGGGGCCGATCGGGATCGGGCCATGGGAGATGACGTTGGCACGCGTCATCAGCGCGGGGTCGTTCTTGCAGTAGGGGCAGGTGTCGCTCCTCGGCTTCTGCACAGGGTCGAGTTCCGAAATCGGACTCGAGAACGAAGCACCGAGGAGGAGCGCGACAACGAGCACGCTCGAAAGCGTACGATCACGGCCGTGACGTGCCAACCTGCGAAGTTGGTCGATGCGCGTGGACAACCGAAGCTCGGGACGGCGAGGCTTCCGGGAGCAGCGAACGCGCCTGGATGTTCGCCACATTCCCGGTCTCGTCACGCCAGGACGCAGGCCGCGCAGCCGTCGGCCCCGAGTCTCACGCGCATCCGTGCACGACGTGCAGACGAGCGTGCGCGTCCAGCGTCACATCGCGAGGCCGACATGAGGAACCAAGAGACCTGGCAGTCCTTCGGGTGCCCGAGGACGAGTCGGCGCGTCTGCGTCCGGCACGTGGACGGCGACGTCATCGCCTATCAACTGGACACCAATGAGGTGCTCCACCTGAATGCTTCCGCAGGACGCGTGCTGGAGCTGTGTGACGGGGCTCACACGCCCGCGCAGATCGCCAATGCAGTCGCGGAGGCGTGCGGCATCGAGGCGGAGATCGCGTGGGACTGCACGACGTCGACGCTGCACACCCTTGCCGCCTACGGGGTCATCGAAGCCGCGCACCGGCGGTGACGCGGCAGCACGAGCGGGCAGCTCTCGTCGGCGTTCCAGTGCCTCAGCGGCGCCGCGAACGGAGCGCCGAGACGACCTCGACGAGGAACGGGCGAGCGCCTCCGGCTGCGCTCGACAGACCGCGGAGATAACGAAGCTTCTCCGCCATGCTCCCCATTTCGAGCAGGTAGAGCTTGGAGGCCTCGGTGGCATTCGAGCCCTGCGGCATCTCCAAGCGGCGCACCTTGGAGAGATGCCACAGGACGGCGAACAGTTGGCCGCGCGCCCACGCAGGCTTCAGCTCCTGCAAGACTCGTCGCGGACGTGGCGCTCCGGCCAGATCGCCCGCGAGCAGCAGGGCGAAGTGCATGGCAGCTCCACAATGCAGGGAGCGTGCGCGATCGATCAAGTCATCTTCGTCGAGTTCGCCGGCACAGGACTCCAAGGCGAAGCGCAGATCGTAGAGCAATCGCAGGACGGAGAAGCCGTGTTGAGTGGCGTGCAGCGCGAGATGAAGAACCATGGCCTCGGGCCCGGGGACGCCGATTTCGCGGTCACCCAGCGAAAGGGTCCGATGGCGATCCCAGACCCAGTGCTCGACGGGCGTGGGCGGGCCGACGTTGATCATCCGAAAGTGGATTTCCACAGGCCTACGACCGGGCGCGGCCAAGCGAATCTGGCGGCGGAAGTGCGCTTGTCGGAGCGCGAGTTCCGCGCTCGCCGGCGCGACGCTGATCGGCCGGTATCCGACGCGCTCGAGCGCGTCCAGCGTCCCAAGGTAGTCGGCCTCGTTCACCCCGAGGTCGATGTCGTCGATGGGGCGCGCTCCGGGCGCCGGATAGGCGCTGAACGCGAGCCAGGGACCCTTGAAGACGAGCGCCTGGATCCCCGCTGACGCGAGCGCCGCCGCGACTTCACGGAGGTCGCGCTTCAGGGACTCGTTGCGCAGCGTGTGATGCGCGTACGCGCGCCTCAGCCCGTGCGTAATCCCGTCCGGCACGTGCTCGACCACCGCTGGCTCGTCTCGCGCGAGGCGACGCAACTGCCAATGACACAGCCCGTCGATCTGATGCCGGGATGCGCACGAGAGAAACGCGTGCTCGTCGACGTGTTCCCATTCGACGGCCCTCACGGCTTGCCCGTCGCCAGCCGCGAGCGCGACCGCCAACGTGACTTCTGGCCTCAGACGGTCTCGATGTGCAGTGACCATGCGCGCCTCGTGGCCCGCACCGCAGCGGCGAGGTCCGGGAAGTGCAGTCGGTACATCGGAATCCGTCGTGCCAGATCGATGAGCCAGTCGAGAGCCTGCTCCTGGAGCCGCAAGTGCGTGCACGAGCAATTCAGCAGGTGCATGACGGCGTCCCCGGTCGAGAGGCGTTCGAGTTCGACCGCGCCGTCAGGCCGATAGCGGGGAGCGAGGATGAGCGCGAGATTCGGCCGACCTCGCGCGCGCACTCCGCCGAACTCGGCCGGGTCGATCATGCGCGCGGATTCGCCGGGAGTTCCGTAGCCGCTCTCCGCGGCGAGTCCGAGCAGCGGAGCGACATCGGCCCGGATCGAAAGGCGGCGCGGGTATGCGGTCATGCCTCCCGTGAGCATGTCGACCGCCCCGATCTCGTCGGAGAGCAGCGCGAATCCGCTGCGCAGGAGCGCCGCGGTGAGCGTCGACTTGCCTGCGCCGGAACATCCCGGAACGAGCAGTGCGTGCCGCCCACGAGCCACCGCGCCGGCGTGAAATACGTAGTAGCGCGAGGCACGGAACGCCGCCCAGCTGTTGAGCGCGCTGCAGAGCTCCAGGGGAGTGTCCAGCCTCTCGAGCCAACGCTCGTCGAGTGAGTCCTCCGGCTGCGTCGTGACGGAGTAACGTCCGCGATCCGCGCTCGCGCCCCCCGCGACCGTCGAGACCTGGACGCGCAGGTCACGCGCTCCCGAGAACGGCGCGCGTCGGGCGGGAGAGAAGCACTGCGAGAGGCCGTCGATGAAGCCTCGATCCTTTGCGACGACGCGGACGGACGCCCCCAGGAGTTCCAGCTCCAACGAAGGACACTCATTGGGCTCATGCGATGCGCACATCGTCGGGACAGGTCGCATCATCAGAGGGCTCAGGCCTGATCGATCGACCGCTCCGGAACGCCGGAGTCGTGCTCGAGGAAATCCAGGGCATCGAGTTCCGCGATCACTTGGAGCACCGGGGATGTCGAATGGCGATCGCTCACGTCCGGGTTCCCCAGCGCGTGTGCGATGTCTTCCACGGAGCGGCCACCGTCGCACAGCTCGGCGATGCGCCCTGCGGCGGCATTGAGCAGTAGCGTGTCGTCGGCGACCGGATCGTAGAGCGCCAGTTCTCCGTCCATCCACGCGCGCAGCACGTCAGCTCGCAGCCGGGGTCGAACGCGCGCCTTCTCGGACGCAGAGTTCATGGTCTTCGCTGGCACGCGGCATCGCGCTGGCCACGGCGGGCGACGAGAACAGCGCCGCCCGCCGACCCGCGGCTGTCAGGCCTTGATGTGCCCGAACCCGCTCGTCGATCCGGCCTTGACCACGGTCACGATATTGCCGGACACGCTGACGGTGAGGCCCAGTCCAGCGCCAGCGTTCTGGAAATGGCTCGCGATGTGATTGGCGCACTGCGCCGTCGTGAAGGGGCCGACGCCGAACGTGACCGTGAACGGGTGCAGGTCACACCATCCAGTCGGCGTTCGGAAGTGGATCTCCAGCTCGACCATCGCGTTCGGCTGCCACGGCGGCAACGCGCCGATGTCGAAGCTCAGCCCCGAGAAGGAGAACACTCCGTCGACGCGCTGAGGTGTCAAAGGGTTCTGGACGAACGTGCCGCCGGTTCCGGCGATGTTCCCCATGAACGTGCCGTTGCCGGTCGAGGTGCTGATTCGAACGCCGTCGTTGAACGCGAAGTCCGGCAGAGCCTGACCGATTCCGGTGATGACCATGATCTGCGTGGATCCCACCGTTCCGACAGCGCGCAGCAGCCCTTGAAGCTGCGTTGGCGAGGCCGAGGTGACGAGGATCGACGATCCGAGCACCGTGCCGACACAGTTGTTGATCGGATTCGGATCGAATCCAGAGCCGTTGATCGTGATGGGCGTGCCGTGACCTCCGCTGCCCGGGACCACGGAGGTGATGAGTGGTGCGCCGCCGCCGGAAAGCGCCGCGCGGATCGGAGTCGCGCGCGCGATGGTCGGGGTGGCGAGGACGACCGCAGTAGCCGCGGCGACCCTCGCGCCCGAGGTCAACACGTGGCGCCGATCCACTTCGATGACATTGGACGGCACGACGAGGTTGCGCGGCCGGCGCGATGCTCGAGAAGTGGCAGCGTCGACTTGAGAGTTCTTGTCCGTCATGATTTGTCTCCTGATTCAGCTACGTTTGCGTTGCGACGGCACCACGGGGCTCGTGCATTGGCTCGCGAACCATCCCCTGAATGGCGTCCTCGCGTAGGACCTCCGGACTGTAGCTCTGGTTCCGTGACCGGATGTCGCCGATCGCGATCCTGTCAGCACGAGAATCAACGCTGGGAACGCTGCGCTTGCTGCTCACGCGAGGTCAGCGGAGAGCGAACGAGCCGACGGGACGAGCTCACGCCTCGACGCCCCTTCAACGTTCACGTCAGCGGAGCGGACGTGCGCCGCGGCGCTGCGTGTCGTCGCACGAAGCCTCGGTGATCGCTCACGAGGGAGCGGCACGTCGCACCGCAGATTGTCGGGAATCGCACGCGAGCTTTGGGTGCCGGAAGCGGTCGCGGACTGGCGAATGGCCCTGCGTGACGCCGCGCAAGAACACGCGTCGACATCTCGGCGTCGAAATCTCAGGGCTCACGCGAGACTCCGTGTGCCTTGCGACGCCGACGGGCCGCGCGAGAGCGAGCAGCGACGGTGAGCGTGAGGGCCGCATCGCTGGTCGTGCGCCCTCGCCGATCGTGCTCCGATCCGGTCGTTGGAAAGGTGCCTCGCAGCCGCTTCCGTCCTCGCGTTCGCTTGCTTCCGCGTTGAGACCTCCCGAGCTGCGCGACTGCTCGGCGTCGCGTCGTGCCCGCGGGCTCGGCTCGTGAACCGTTCCCGGTCTTCAGCGCCGATTCAAGCGCAGCTGCTCGAGCAATCCCACCGCCGGGATGCAGTCGGGCGCGCGGGCGAGGATGCCACGCAGACGCTGCTCGGCCTCGTCGAGCCGGCCGATGCGCATGAGCTCGACGATCAACGAGAGTTCGTCCTCCGTCGACGGCCGGAGCTCGAGCGCACGTCGAAAATGACGGATCGCGACCAGCGGCTGATGCTCGCGCGCGCAGACGATGCCGAGACTGCTGCGGGCCTTCGCCGTCTCGACTCCGTCGGCCAGCGCGGCTTCGAAGAGCGTGCGCGTGTCGCGCCAATCCGAATTGCGCCGTACCGACCGCGCTGCGGCCAGGCAGAGCAGTACGAACGCCACGGCGCGCACGCTCGTGCGGCGAACGCGCGCGTCGTGCGTTGCGGACGCGCCACACGCCCAATCCACGAGCAGTCCAAAGAGCAGGCACAGTCCGAACGACGGAACGTAGAGATAGCGCTCCTGGACGAAGTACGGCGTCACGGGCAGCACGTTGCAGGTCGGCAGAACCATGACGACGATCCAGGCGGCACCGTAGGCGCCGGCCGGGGATCTGCGCCGCAGCATGAATGGCAGCGCGAGCAGAGCACAAACCAATCCGATCGAGGACAGCGTGCGCCAAGACCACAATGGAGCGGTCGACGGTGGTGGATACTCGGCGGCGAGAGTTCTTGGAAACACGAGCAATCGAACGATCTCAGGAGTGGCGTTGAGGCAAGCCCGCGCGACCTCAGCCTCGCTTTGGATGCGACCGTGGCTCTCCTCGGCGATGAGCTGAAGTGTCCGCTCGCGACCGCTTTCGACCACCATCACCCACGCGGCGACCAGCGCGGCCGTCGAGCACAGCGCCAGCACCGCGACCGAGATGCGCGTCCTGGAGGAAGCGAGTCGCGGAGCGCGCTCTCGCTGAAACAGGGACGCGTGCAACGCGAGCACGATCGGCAGCGCAACCGACGCCACTTCCTTGGCTAGCAACGCCAGAACATAGAGACCGACGACCGGGATCCAAGCGCGCAGCCCGTGCCCGCGTCGAATCCACTGCAATGCACACAGCGCACAAAGAACGAAGGCCAGGACATCCTTGCGATTCGCGAAGGACGCGACGGCTTCGACATGCACCGGGTGCACGGCGAAGAGCAGCCCGCAGAACAGCGCACACTGGAACGAACCGGAGAGCGCTTTGGCGAGCAGGGCCGCAAGTGCGCTCGCCGTGGCGTGCAGCACGATGTTCGTCAGATGGAAGCCCGGCGCCCAATCACCCCACAAGCCATGATCCCATTTGTGCAAGGCGTACGTCAGCCCGCGACCGCTCGCCAGCAATCGAAACCACGGCACGCCGGCGAGTCCCACCTGGAGTCTGTCCAACACCCATTCGTCGTCGTACGCGAACCCGTTGGACAGCGTACTCGCATACGTCGCCAATGCGACGAGGACGGGCGCAAGCCACAGGAGGACGCGCGATGTCGACGCCCGGCATCGCCCCGGCACAACGGTCGAGTCCATTCGCTCCGCGCGTCCGTGCGCGAAGGCGCGCATGATAGCCCCGATTCTCGACGTCCGCGGATCCGGGTCGCGCGGCGTTCCACATGGCGCACGAGCACGCTGCCCTGGTGGAGGCGCGGATGCCGGATGAGAGACAAAGGGCGAAGTGGAGCAACGCGCCACGCGCGCGTGCTTCGCATCGCGGACCCCGCTCGGGGTGCTGGGCGGAGTACGGTACACGGCATCTTTCGCACCGATTCGCCCGCGACTGCTCGCGCGCCGTGCCCTCACGCCAATCGGTGGGAAGGTTGCCGTGTACCGTACTCCGAC
>JBGATX010000016.1:0-53699 GCA_044228975.1 Planctomycetota bacterium | reverse complement strand
GTGGCTATGGATGCGGTTCGATGACCGCGCGCGATCGGGCGCGGGCTAACCTGCCGTCGATCCGCACGGGTCTCGATGAGCTCACCGGTTCGTCGCGTAGCGCGGACCCTGCGCCGAGAAGTAGGCGACGTGGACGCGGCCCTGGGAGTCGAACGCGATCGCCGTCGGTGCGATCACGGCCGGGCTGATGCGCGCGACGTTCCACGCACCGTTCGTGTTCGTCGCAAGGCGCAACTCGCCGCCATTCGAGCCGGACACGTAGCTCACGTGAGCATGGCCTTCGGCGTCGACGGTCAAGGCGGGCCAGGACCCCGGCTCGACGTCGACGAGCGCGCTCGTCCAGCCGCCGATAGCGTCTGGCTGCACGTGCCACACGGCCGCAGCGGCATCGGAGTACACGAAGTTCGGCGCGCCCTGGAGGTCGAGGGCGAACGCGAAGGAGCGCAGCGTCCCGGGCGCGATCGTCGCGCGTTCCCATGCGACGCCGACGTCCACGGCGTACTGGAGCCCGTAGCCTGGCCACACGCCCCCGTAGGCGACGTGCTCCGCGCCGCTCGCGTCCACTGCGATCACCGGCGCGAGATCGCTCGATCCGCAGCCGAACGCCATCGTCTCGACGGGGCGCGAGCTCCACGCTCCGCCTGCGTTCGTCCCCGCGCGCAGCTCCTCCGAAGTGCGGTAGGCGGCGTGCACGCGATCCAGGGCGTCGAGAGCGAAGCTCGACCGGCACCAGCCGCCGGTCGTGAGCACCTCGGACGACCAGACGCCCGCGGTGATCGTCGCGTGGGTGAGCCCTCCGGCGCCGATGTACCCGACGTGCACGCTGTCCTGCGCGTCGACCGCGACGCTCCCGTCGGGCCACTGCACGTTCGCGATGCTCGTCGAGCTCCACGCCCCGGTCGCGTTCGTCAGGTACTCGTCGTGCTGCCGCCACGTCGGGAACAGATCCTCCCTCCGCGACAGGTGCGCGTGCGCGCGATCGAGGCCGTCGATCGCGATCCCGATCGCTTCCGCTGCCCAGTTCGCCTGGACCGCGTGCATGTCCTCCGTGGTCCAGCCCGTCGTCGCCCACACGACGTCGGAGTGCGGACCCGTGAAGCCGCTGATCACCGCGGCGACCGCGTAGTGGAAGGTGGCGTCGTCGGGGAGTCCCGAGTGACGGAACGGGCTCGCGACGCCGGTGATGCGCGGCGTCGCGGGCGCGTCGAGATCGGGCGTGAGCGACCAGAGCAGCTCGTACGAACTCGCCTCGGGCACCGGATCCCAGGTCAGCGTGATCGCGTTGTGCTCCGGCACGGCGACCAGGTTCGCCGGCGCGCTCGGCATGCGCGTGATCGCGACCGTCGAGCTCCCGGGTTCGAACTGCGGGCCGAGCGCGAGGATCTCGACTTCGTTCGGTCCGATCGCCAGCGGCACGGACGCGTGGAAGCGGTGCGCATAGGTGACCGTGCAGTAGGAGAAGAGGCACCCGCACTGGCCGGAGATGAAGTGGCTTGCGTTCCCCGACTCGCCGGTCGTGACGTTGTGCCAGAGGATCTCGATGCTCGAATCGATGGGGCCCTGGATCACGGGGCAACCGCCGAACGCCGTCTCGGCCGGCGGGCACGCGTCGCATGTCGCCGAGCCGAAGAGGTCGATGTGGCCCGATGCGACGACAGGGTCGGTCGATTGGATGTAGACGGCGTAGGTGGCGGGAGCGCCGCCGCCTGCTCCTCCCGCTCCGCCGCCGCACGCGCCGAGCGCGAGCAGCGCGAAAGCACTCGGGATCCGCGCTTCCGTCGATCGCACGCGCCGCTCTCGCAGAAGGCCTCTCACGACGCCGCCGCCTCGATCGAATCTACGCCTTCCGTCCGACTGCGCGATCGGCCGCGGTGCGTAGCGGAGCCGCGCTTCGAGCCACTCCGACCCACAAGGCTTGCCGGAGCACGACGGCTGCGTCTACGCTGGTCGCGTCGTCGACTCGGATGCGACGACTGGAGGCTCGTCGAGTGATTTCAATCCTCGTTCCCATGTACTGGGCAATGCTCTCGCAGGCGCCCGTCGAAACGCGGCCGGCCGCCGCGGCCCGCGAGCTCCCGCGCCTCGCGAAGCCTTTCCTCGTGCTTGCGAAGGGCGAGCCGATCACGACCGTCACCGGCCACGCGGCTCCGTTCGTCGTCGACTACGACGGCGACGGGAAGCGCGACCTCGTCGTGGGCATGTTCGGCAACGACGTCGAAGGCGCGAGCGGCGGCTCCGCGCGCTTCTATCGCAACGTGGGCACGAACAAGGCGCCCAGGTTCGAGAAGTACGCGACGCTCGAGTCCGACGGCCGGCCGATGACGATGGAGTCCTCGTGATGCATCGGACTCGATCCGCAGTTCGCGGATCTCGACGGTGACGGCAAGCTCGACCTGGTCAACGGCCGCTACGCGCCCGCGAACGTGTACTGGTTCCGGGGCCTGGGTCCGGGGAAGGGCTTTGCGAAACGCGCTGTGCTCTTCGAGGGCGGCGCGGAGAGCGATCAAATGATGGCGACTGCGAACACGGCCGACCTCGACGGCGACGGAGACCTCGACCTCCTCGTCGGCGACGTGAAGGGCCGCGCGTGGCTCGTGAAGAACACCGGCACGAAGAAGGTGCCCAAGTTCGTCGAGCGCGAGCCGCTGCTCGCGGACAAGGAGCAGGTGCGCGTCAACCAGAAGTCGGACGTGATCGCAGTCGACTGGGACAGCGACGGGAAGCTCGACCTGCTCGTCGGCGACGAGATCGGCGACGTCTCCTTCTTCGGGGGCAAGGGCGACGGGACGTTCGAGCGCGGCGTCTCGCTCTTCACCAAGCAGCCCGTCGACGCGACGCTCGGGTACGACAAGGCGAAGAAGCGCCTCGAGCCGCAGCGCGCGATCCCGGGGTACCGCTTGCGCCTCGCCGTCGCGGACTGGAACGACGACGGCAAGCTCGACCTCCTGGTCGGCAACTGCGAGACGAAGCCGAAGCCGGGCGGTGACGAGGAAGACTCGATCACGATCGGGAACGTGTACGTGTTCCTTCGCGAGTGACGAAGCTCGTCTCCGGCGCGCTGCTGCGTGCGAGCACCTAGAGGCGTCGCCAGTCCTGCGACTCCACGCTGCGCGCGTCGTCGCGAGCACGAAGGCGGCCCGGCATGACCGACACCCGACGGCAGTCCCACGTCGATTGTGCGAGGACGAGCCACCCCGGGGAAGCTCGGGGGAGCCTCGGAGTGCGCCGACGCCTCGCACGCGACCGTGATCGTGGCGGAGGACTCCGCGTCTCGCAGCGAGGCCGTTCCGAGGAGCGCGTCTCGATCGCACGGTACCATCCGCGCGCGTCGGCTTCTTCCAAGGGGACGGACATGTGGGAAGGGATTCTGGTCCTCCGTGTCGCGCGCCAGGAATACGGAGAGAATTCGGAGGCGATCCCATGAACAGGCTCTCGATCGATGCGGACCGGCTCGCGCGCGAGCTCGAGGCGCTCGGCGCCATCGGGAGCTACGTGGACGAGCGGACCAAGCTGAAAGGCGTGAACCGGCTCGCGCTCACGCCCGCCGATGGCGAAGGACGCAGGCACGTCGTGCAGCGCATGAAGGCGCTCGGGCTCGCGGTGACGGTCGACAAGATCGGCAACGTGCGCGCGACTCGAAACGGCACGGACGCGCGGTTGCGGCCGGTGATGATCGGCTCGCACATCGATTCGGTCGCCACCGCGGGCATCTTCGACGGGTGCCTGGGCGTGCTCGGTGGCCTCGAGATCGTCGCCACGCTCGACGCCGCGAACGTGAAAACGCGCCGGCCGATCGTGGTTGCGTTCTTCACCGAGGAAGAAGGCGCACGCTTCGGCACCGATATGCTCGGCAGCGCCGTCGCGACCGGGCGCATCGAGCTCGAACGCGCTCACGCGCTGTGCGATCGCGCGGGCAAGAGCGTGAAGCACGAACTCGCCGCCATCGGCTTCCTCGGCGAAGCCGACCCGCGCCTCGTCCCGCCGCACGCCTACGTCGAGTGCCACATCGAGCAGGGTCCGATGCTGCGCGCGGCGAACAAGGACATCGGCGTCGTGCAAGGCGTGCAAGGCATCGCCTGGTACGAGCTCACGCTGATCGGCAAGAGCGCGCACGCCGGCACGACGCCGATGGAACTGCGCGCCGATGCCGGCGTCGCCGCCTCGGTGATCAACCTCCAACTGCGCGCGATGATCCAGTCGGGCCGCTACGGCGCCGCCTTGCGCGCCACGATGGGCGTGATCCAGCCTCATCCGGGTCTGGTCAACGTCGTCCCCGGCCGCGTCACCTGCACGATCGACCTGCGCAATCCCGACGATGCCGCGCTGGCGCGCGCCGAGGTCGATCTGTGGAAGGCGGTCGAGCGCGCAGCCGAGGCCGAGCACGTGAGCTTCGAGAAGCGTCCGACCGCGCGCACGAGCTACGTGCCCTTCGACACCGACGTGCAGAGCCGCGTGGCCGCCGCCGCCGCCGACCGCGGTCTCTCCCACGCGCCGATCGTGTCCGGCGCCGGCCACGACGCGCAGGAGATCGCGCACGTAGCGCGCGCCGGCATGGTCTTCGTCCCCGGCGAGTACGAAGGCATCAGCCACAACCCGCGCGAGTTCTCGACACGCGAGCAGTGCGCCAACGGCGTGAACGTGATGCTCGACGTCGTGCGCTCGTTCGCCGACGAGCCGCCGGCGCCCGGCGAGGCGCGCGCATGAGCCGCAGGTTTCGCGCGGCGCTGACGGAGACGGTCAATGCGTACCGCGACATGCCGCGGAGCGTGGCGGAGCTCTCGAAGCTCGCGGGCAGGCTCGACGAGGTGCGGCGCGCGAACGTGGAGCACCACGTCGAGCTCATGCGCGCCGCGAAGGAGCAGGGCGTCGCGATCGTCTGCTTCGGGGAGCTGTTCACCGCTCCCTACTTCGCGCTGACGCACGAGCCGATGTGGACCGCGCTCGCCGAGGACGCGCACACGGGGCCGACGGTCACGCGTTTGCGCGAGGTCGCGCGCGAGCTCTCGATGCTCGTGGTCGCGCCGATCTACGAGCTCGATGGGAGCGGCAAGCGCTTCAACACGGCGGTCGTGATCGACGAGACGGGCACGGTGCTCGGCAAGTACCGCAAGACGCACATTCCGCACGGCAAGAACGAGCAGGCGAGCTTCCTCGAGGGCCACTACTACGAACGCTCGAACGGCGAGAACGGCCCGCACCTGCGCAACGTGTCGAAGAACCCGTACTTCCCGGTGTGGGAGACCTCCGTCGGCCGCATCGGCGTCGCGATCTGCTACGACCGGCACTTCGAGGGCGTGATGAGCACGCTCGCGCGCGAGGGCGCGGAGCTCGTCTTCAGTCCTGCCGTCACGTTCGGCGCGAAGAGCGAGCGCATGTGGCCGCTCGAGTTCGAAGTCGACGCCGCGCGCCACAACCTCGTGATCGGCGGCTCGAATCGCAAAGGCAGCGAGGCGCCGTGGAATCAGCCGTACTTCGGCAGCAGCCACTTCGTCGGACCCAACGGCCGCTTCGCGTGTGCGAGCAGGCACGAGCACCTCGTGATCTCCGATCTCGACATCGGTGAGTTGCGTCGGCCCGATGCCTCGGGCTGGAACCTGCCGCGCGACCGGCGCCCCGAAATCCACTCCTCGCAGCTCTGGGTACTGGGTCAGTTTCCCTAGGGCCCGCTCGGAGGGACCGCCGGAGCCGGTCAAGTATGGAAGTCAGGTTGCGCGCAACGCCGAACGCGCGGCAGTCTCGGGTGTGTGCTTGCTGAATGGCTCATCCACCGCGCCGGTTTCGGGTTCGCGAGCTACGCGCACCCTGGTCGCATCGGCTTGCGCGGGCTGTTTCACTTCGGTCCGCGCTGGCAAGTCGGACACCTGACGGGACCGCGCAACTTCTTCGTGTGCGTCGTGCCATGTGACGCTGACGACGACGCACACGCGCTACAGAGCCCGTGCGGCTGGACGTTGCTCGACGCAACGCTCAGGGCGTTGTGGAAGCGTCGGCACCTAACAGTCCGTTGCACTGAGCGCACACCGCAAAGTAGTTCGCCGCGTTCGACGAATCAGACGTTCGGACGTCATGCGCCCACACGTACCAGCCCGTGAGCGTCTCGCGCTCTAGCTGATTGCGCGCAATCGAAACACGCCCTCGATGTCGATTTCTTGTTCGGGATTGCGAGGCTTGACCATCTCGAAAGCATGCGTGACCGCTCACGGTCGCGCTACGACGCCGCAATAGCTTCCTGCTCTTGGAGGAGTCCGACGAGTTCTTCCAGCGTCCAGCGATGATCCGCGAGTCCTGCGGCCATCGCTGGCGTGCAGCGGACCGTCTCGTGGCGGCGGCAGAAGTTGTAGTGAACGAAGTGCAGCGCGACGGCTGCCTCGTGGTTCGTGACCTTCTTCGAGAACCCGTTGGTGAGGCGCGTGAACCGGCGCATGCCCATCCGCATCGTGAGGTTCTGACGCTCGACGTAGCTCGTGGAGACGTGCTTGGGGTCCGGGTTGCCGACGATCTCGTCCACCGTGCAGCCGGTGCAGACGGCGGGCGAATAGCGCGCTTCTCCCGGACGCTGCTCCGCACCGTAGTGCTTGACGAGCATGGCGTAGTCGATCGCGCCGCCGAACGCTTCCTCGACGGCCTCGACGTAGACCTTGTGGCCGTCCGTCGTGAGCTGCACGCGCGTCGCGAGACGTGAGGCCACGTCGTTCATGAACTGCGTGGCGCAGCCCGCGTCGCGGCTTCCGACGAGCCACGAGACGATGAGCTTCGACTCGCTCTCGATCGCGGTCCACGTCCACACGTCGCCGAAGCCGAACTTGCCGCGCATCGTCTCGGGCAGGTTCTTCGCCTTCGCGTACACGAACGCCCAGATTTCATCGCACTGGACGCGCTTCGCCTTCACGTTGCGCACCGCGCGATCGTGGAACTCCTCGCACGCCGCGCCCAGCTCCACGAGGAGCTTCGCCACGGTGTTCTTCGCCACGCCCGTCATGCGGACGGTGGCGCGGATCGAGTTCCCCTCCACGAGGGCGGAGACAACGCGGATTCGGTCGTCGGTGCTCAGGCGGTTCATGTTGACCAGTATGCTTGACCGCTCAAGGTAGCGCAAGCACAAGTTCGTGAATTACGCGGGAGGCCCCGGCGGATTCAACTCGCCTTCTTGCGCTTGCCCGCCCAGCGTTTCGCCGCGGCCTTCTTCGCGATGGCCTTCCGTCGCTTCGGTGAGAGCGCGGCGGCGCGAGCGTGTCCGCCCTTCAACCCGCCGAGCCTTCCGAGCGAGACGGCGGCGGGGTTCTTCTCGGGCTCTTCGTCCTTCGCTTGCCCCGTGGCAATGTCCACGATGCGCTTCGCGAGCTGGTTTGCGTCAGTGGGTCTGCGGGGTTTGGTGGACATGGCTAGTGGTGTTTTCCTTCTTCGGTGACTTCGGAATGCAGAAGATGCGGGATCCGTACTCGGACAACTCGAAGCCGTCCTCGCCATCGATCAACTTCGTCTGCGTTCCCTTGTCGTTGTCCATGAGTACGGTGAGCGTCTTGGGCGTGAGCGCCTTGACGCTCTGAAGGTGGTTCAGCATTCGGTGGCTGAACCGATGAACTTCTGTGTCCTTGTATTCGAGCTTCATTCGTTCGGAGACGTAGTACGCCATCAGCTTGAGCGTGACGCCCTGCGCGAGCAGGTCGGCGAAGTTCGTCAAGAAGTCCTTGGCCGACATGCGCTTTCCGCGAACCACGGCGTAGACGCCCTCCAGACGCCTCGATGCGAGCACGACATCGTTCGATTCGTAGGCGAGCTTCGCAGTCGCCGATTGCCGCAGATAGCCGCGCGAAGCCCGCAGTGCATGTGCCGCGATGAGAACGACGCAGATTGCACAGAGCAGGACGATCACAACCGAATAGAAGCCTGACCGCACAAAGACGATGAACCCGGAAGGCTCACCCTCCTTCGGCGGCATGAAGGCCACAACCGTCTGAACGATGGTTAGAAGGACGACCACGGCGCCGACCAGCTTGGTCCACGGCGTTGCGAGGAACGTCCACAGAGACAGCGCGTCGGGGTCCGCGTGGTCGCGAGCTTCTTCGGACATGCGACGGACGCTACCCCATCGCACCGTGAGCGGTCAAGCATCACCTTCCACCCCCTTGGTGGCCCGGCGCTTGCCCTCCGAACTGACCCAGTACCCAGCTCTGACCGCCCGGCCTTCGCGTCGTGACGGGCTTGGCGTCGATGCACGGGCTGCCCAGGTCGCTTCGGGAAGCCCTTACTGGTCCTTGTGCGTGAGCGGGAGTGCGGCCAGATCCTAAACGTTGGCGGTGTCGAAATGGATTCGGGCCGGTCGCACCAACCCAGGCATTGCACCGCGTGGTCTCATCACGTGCGACAAGGATGACCAGGCGCGGGATGTCTTGCGACTCGCGCATCCCAGGTCCCGCTGTCCCGCGTGCCCGCGTCCGCAGCTCCTTCTTTGTCGTCGGGGCCGTTCCCGTCGTTCAGCCGCTCCAATAGCGCTTCATTCTGGCGCCACAGCAATCGTGCAATGACTCCTTGCACAATTGCCCCGTCAGGCAGCGCCGCCCGGTCGGCGCGCATGCACTTCAGGTTCGATCGGGACGTCACCCGAGCGCGACATGGTGACGTGATGGCCTCGCTCGGTCGAATCCGTCGTGCGTGGTCAACCGGCGATGCACGAGATCATCTCGTCCTCGATGTACGCGAACGTTGCCTCAGTCCGGCGCTCGGCAGGAATGGGTCTTCCGGTTCGACGCGCGTAGCCAATCGATGCCAATACGGGCAGCGCGGCGATCAGGACCGCCGCGCATCCCGCACTCGGTCCGGGCGGATGCTCGATCGGCTGTCGAGTGCGAATGGACTCGCGGACGCGTCGGTCTTCGGGCAACTCCTCCTCGAGGCTCTTGAGGAATGCGTCGAGGCCGAATTCAACCTGAAACGGCCCATGCTCGGTGATCACGTCCTTTCGTGCGAACGTGTTGAGACTGTCGTAGATGGCGCGCTTGCCTGCATCATCCTTCGCAAGAACATGAGTGTGGAAGTTGAATGCTGCCGTGGAAATGTCGTGGGCGAGGCGGTTTCGTTCCGTGGCCAGCCAGTGAAGGAAGCGATTGTCTTCTTCGAGCAGCAAGCCATGCTTCGTCGCCAGGTTCGTGCGCTCGCGGAAACTCATGTATCCCCGTCGCGTCGGAATACACCGACTCACCAGGAGCCACTCGATCGCCCCATCGCAAAGCGCCGCGAGCTTGATGAAGAAAGCCCAATCATCACTCAATCGAAAGTGGTCGATCCAATCGTCCGGCAGGCCCACGCCCCTGCGGGTCAGATCGAGAGACCCTTTGATGCTCCGAACACGACATGCGCGTGCGTTCGACTGCTGTGTGTGCATGGTGGACATCAACTCAGATTCTCCCTGACGGCTTGCGGTTTCTGATCGCAATAGCCTTCCGAGTACACGGAGGTCCTCGGTTCATCCTGCAAGGTACGTCGCTTGGTCAGTTTTGCGCAACGCTCCGCGGAGTCGATCGAGGACGAGCAACCAAGTCAGGTCGACAGATGCTCCGGCGCGGCCGGCGAGAGTCCTCTCCAGATCCGGCAGGCGGCACTCGAGCTCGAAGCCGACGCCGGAGAAGTGCGCTTGGTCGTCGATCGCGATGAGCACGTATTCAATGCCGCGGATGCGGCCGTGGATGCGGTCTTCGGCGCCCGCGCGCTCGACGAAGAAGCCGTCGAGCGTCGCGTGCTTCTTCCACTCGGCCAGGCTGCCGAAGAAGCGTGGCTTGATCGCGTACGGCCCGCCGTCCTCGGGGCAGAAGACGTCGCAGTTGCCGCACTCGTTGCAGAAGTCGGCGAAGATGGCGATCTGGTGGCGCTTCTCGGTCTTCAGCTCGCCCTTGTGCACGCACTCGAAGGTGCCGTCGCCGCGCGGGCGGGCTTCGACGATCGGGATCGCAGTGCCTTCGAGCTCGTAGGTGAAGATCGCGTCGTTGGGGCAGACGGGGATGCACTTGTCGCAGGTCAGGCAGTCGAAGAGGTCTAGACGCGAGCCCACTTTCGGCGGCACCTTCTTGTTGCCCGCGGCGGTGTAGCGCGCGTCGGTCGGGAGCGACGGTACGTAGCTCCTCGTGTTCGCGAGCTTCGCGGCGCTCACCCAGCGACGCCAGAGCTGCTCGCCGGCCACTCGCGCGAGATCGCCGCGCTCCGCGAGCGCGCGCGTGCACGCCGCGACTTGTGCCGAATCAAGATCGGGCACGCTCGCGAGCGCCGCCGCCGCGTTGCCGTGCCCGAGCACGATCCACTCGTCGATCGTCCTCGCGCCGCACTTCTCCATGCGCGTGCACAGCTCCGTGAAGTACGGCTTCATGCGCGAATAGCCGCCGGTGCGCAGGAGGTCGCTGCACACCGTCACCGGCACGAGCCCCAGCGCGACCGCGTCCGCGAAGTTGCGCCGGTCGATGCCGGCGGAGAACGAGATCGGGATGCGATCGCCGAACACCTCGCGGAAGCGCGCGACGAGGTTCATCGCGAGCACGTGCAGCGGGGGACCCGAGAGGTACATCACCTTCTCGGTCGCGGGGAAGAAGCTGCGCCGGTTCTCGACGATCAGCGTGTTCGAGAACTTGACGCCGAAGCCGCGGCCGGCGGAGCGTGCGAGCTCGTCGAGACGGCCGACGAAATCGACCGCCTGGCTCCACGTCGTGTCCTTCGCGAAAGCCTCGTCGGGCACGTGGTCGGGATAGCCGAGCTCGTGGTTGAGCAGGCGCCGCGCGTCCACCGGCCCGAGCAACGTCGGGTTGAGCTTCACGATGCCGTGCAGCCCGACATCCGCGATGAGCCACGCGAGCATGCGCTCGATCTCGTCCGGCGGACAGCCGTGGAACGTCGAGAGCGTGAGCGTGTCGGCGATGCGCGTCGGGAACTCGAGGTCGCGCAAGTGCGCGAACTCCGCCGGGATCTGCGCTCGCAATCGATCGATCACCGCGCGCGCATCGAGCATGCCGTCGAGGAACGCGCGCACGCGTTCGCTCTGGATGCCGGCGAGGTCGTAGCCGACGCTGAGGTCGAAGATCACGCCCGCCGATCGCGGAGCGGCGGCGCCCGCACCGCCTGGGCCGGCGCCGAGCTCGACCTTGCCGCTCGCGCGCAGCATCTCGATCAGCATCGCCGCCTTGACGTACTCCTCGAGCGACTGCTCGAGACGCAGCTCCTGCGACCACTCGACGTTGTAGCCCACGGTCTGCATGTCGATGCACGGCCGCGGGATCGCGAGCTGGTCGTTGATCTGCACCGTCTTCAGCTCGAGGATCCGTGCTCCGCCGAGGAACGAGAGCACGATGTTCTGCGCGAGCTGCGTGTGCGGACCCGCGGCGGGACCGAGCGGCGTCGCGGCGCGTTTGTCGTGGAACGCGACCGAGAGGTCGCGCGCGGGATCGCCGAGGAAGAATCGCTCGCGCGGCAGATCGAAGATGCGCTCGTGGCGCTCGAGCTCGCGGAACATCCGCGTGAGCAGCCTGCCGATCGGGAGCGGGACGAGCTCGGCCACGCGCGCGATCTTAGCCGGGAGCGCGGGGCGGACATCAGCTCCTCACTCGGACCGGCGCGGAAGCGTCGATCGGAGCTGGCGAGCGCGGCCGACGCAGCGGTTCGCCTGCGCGTCACACGGGGGCTACCCGCGCGATGCCTGGCGGTTGCCCGGTCCTGGAATTCGAGCGTCTCGCGCCGGTCGAGGGCAAACTGTCAGGCCCGTCGCCGGAAAGGTGCGCACCCATGAAGCTCCTCGTCCCGCTCCTCGCCATCGTTTCCCTCGCCCTGATCGACTCATCGCTCACCTACCGCACCACCAAGGGTGCGAAGCTCGAGCGGCACATCTCGCAGAAGACGACCTACACGCTCGAGTCCCTGACCCAGGTGTCGCCCGCGGGGCGCGTCGACGACAACGAGTCCAAGGCGTCCGGCAGCGTCGAGCTCGCGCTCGCCGTCACCGACGAGTTCGCCAACGTGGCCGACGGCCGCGTTCTGCGCCTGAAGCGCACCTTCGACGAGGTGCAGAGCACGGCCACCGTCGATCTCTCCGACGCAGGGCAAGAGATCTCGCTCCGGATCCCGTCGAAGAGCCCGCTCGCGAAGCGGACGGTGAGCTTCGACCGCAAGAAGGCCGAGGACGCCTTCACCGCGTCGCTCGACGCCGAGAAGAGCGCGCTCAGCGAGGTGCTCGACGGTCTCGCCGAGGACCTCGACCTGCGCGCGCTCCTGCCGAAGGAAGCCGTGAAGGTGGGCGAGAGCTGGGAGCCGCCCGCGACCGCGCTCGCGCACGTGCTCGAGCCCGGCGGCGCGCTCGCGTTCGAGCCCGACACGTCGGTGCTCGAGAAGATGCCGCCCGCCAATGTCCTGGTGCCGTACCAGGCGATGCTCGTGACGCTCGTCGGGCCGTGCGACAACGCGGAGAAGATCGAGGGCGACGTCGAGTGCACATGGAAGGAGACGAACAAGAAGGACGGGCACGAGCTCGCGCGCATCGAGTTCGAGATCGACGTCACGACCAAGGCCGACCACACGAAGGAGATCGTGCGTCGGCTCGAGGCCGCCGGACTGCCGACCGATGGCGCGCCGCCCTCGTCGCGCTCCGAAGGCAAGCTGCGCGGCAAGGGTCACTTCACGTGGGACCTCACGACCGGTCGCGCGACCGACCTGGAGGCATCGCTCGACTGGCGCGTGACGCTGGTCGCGCGCTGGAAGGCGGACGCGGGCGAGGTGGGCATCGACGTCGCGCTCGCGGGCACGACGGAGCTCGAGTACGCATGCTCGGAGCCGTGAGCGCGCGCGATGCCTGGTTCGACGGGCACGTCCGCACCTGGATGAAGGGACGTCGACGTCGCGCTCGCGGGCACGACGGAACACGACCCTGCCATCTCCGTGCGCGGCGACGTCCCCGCTGCCGGCGCAGCGCGCTACCACCAGATGGTCTACCGCAACGCGGCGAACGACTGCACGCCCAAGACGCGCAACGACACGCACGCCGCGCGCGTGGAATGGGCCCCGTGACGGCGCGCGGCCGGCGATCGCCGGGCGTGCTCCCGCAGGTGCGCGTCAGCGTCGCGCGCCGGTGACGAGCACAGCCGTGCGCTCGCCGCGGCGCACGAGGCCGCGTTCGACGAGCTGCAGCAGTCCCGCGAGACCTGCCGTGCCGGTGTGGCTCGCGTCGATGCCGGCTTCGATTCGGCTGAGATCGCAGGCGCGCGCGAGCGTGGGCTCGTCGACGACGACGGTCGAGCCGCCGGAACGCAGGATGCCTGCGACGATCGCGTGCCAGTCGTAGGTCTCGTCGTCGAGGATGCCCTCGGCGATGCTGTGGGGCTCCGACTCCCAGGGCCACATGTACCGCGTGCGGTGGCGCGCGGCGTGGATCAGCGCCGAATCAAGGCCCTCGCGCCGCGCGCGCTCTCGAACGCGCTCGCACGCGCGCGCGAGCGGGGCCGCGCCGAGCGTCTGCACGGCGTGGATGCGCGGGAGCCGCGGGAGGACGCGCGCGGCGACGAGCTCCTCGAGCGCCTGCGCGCACGCGCTCGCGAGCGCGCCGCCGCCGACCTGCACGACGAGATGGTCGAGCGTCGCTCCGCGCTCGCGCAGCGTGGCGACGAGCTCGTACACAAGCGTCTTGCCCCCCTCGATCGTCAGCCCATTGTCGGGACCCTGGCAGCAGAACGGGATCGCACCGTGCGCGAGCGCCGTGCGGAACCGCAGGTAACACGGATCGCCCGCCGGCGCGCCGGGCTCGCGCGGGCACACGACGATGCGCGCGCCGAGGGATTCCAGTCGTTCGACGACGGAGCGCGCGGCCCACGGCGGCACGTCGACCTCGAGCGGACGCCGCGACGCGCGCGCGAGCAGCGCCGCTGCGAGCGCCGCGTTGCCGCAGCTCGCGATCGCGAGCGGCGTCGTCCGCGGCCGGCCGCGACCGAGAGCGTCGAGCACCTCGAGGAAGAGCAGGATGCCGAAGAGGTGGCGGATCTTGTGCGAGCCGCCGGGGAGCGCGGTCTCGTCCTTGATCCACACGTCGTCGGCCTCGAGACCGAGCTCCTCGGCGATTCGCGCGCATGGAGTGCACGGCGAGCGCGATAGCCCGCTCGCGAGCTGGGCGAGCTCGTGATCCAGCCGGTGAACGAGCTCGATGTAGCGCGCGTCGTCCATTCCGGCCGAGAGAGCGACGTGGTGCACGTACAAGCGCCGGCGATAGCGCACGAACGGATGCGGATCGATGTCCTGCGGCCGGAACCCAGCGTCGCTGCGCGGCACGCGCACGCGCAGGACGTGATCGACGTCGTCGCGCTCGTGCGCCGCCGGGCAGCGGAAGACTTCGGACTTCTCGAGTGGAACGAGCGCTCCACAGCCGGAGCACGCGAGCTGCATCCCATCGCCGGCGTCGTTCACGGCGAGCGATGTCGCTGAAGCGAAAATCGAGTCCTGCGTGCGCTCATGCGCGCACCCGCGCGCCCGAGCGGCGGTTGAGCTCACCGATGAGGCCGTCCCAGACGGGCACCAGCTCCATCAGCCCGTCCCAGAACTCCTGGCTGCGGCGTCGCTCGAACTCCTCCAGCGACACGCCCTGCTGCTCGACCCAGGTGAAGTAGCCCAGGTTGAAGATGCGCTGGCGATCGACGTGCGAGAGCTCGAGCAGGTGCTCCGAGCCGGCGCCGAGCACGTGACGCGCGAACGTCGCCGCGGCCTCGGCCGGGCCGAAGCGACCGGCGAAGTGCTTGTGCAGCGACTTGGCGCGCTCCGATTCGTAGAGCTCCGCGCCGTCGGTGGCCACCGTGATCAGCGCGTCGTCGCGTCCCAGATCGAGGTGTCGCGCGAGCTTGATCGCCGCGACGACGTTGCAGATCGAGGAGAGGCCGAAGGAATCGAGCGCGTCGAGCTCGCTCTGCGCGACGCCGCGCTCGCGCTTCAGCCACTCGCGGCCGCTCGGAGTGTGGAACAGCACGTCGAGCGCATCCGTGGCGCGGTCCGACACGGCCGCGACGACGTCGGTGTTCATCACGTTGTGGATGAAGGGCACGTGCTTGTCGCCGATGCCCTGGATTTTGTGCTCGCCGAAGCCGTTGTAGAGCAGCGTCGGGCACTCGAGCGCTTCGACGGCGACGATGCGCGCGCCGAAGCGCTCCTTCAGCCCGTCGCCGGTGGCCAGCGTGCCCGCCGAGCCGGTGGCCGAGACGAAGGCGCGCAGTGCGAGCCGCGGGTTCTGCGCGCGCTGGTGCTCGTAGACGTGACCCAAGGCTCGCGCCGTGCAGGTGCGGTGCACGAGGTAGTTCCCGAACTCGCAGAACTGGTTGAAGATCACGTTGCCCGGGTCGCGCTCCAGGCGCGCGCACTCGTCGTAGATCTCCTTGACGTTGCTCTCCGAGCCCGGCGTGCGGATCACGTCCGACGGCTCCGCGACCCAGCGATCGAGCCAGCGGAAGCGCTCGGCGCTCATGCCCGCGGGCAGCACCGCGACGCCGCGGCAGCCCACGCTGCGCGAGATCGCGACGCCGCCGCGGCAGTAATTGCCCGTCGACGGCCAGATCGCGCGGTGCCGCGTCGGATCGAACTGGCCAGTCGCGAGTCGCGGGGCGATGCAGCCGTACGCGGCGAGCACCTTGTGCGCGCGGATCATCGGAAAGCGGTCGCCGAACGCGACCAGGATCGGCGCGCGCACGCCGGTGAGCGCTTCACTCAGCACGACGTGCTCGGGCACGCTCACTCGAGCGCGACGCGAGCGGTCGTTGTACCAGTGCACGCGGAACAGGTTCAGCGGATGCGGAGCATCGGGATCGACCTTGGACAAGGCCGTTGCGATCTCCGCGGAAATGCGCGCGGGCTCGGCGAGCTCGGCCAGCGTCGGCAGCACGACGCCCGCTTCGCGAAAGCGCCCCGCGGTCGCGTCGAGAGTGCGCCGGTCGACGACGTCGCGCTCCAATCCCAGGCGTGCCATGCGGCCCTAACTACCAAATGCCTCCTGTTCCGGCCACGCGCGCGCCGCGGGTGCCGCGCGAGCGATGGAAATGCGGCCGGGACGGGACCGCGGGAGCTCTGCAGCCGCGGGGAGCCTTGCTCCGTTGTCCGTAGCGGTGCGTGCCGACATCGGCCCCTGTCGGGGCTCAACGGTCTGCAGCTCGTCCAGTGGAACCACGGGACGTCGTTCTGCGCTGGCGACGGACTCGATGGATCGCACACCACGCCGTGCCCGTGCGGCAATGTGGGAGCCAGCGGGCATGGCTGCGCGAGCAGCGTCAATCCGCTCGGTGCCCTGCTCGAAGCGAGCGGACACACGGGCTTCGACGACGTCGTCCTGCTCGCTTCCGGCATGCCGCAGACGGTCACGTCGATCTTCCTGCAAGGCGATGGCCTCGAGGACGGCGTCTTCGGCGACGGCGTGCGTTGCGCCGGCGGCAACCTGCTCCGCCTGCGAGCGCGCATGACCAGCGGCGGCTCCAGCCAGTTCCCGAACGCGTCGGACACGGTCACGCTCTCGCAGCGCGCCGACATCACGCTCGGCTCGGGCCTCGTCCGCCACTACCAGGTCTTCTACCGCAATGCCGCGGTCACGTTCTGCCCGTCGGGTGCATCCAACGCCACCAACGGGCGCACGATCGTGTGGTGATTTCCCCGCCGGCGCCGCTCATCCGGCGCCGAACGAGCGCGCCATCGCCGTGCGCATCTCCTCGGGCGTCACGTCGGCGACGTGCGTCGCGATCGACCAGGAGTGCCCGCTCGGGTCGGCGACGAGCGCGTAGCGGTCGCCCCAGAACATGTCGCTCGGCGGCATGAGCGTGAGCGCACCGGCCGCCGTCGCGCGTGCGAAGCTCGCATCGCAATCCTCGACGTAGAGCGCGATCGTGCAGCTCGATGCGCCCGTCGAGAGCGGCGAGCGCGTTCCCATCTGCGCGTTCTCCTCGGCCAGCATCACGATCGAGTCGCGGATGCGCAGCTCGGCGTGCAGCACCGTGCGCCCGTCGGGCGCGGTCATGCGGAAGGACTCCTCGGCACCGAAGGCGCGCCGATAGAAATCGATCGCGGCGTTGGCGTCGCGCACGATCAGGTGCGGCGTGACGGCGTGGAATCCGGGCGGAACGGGTTGAGGCTTCTTCATCGATCGATCCTCGCGTGGGGCCGCGCGTTCAAGCGCTTCGCACTTGCGCACGACGGCCGTATTTCTGGGTGGCGAAACCCACGATCAGACCCACGGCGGAGCCGGGCAGGATGATCTCCCAGTAGTACTGCTGCTGTTCCGGCGGCAGGCTCAGCGTGATCAACCAGGCGAAGAGGAATCCGAGCGCGAGTCCGACCAGGATTCCGAGCGGCACCGAGTTCACCTTGCGCGCGAACCAGCCGCACAAGAATCCGGTGACGAGTCCTTTGAACGTCGAACCGATGACGATGCCGACGATGTCCTTCGACACGCCGGGTGAGGTCACCAACGCCGACAGTCCGTCGAACGCGCCCAACACGGCGCCCAGCAGCAGTCCGATCACGATCTTGTTCATCTCTTCCGGTCTCCGTTTGGGGTGATGCGGGTACGTCCATCCATTCCGCGTCGCGGACGGACCCTTTGAGTCCCTCGAGGAAATTCGGCGCGCTGCTCCCGGCTCACTCCACGTCGTGCAGCTGCACGCGCACGCGCCGGAGCCGTCCGTCCGCGGCGCGGTCGGCGTGCACCGGGTAGAGGCCGTCGCCTCGATCGAGCATGACCAGGCACGGCCCCATGCCGCCGAGGACGATCGTCCCGGATGGCTCGCGGATCTCGCCCATTCGCTCGAACATCCCCAAGCTCCTTCCTTCCTGCACGTGTCGTGGCCCGAACAAGGCGAAGAGCACGCGCATCAGCACATAGGCGAGCACGAGCACGATGGCCACTCGATGTCTGCCCGCGAGACGCGAGCAGCGCGCGATCCAATCCTCGGGCAGCGCGTTCGCCGCTTCGCCCGCGCGCCAGCGACGCACGTCGTCGGCGAGCTCCTCGGCCTTCGGATAGCGTCGCTCGCGCTCGTTCGCCCTGGCCTTCGCGACGATCGCGTCGAGCACGCGCCGTCGAGGCACTTCGATCGGGGCGCACAGCGCGGCGAGCAGCGCACCGAGCGCGTGCACGTCGGCGCGCGCGTCGACGTCGGCGTCACCGCGCGCCTGTTCGGGCGCCATCCAGCCCGGCGTGCCGATGATCGCACCGGCGCTCGCGCTCGGGCGCGTGAGCGCGGCGGAGCTCGCTCGGTTCGCGTCGCGCGCGCCGGCCGCGCCGCACGCCGCGGCGTCGGATTTCGGCGGCGCGTCGCTGGACTCGAGCAGCTTGGCGACTCCGAAATCGAGCACTTGCACCTCGCCGAACGCGCCGACGCGCACGTTCTCGGGCTTCAAGTCGCGGTGCACGACGCCGGAGGCGTGCGCGTAGGCGACGGCCTCGCAGATCTTGAGGAAGACGTCGATGCGCTCGTCCTTCGACGCGCTCGAGGCGATGAGCTCGTCGAGTCGCGCGCCGCTGACGAGCTTCATGACGTAGTACGGCCGCCCGTCGTCGAGCGCGCCGACGTCGTGCACGGGCACGATGCCCGGATGCTCGAGCCGCGCAGCGATGCGCGCCTCGCGCTTGAGCCGCTCCATCGCCCGCGGATCGAGCTCCGCGCGCGCCAGCACCTTGAGCGCGACGTCGCGCTCGAGCTCGCGATCGAAGGCGCGGTAGACGGAGCCCATCCCGCCCCGGCCGATCTCCTCGGCGATCTCGTAGCGCGCGGCGATCGAGATCGGCCGCTCGAGAGTGCTCTGCAGGTGGCTCAAGGCCGAGTCGGAGAGATCCATCGAGCTTCCATTGGGCTTCGAACCGTCGCGCCGGTCTCCGTGACAACGCCGTGACTGCGGCGGCGAATCAGCGTAACTCCGGTTTGGCTCCGTCGCGTCGTCGCTCGGTCCGGGCGCGCGTGGAGGGTGTCGCGCTCCCGACGTTCTATCGAGTCGTTCGTTCCGACCGAGTCGGGGGGGCGCGGCACTCCGGCGTCACCCGCACAATTCGACCGAGTTGCGTCGCCGCGGCGCGCGCTGCTGGGGTTCGTCGCGCTGGAGTATCGTGGAGGGACCCTGCCATGGTCCGGTCTGCTCCAGTCGAGAAGGCGGAACCGAATCCGTCAGCCGCCACGACAGTTGTCGCGCCGGCGCGGCCGTCGGAGATTGCGACCGCGGAGGTCGTCGGCGAGCGGACGAAACACCTGCGAACGCTGCACGTCATGCTCATCACGGCGTGTCTCGCGTCGGTGGCATTGGTTGGCACGCTCTCGTCCGCGCGACGCAATGCATGGCTCGAGATCGAGGAGCTGCAACGAACGCTGAACTGGCTGGCCGGGGTTCGCGACTCGACGTTCGCGCTCGGAGAGTACTTCCCGACGGAAGTCGACGCGTGGAGACGAGAGTTCGTCGGCGCCGGTCGATTCGACTCCGTCTTGCTTCCCGCCGAGCGCGTGGCAATCCGTCCGCGAGTCGCGAGCATAGCGATCGACAAGACGATCGAATTCCAGCCCTTGTCGACGTGCCTCGATCACCTGGCGTCGGCGCGGTGGACCGTCGTTCGGCCCAGCACGTTGGGCTTGCCGTCGAAATCGATCGACGAGCTGCTTCGATCCTGGTCTCCGCCCTCGGCCGAGTTGCGCGTAGGGGACCGAGAGCTGATCGAACTGAACCTCCAGGTTGGAGACGAGACCGAGGTCGCGGGAGTGTTTCGCACGGTCGTCTGTGCGTCGGGATATGGGCAGAGCGTGCAGAGAGCGGACATCGTCTATCCACCCGTTTCGTCTTCGATTGACGTGGACCTGCCCTGCACTCGCGTCGAGTTGGAGCTGGGACACGCGTGGGTCGAGCAGCGGTTCCGGCTCTTGTCGAAGTTGCCCAAGGAACTCGCCGCCTCCCCGCTCGATCGCTTGAGGCGCGAGCTCGGTCCCGGACCTTCCGCATTGCCCGGCTTTGGCGAAGGCCTGGTCCTGGTTCCCGCCGACTACCTCGCGTTCGCCCTGCCGCTCGCGATCTTCACGCTGCTCTTGATCATGCATGCGCACGTGAGCGAGCTCGATCGACGCACGCATCCTGGATCGCAGCCGGGCATCGCGGTTCGCGACGCGAGCGAGTGGCTCGCGACGAGTCCGACCGCTCTGGCGCGTGTCATGACCATCGTCAGCCTCGTCGCGATTCCGACCGGCACGCTCGCTCTCGTGATGCGCGGACTCGTGTCGGACGAGCTCCAGGAACCGGGCAGGCTGGTTCCCGTCGTGTGCCTGCTGACCTCCGGCCTGCTCGCCTACCGCGTGGTCTTGCTCTCCGAACGCCGCTGCGCGAGCTCCGCCGCGCAGCCGTGAACCTGCGCGCGTCCGCCCGATGTTGAGAGCGTCGCACGCAGTGAGTGCGGGGGGCGCGTCCGAGTCTCGAGGCGCTCAGCCCGCTTGTCCGCCGAGCAGCCAGCGCGCCTCGTCGGCGAGCTCTCCATCGCTCGCGGCGATCGCGCGCAATTCGGCGTAGAGCTGCGCGCGCAGCTCCTTGCGCGCCCAATGCAAGTGGTTCGTGACCTGCGTCTCGGGGAGACCGAGCTCCGCGGCGATCTCGGCGTACGTCGGCCGGCGCGCGCGCGTGCTGTCGTGCAGGTCGTAGCGCGTGAAGATCTCGAAGGCCGCGGGCTTCTCGAGCTCGCGCGCGCGCCGCTCGAGCCCTTCGATCGCGAGCTCGTACAAGCGCCGCGCCCATTCGCGGCGGAACTGCAGGTCGAGCTCCTCGTCGGGCGTGGACGACGTGTCGGCGAACTCGATCGAGCCCACGGTCGATGCGTCGATCGACACTGGCGTCGCGCCGCCGCCGCGTTTCAAGCGCTGCGCCGCTTCGCGCTCGTGTTGCACGTGGTGTTCGAGGCACGCGCGCACGAAGCCGCGGAAGCTGCCGCGCGCCGGATCGAAGCCCTGGAACGTGTCGTGTTCGAGCGCGCGCGCGAAGAAGGATTGCACGAGCTCTTTCGCGTCCTCGTTGCCCGCGCGCCAGCGCAGCCGCAGGTACGCGTAGCACGGCTTCCAGTAGGCGCGCACCAGCGCCTCGTGCGCCGCCCGGCGGCGCTGCGGCTCGGCGCTCGCGAGCTCGCGCACGGCCGACGCGCGCGTCGCGGGGAAGTGGCGAGCGCTTCCACCGAGCTCCGTATCGCGATCGCGTGCTGCCATGCGGGTTGCGCGCCGACTCCGGCCTTTCGCGCGCGCATTCTGCGACTCGAAACGCTCGCGCGCGACGCGGACGCGCGGCCTTCGAGGTGCTATCCTAGCCGGCCTTGGCCTCACCCCGCGGAGGCCGTGGACAGCCCTTGGACGAGCCGCGCTCCAACGACACCATGAATGGTCCGACAACGCCTTCGCAGACCTCGTCTGCACCGGCGGAGGGCGTCTCGTGGACCAAGGCGCGCATGCCCAAGCCGCCGTGGCTGAAGGTGCCGCTGCCCGGCGGCGAAGGCTACGGACGCCTCAAGGGCCTGGCGCGCGAGCTGAAGCTCCACACGGTCTGCGAGGAGGCGCGCTGCCCCAACATCGGCGAGTGCTGGAAGGGCGAGCACGCGACGATGACCTTGATGGTGCTCGGCGCCGAGTGCACGCGCCGCTGCCGCTTCTGCGCCGTCAAGACGGTCGAGCGCGCCGCTCCGCCCGATCCCGACGAGCCGCGGCACGTCGGCGAGGCCGTGGCGACGATGAACCTCGCCTACGTCGTGATCACGAGCGTCGACCGTGACGATCTCGAGGACGGCGGCTCCGCACACTACGCCGACTGCATCCGCGAGATCCGCGAGCGCGCGCCGCGCACGGTGGTCGAGACCTTGATCCCCGACTACCAGGGCTCCGAGCTCGCCACCTTGATGTCGGCGCGACCGGACGTGCTCGCGCACAACGTCGAGGTCGTCGAGCGCCTGCAGCGCAAGATCCGCGACCCGCGCTGCTCCTTCGAGCGCTCGCTCGCGACCTTGCGCGGCGCGAAGGAGCACGACGCGTCTGTGTTCACGAAGTCGTCGATCATGCTCGGCCTGGGCGAGAGCCACGACGAGGTCGTCGAGTCGATGCAGCGCCTGCGCGCGGCGGGCGTCGAGTTCCTGACGCTCGGCCAGTACCTGCGGCCGACGCTCAAGCACGCTCCCGTGCGCGAGTACGTCACGCCCGAACGCTTCGACGAGTACCAGCGCCTGGGCGCGTCGATGGGCTTCCTCTACGTCGCGTCGGGGCCGCTCGTGCGCTCCAGCTACAAGGCCGGCGAGTTCTTCGCGGCGCGACTGGTCCGCGAGCGTCGCGCGGCGAACCAGCACAACTGAGCCGAATCGGATCCACCATGGCAGCGACCCAACTCCTCTCGGTCATCGAGCCCGACGGCGGCGTCAACGGACACGACGTCGGCATGAGCAATGACGAGCTCCTGCACTGCTACCGCTCGCTCCTGCGCACGCGCGTCTTCGACGACACGTGCATGAAGCTGCAGCGCTCGGGCCGCATCGGCTTCTCGATCCCGAACAAGGGCGTCGAGGCGACCCAGATCGGTGCCGCGGCGGCGCTCTTGAAGACCGACTGGATCTTCCCGAGCTACCGCGACTTCGGCATGGCGCTGCACCACGGCGTGCCGATGGTCGCGATGATGCACAATATGTTCGGCAACGCGCTCGACGGTGCGAAGGGCCGGCAGATGCCGGTGCACTTCAGCTTCGACACGCCGGTCAAGTTCGTCTCGATCAGCTCGCCGATCGGCACGCACATCCCGCAAGCCGTGGGAGCGGCGTACGCGATGCAGTTGCGCGGCGAGAAGACGATCGCGCTGACGAGCTTCGGCGACGGCGGAACGTCGAGCCTGGGTTTCCACTCGGGGATGAACTTCGCCGGCGTGTGGAAGTCGCCCGTGGTCTTCCTGTGCCAGAACAACCAGTGGGCGATCTCCTGCCCGAGCTCGGGGCAGACCGCGAGCGAGAGCTACGCGATCAAGGCCAAGGCCTACGGCATGCCCGGCGTGCTCGTCGACGGCAACGACGTGCTCGCGGTGCACAAGGCCGTCAAGGACGCGGCCGAGCGCGCGCGCAAGGGGCTCGGCCCGACGCTGATCGAGGCCTTCACGTTCCGCATGGCGGGCCACTCGACCTCCGACGATCCGACGCGCTACGTGCCGAAGGAGCAGTTCGCGGAGTGGGAGAAGAAGGACCCCGTGCTGCGCTTCGAGAAGTTCCTGGCGAAGAAGAAGCTCTGGAACGAAGACACGCGCGCCAAGTTCACCGAGGAGGCGACCAGCGAGGTCAACGAAGCCGCGCGCATCGCCGAGAACACGCCCCGCCCGGGCATCGAGACGATCTTCAGCGACGTCTACCGCGACGTTCCGGCGCACATCAGGAAGCAAGGCGAGGAAGCCTTCGACCTCGCGCGCCGCAAGGGGGATGCGAGCGCCGGCGACGGCAAGTTCCCGTTGTAAGCCGCGCGCTCCCGTTCTCGATCTTGGGCTCCATCTCGCACGACACGCATCTCTCGCGCTCCACCGCAATCGACATCACGACATGGCCACACTGACCCTCCTCCAAGCCGTCAACGACGCGCTCAAGACCGCCATGCGCGACGATCCCTCGGTCGTCGTCTTCGGCGAAGACGTCGGCCCCAAGGGCGGCGTGTTCCTCGCGACCGAAGGGCTGACGAAGGAGTTCGGCGCTCAGCGCTGCTTCGACACGCCGCTCAGCGAGGACGGCATCGTCGGCACCGGGATCGGCATGGCGCTCAACGGCTTGAAGCCGGTGTGCGAGATCCAGTTCCAGGACTTCATCTTCCCGGCGTTCGACCAGATCGTGAGCGAGGCGGCGAAGTTCCGCTACCGCTCCGGCGGACAGTACACGTGTCCGATGGTCATCCGCACGCCGTACGGCGGCGGCATCCGCGGCGGGCTGTACCACTCGCAATCGGGCGAGGCGTACTTCTGCCACACGCCGGGCTTGAAGGTCGTGATCCCCTCGACGCCGTACGACGCGAAGGGTCTCTTGCTCTCGTCGATCGACGATCCGGATCCCGTGCTGTTCCTCGAGCCGAAAGCGCTCTACCGCCAGCTCAAGGGCGAAGTTCCCGACGGCAAGTACAAGGTCGATCTCTCGACGCTGCGCACCGTGCGCGAAGGCCGCAACGTCACCGTGTTCTGCTACGGCGCGATGGTGCCCGTGTGCGAGCGCGCGGCGGTGCAGGCGGCGGAGAAGGGCATCGAGACGCTGATCGTCGACCTGCGCACGCTGCTCCCGCTCGACGAGGAGGGCGTGATCGAAGCCGCGAAGCAGACCGTCCGCGTCGTCGTCGTGCACGAAGCTCCGCGCTTCTGCGGCTTCGGCGGCGAGATCAGCGCGCTCATCGCCGAGCACGCGATCGAGTACATGGAAGCGCCGGTCGTGCGCGTGACGGGCTTCGACACGCCCTTCCCGAACACGCTCGAGCACCACTACATGCCCGACGAGCGCCGCGTCCTCGACGCGATCGAGCACGTGCACAACTTCTGAGATCGCAACCGCAACTCCACCGCTCCCCGCACACCGCAAGCACGCGAGAACCCATGGCACTCGAGTTCAAACTGCCCGACATCGGTGAAGGCATCGCCGAGGGCGAGATCGTCAAGTGGCTCGTCAAGGTCGGCGACGTGGTGAAGGAACACCAGTCGATCGTCGAGGTGATGACCGACAAGGCGACGGTCGAAGTTCCCGCGCCCGCGGCGGGCACGATCAGCGCGATCAAGGCCAAGGAAGGCGATCGCGTGCCGGTGGGGAGCGTGATCTTCGTGCTCGAGACGGGTGCGAAGGCTGCGAGCGCGCCCGCGAGCTCGCATGCGGCGCCTGCGCCTGCTGGTGCGAAGTCCAATGCAGCGCCTGCGCCCGCGATGCCCGCGCGCGCACCGGCCGCGGCGGCGGCAGCGCCCGTTGCGAGCGCGCCGGCAACCGGCGCGATGCTCGAGTTCAAGCTGCCCGACATCGGCGAAGGCATCGCCGAAGGCGAGATCGTCAAGTGGCTCGTCAAGGTCGGCGAGGTCGTGAAGGAGCATCAATCGATCGTCGAGGTGATGACCGACAAGGCCACCGTCGAAGTTCCCGCACCCGCTGCCGGCACGATCACCGCGTTGCGTGCGAAGGAAGGTGAGCGCGTGCCCGTCGGCAGCGTGATCTTCTCGCTCGCGACGGCGGGTGCGGCGCGCACGGCTGCGGCTCCCGCACACGCCGCGCCGGCGCAAGCTCCCGCGCACGCCGCTCCCGTTCTTGCGGGAGTCGGCGCGTCGTCCGCGCCGGCCGCGCGCGTCTCTTCGACCAACGACAAAGTCCTCGCCGTGCCGAGCGCACGTCGCCTCGCGCGCGAGATGGGCGTCGACCTCGGACAAGTCCAGGGCTCCGGTCGCAACGGCGTCGTGCGTCGCAGCGACATCGAGAGCTTCGTGAAGAGCGCCGCGAGCGCGCCCGCCACTCGACCGGCTGCCGCCGCTGCGTCGTCCGCTCCCGCGAAGACGCCGGCGACGCCGACCGCGCCGATCTCCTTCGCACCCGGCCCGCGCGAGACGCGCACTCCGTTCCGCGGCGTGCGGCGCAAGATCGCCGAGGCGATGGTGCGCTCGAAGTTCACCGCGCCGCACTTCACGGTCGTCGAGGAAGTCGACATGACCGATCTCCTGAAGCTGCGCGAGAGCGCCAAGGCCTTCGGCGCCGAGCAGGGCGTCAAGGTCACGATCATGCCGTTCATCATGAAGGCGACGGCGCTCGCGCTCGCGAAGCACCCGATGCTCAACGGCCATCTCGACGAGGCGGCGCAGGAGCTCGTGCGCTACTCGTTCGTCAACCTCGGCATCGCGATGGACACCGATCTCGGCCTGATCGTGCCCGTGGTGAAGGACGTGCAGAGCAAGGGCATCCTGCAGATCGCGGCGGAGTTGAACGAGCTCGCCGAGCGCACGCGCGCCGGCAAGGTCAAGCCCGACGAATTGAAGGGCTCCACGTTCTCGATCACGAACGCCGGCTCGATCGGCGGCACGCTCGCCACGCCGATCATCAACTTCCCCGACATCGCGATCCTCGGCGTGCACCGCATCATGAAGAAGCCCGGCGTCGTCGAGACGCCGCAAGGCGACAAGATCGAGGTGCGCCAGTACATGAACTTCTCGTGCAGCGTCGATCACCGTCTCGCCGACGGCGCCGACGGAGCGCGCTTCCTCGTCTACTTGAAGAAGCTCCTCGAGCAGCCGGGCTTGCTCGCGATGTGACCTCTGGCATGCCGACCGTCGCGCGCATCGGTCCGTATCGGTTTTTTTTCTTCAGCAACGAAGGCAACGAGCCTCCCCACATCCACGTGCAGCGCGAGAGCAAGCTGGCGAAGTTCTGGTTAGAGCCTGTACGCGCCGCCAACAGCAACGGGTTTTCCGCGCGGGAGCTTCGACGCATAGGCCGTCTGGTGGTCGAACACCGCGCCACGTTCGCCGCCGCTTGGCAGGAGTACTTCCAATGAAGCTCGATCCGCGCGCGGTCGATGTTCGGGTTACGGCCAAGCTGCTCGAGGTCGAACTCGCTGACGGGCGGTTCATCAGTGCCCCGCTGTCGTGGTTCCCGCGTCTTCAGCGCGCATCGGCGCGTGCACGCGGCAGGTGGGAGTTGCTCGGTCGTGGCGTCGGTATCCACTGGACCGAGATCGACGAAGACCTGAGTGTGGAGGGATTGCTCCACGGAACACCGGCGCCGAAGCAGACGAAGGCTCGACGGCGAGTTTCCTCCGATGGCGGCGCGTCGATCGTCGCGGAACCGCGACCGCAATCGTATGGACGCGGCTCGAGTCGGGCGCCGAGGTCGCGAACACGACGTCGAGCTTGAGATCGGCCTGCGGCGAGTTTCGTCGCGCGCTCTCGCGACGGAACCGCGGCATCGTCCGTCGGAGCGTCCCCCGGTCCACACACCATTCTCAGCGAGGCGCTAAGTCGCGCCACCGCTGGCGCCGATGTGCTCCACGATGTCGATCGCGCTGCCGGGCAAGTCAGCCGTCGCGAGGCGCGACTCGACGCGGCGCTCGGTCGGCGGCACGCTGATGCGCCGATCATCCGTTCCCGTCCGACCCGTTCGACACGACCACGAGGAGCCTCCATGCGCACCGCCATCTTCGCGCTCACCCTGACTCTCGCCGCCGGACTGCTGCAGTCGCCCCAGAAGCCGGCGCCGAAGCCCGATGTCGGCGCGGGGCGCATCGCGTGGTTCGACATCACGACGTCCGATCTCGCGAAGTCGAAGGAGTTCTACGGCAAGCTCTTCGACTGGACGTTCACCGCGCCCCCGAAGATGGCCAACCTGGCGGTGGAGATCGTCTCGCACGACAAGTCGATCGGGACGTTGCGCCGCGCGGAAGGCCAGATCAGCGCCTTCAACGGCGTCGTCTACGTGCAGGTCGACGACGCGCAGGTGGCGTGCACGAAGGCGAAGGAGCTCGGCGCGACGGTCGTGGCCGGCTTCCCGTTCGATCTCGACGACGGCCGAGGCGCGATCGGATTGTTCACGGATCCGTCGGGACATCCGATGGGCGTCTACTCGCAGAAGGCACTCGCGCCGGCGGCGCCGAAAGGGAAGTGAGGTCGCGCGCGCGGTCCCGCGCGCGTCCGCGAGGTGCGTCGAATTCACCCGATCGGCGAGCCGCGTCGCGGAGCTGTCGCGACGACAACTGCTTCCTCCGTGCCACCGGCGCAAGACCCGAGCGTCTCCGTGCTCGGCGCGAGCGCACGTCGTGAACGAGGACGGGCTGTCCTCGAGGAGCGTGCGCGCGGCTGCTCCCATCCCCGAGCTGAGCCGGTTCTTCGGAATCATCATCAGGATGCACTACAACGACCACGCGCCGCCGCACTTCCACGCGCACTACGGTGATCGCTCCGCGACGATCGCGCTGGTACCCCTGCGAGTGTTGGAAGGCATGCTGCCTCCGCGGGTGTTGGGGTTCGTGATGGAGTGGGGAGCGCTGCATCAACGCGAGCTCATGGAGAACTGGACACGCGCTCGGAGCGAGCTGCCCCTGCGTCGTATCGATCCGCTACAGTGATCCCGTGCTCAGAAACGTCACCGCAGTTCGCTGCATCTCCGGCCACCGTGTCCATCTCCGCTTCGACGATGGGCTCGAGGGCGAGCTCGATCTGGCAAAGCTGATCCGGTTCCGTGGCGTGTTCGAGCCGTTGCGCGACCCGGCGTACTTCGCTCGCGTCGCCGTCCTCCCTGAGGACAGCACGATCAGCTGGCCGAACGGTGCCGACCTCGATCCCGTCGTGCTCTACTACGCGGTCAAGGGCGAGCCGCTGCCGGACTTCGAGGGCAGGACGCGCGCGTCCTGACGGCCACGCGCCGACCCCGACCGGGCCCCGTGACCACGCTCCAACAAGTCCGCCGTCGAGACGGCACGCCCGTCGCCGGGGCGCGGTCGCTCTCCGACGCGAAGCTCTTCACGCGCATGCTGCGCGTGCGCGTGCTCGACGAGCGCATGCTCAAGCTCCAGCGCGCCGACCGCATCGGCTTCGTCGGCACGGAGAAGGGCCTCGAACTCGTGCCCAAAGAGAAACTGTTGCTATCAGACGCATGTGATCATCGAGCATGCCTGGAAGGACGGCTTCGACGAGATGATTCGTGACAAGGGTTTGGTTCAAGGGGCGCGGTGGGTCTGTCATCTCCGCAACACCATCCGTCCTATGGCGGCGATTCCACCAGAGGAGGCTGATCGAGTGAGGCAGGCGGTGCGAGATTGGTTCCGAGTCGTTGCGCCGTGACCGCCGAGCCATCTGGATGCCTTCTTCGCATGAAGCTCGATCCGCGTGCTGTCGACGTGCGCGTGTCCTCGAAGGCGCTCGAGGTCGAGCTCGCGGTCGGGCGGCGCACCTCGGCGCCCCTCGCGTGGTTCCCGCGGCTCCTGCGCGCTTCGCCGCGTGAACGCGCTAGCTAGGAGCTGCTCGGACGCGGCGTCGGGATCCACTGGACCGAGATCGACGAGGATCCGAGCGTCGCCGGACTGCTCCAAGGCACCCGAGCGCCGCGACGTCGGACTCCCACGGGCTCGAAGCGAATCGACGGAGCTTCGGGCGCTCGCGAACGGTCTCGCGCGCCGTATCGCGTGAAGAAGAAGCGGAGCAATCGAGCTCCCGATCGCGGGTGAGTGAGCCGGGACCGACGCCCGCGATGTGGCGTCGAACCACGCACGCGTGTCTGCTGCGTCGCGCGGACGATTCCCGCGCAGCTCGGCTCACACGCGGACCGCTCGCCTCAGCGTCCGCCGCGCACCTCGAACTCCGGCAGCTGGCCGGCGTTCGCGCGCAACGCGTCACCGCGTTCGCGCTGCAGCGCCTCCGACTCGAGCTTCAGGTTGCCCAGGCTCGAGCGCAGGCCCGTCTTGCGCGCGTCGTCGCCGTCGGGGACGCCGCGCAGGTCGAAACCGAAGCGGCGCACGATGCACGTCGCGACGAGCTCTCCGTCGGTCGTCGTCACCGGCAGGTAGCGGTCGCTGCCCGCGAGCCACAGGAAGTCGCGGCTCCTCGACACGATGTCGCAGCGCGGCACGCCGTCCTCTCCGATGCGGTTCCAGATCGAGAGATCGCAGCGGTAGTCGCTGAACGGGAAGGGCAGGTCGCAGCGGAATTGCAGGAGGAGCGACGCGAACGCGCGGCCCTGCGCGTCGACGCCGCGCACGTACGATTCGCGCGCCGGGTGGATCGACTCGTAGCTCGATCCCGCGCGGCGCGGGTAGTTGCGGTAGTCGTTCTCCGCGTTCTTGATCGCCTCGAGGTCCGCGAAGACGAGCACGCAGGCCTGCTGCACGAGCTTCGAGCCGTCGAGCTTGGCCCACGGCGCGTCCGTGCGCTTCTCGAGCGTCAGCGCGCGCGCGAACGCGATCCCGTCGCGCGCGTCGTCGCGCTCGGGGTACCACTTCGGCGAGCGCAACACGTCGTCCTGGAGCAGCTCGCGCAGGAACGGCTCGAGCTCGCGCGCGATCGCGGCGTTCGCGGAGCGCAGATCCGCGAACACGCGTTCGCGGGACGCGCTCGTGTCGACCGCGCGGAGCCACGCGCGCGCGACGTCGCCCACGCAACGCGGCGAACCGTCGGGCGCGTCCCAGCGGCGCGCGAGCAGCTCCTTCACGTGCGCCTCGAGGTCGACCGCGGGCGCGTTCGAGCGTTCATCGGCGAACGGCAACGTCGCGGGGAGCACCCACGCGGTGTTGAACACGCCCCGACGCAGCTCGTCCGGCTTCGGTGCGCGCGGCGCGACGACGTCGGGAGCTGGGGATTGGCCGAGGCACGCGAACAGGGCGAGGCCGACGAGCTTCGATCCGGGGGCGAACGCGAGCGCTGCGAGGGCCACGGCGATCGCTCCTTCGTTCAACGTTTCGGCGTCGCCGCGATGAACGCACGCATCTCCCGCACGACGTCCGCGGGCGCTTCCTCGTGCGGGTAGTGACCGGATGCTTCGACCAGCACCAGCCGCGCGTCCGGCAGCCGATTCTGGAACTCCGTCGCGAAGCGCTGCGGCGGGTAGGCGATGTCGCGCGCGCCCCACAGGAGCAGCACCGGGGCCTTCAGGTTCCGCAAGTCCTCGACGCGCGTGCCGTTCTCGTCGCGCGCGAGATCGACGCACGCCTTCCAGTTGTCGGAGTTCTCGCACACGAGGAAGTACTCCTCGAGACGTTCGGTCGGCACCGGCTCGCGGAAGTGCGGTTGGAGAGCGCCCAGGAGTCGCGCGCGCGTGTTCAGCATCCAGCCGAGCTTGGCGATGCTCCATTCGCGCAGCTTGACCTCCTCCGGGAGCCACTCGCCGTTGCGCCGTGGAGCACCCGACGAGTTCATCAGCACGACGCGCGCGACGCGCTCGGGCCGTCCCAGCGCCGCGCGCCAGGCGAATTCTCCGCCGTAGCTCTGCCCGACGAGTGTCACGTCGCGCAGATCGAGCGCGTCGAGGAAGCCGCACACCCAATCGGCGCAGGCCTGGAAGGAGTAGCGCTCGAGCTCCGTCGTCGTCGCCGAGTGACCGATCACGTCGAGCGCGATGACGTCGAAGTCGCGCGCGAGACCTTCGAAACCCGGGCCGCCGTGGATCAGCTCCGTCCAGGTGAAGAGCGAACTCGGCGTGCCGTGCACGAGCACGATCACCGGCCGCCCGCGTTCGCCGGCGCGGTGGTAGCGGTACTGCCCCTCGATCGTCGCGCCCGCGAGCCTCGCGGACGCCGTCACGAGCTGCACGCCGGCCTCGCGCACCACCTTGTTCTTCTCCAGCGCCAGCAGCCGGCGCCCCACGACGTCCTTCTTCATCGAGACACACCCCACGGCGGCGACGCACAGCAGCGCGAGCCCCAGGGCTGCCGCCGCCGTCGCGAACCTCCTGTTCCTGCTCATCGCTCGCACCTTTGCGTTTCCGCGCGGACCGCGCGCGGGCGCAGCCGCGCTTCGATCCACTGAGCCGCGTGCAACGCGACGACCCAACTCAGGGCGACGCCGGCGAGCGCGCTCCAGCGCGGAGTGCCGAGCTCGACCGCGCCGGCGCGCGCGGCGCCGGCGTAGCTCAGCGGCGCGCCGAGCGCGGCGAACGGCACGGAAAGCCAGGCGCGGCCGCGCAGCCAGTTCAGCGACGACGACAACGTCGCCGCGAACGCGATCCACAGCGCGACGATCCACGCGGGGGCCCACAGGCCCGCCAGCGCCGCGCCGCGATACTCGATCCAGCCGCGTTCGCGTGACAGCGCATCGGCCGTCGAGCCGATGGCGCCCGCCGCGCACGCGGCGACGAGAGCTCGCGACGGAGTTCCCGAACGCGCCGCGACGGCGAGCGTGAAGACCGCGGCGCAGGCGCAGCCGATCCAGGCGCGCTCGTGCGCGGCGCCCAGCACGCAGGCGAACCAGACGATCTGGAAGCCGACGAACTCGATCCACTTGGGCATGTCGCGCTCAACCTCCGTGGAACGGCGCGCGACGGCACAGCGGTTTCGCGAGCAGGATCTGCACGTCGCCGAGCGCGCGCTCCTCGAAGCCGCCTTCGCAATAGGCGAGGTAGTACTCCCACAGGCGCAGGAAGCTCTCGTCGTAGCCCAGCGCGCGAGCGTCGTCCTTGCGCTCCAGGAAGCGCGTGCGCCACTCGCGCAGCGTGCGCGCGTAGTGCGGGCCGATGTCCTCCAGATGCGCGACGACCATGTCGGTCTGGCGCGCGACGCGTTCGGTCAGCGCCGCGATCGAGGGCATGAAGCTGCCGGGGAAGATGTGGCGCTGGATGAAGTCGACCGAGCGCAACGCCTGCTCGTAGTGCTGGTCGCGGATCGTGATCGCCTGCAGCAGCATCATCCCTTCGGGCCGCAGGAGCGCGCTGCACTTCTCGAAGTAGGTGTCGAGCCAGCGCTCGCCGACGGCCTCGACCATCTCGATCGACACCAGCTTGTCGTAGTGCCCGCCGAGATCGCGGTAGTCCTCGAGCAGCACGTTCACGCGGCTTTCGAGACCCGCTGCGCGCACGCGCTCGGTGACGTAGGCGTGCTGCTCGCGCGAGATCGTCGCCGTCGTCACGCGACAACCGCGCGTGCGCGCGGCGTGGAGCGCCATGCCGCCCCAACCGGTCCCGATCTCGAGCAGGTGATCCGTGGCGCAGAGCTCGAGCTTGGCGCACACGCGCTCGAGGCGCGCGAGCTGAGCTTCTTCGAGGGTCATGTCGTCGCGCGCGAACCAGGCGCAGGAGTACATGCGCGTCGGATCGAGGAACAAACCGTAGAACGCGTTGCCGAGGTCGTAGTGCGCGGCGATGTTCGCGCGCGAGCCGTCGCGCGTGTTGTCGCGGCGCGAGTGCCACCACGCGAGCGCCGCAGCGCCCAGCCGCGCGGGGCCGCGCTCGAGCTCGTCGAGCGCCGCGCGGTTGCGCACGAAGATGCGCGTCAGCGCGACGAGGTCGTCGCAGCTCCAGCGGCCGGCCACGAAGGCCTCGCCCGCTCCCACGCTGCCGCGCGCGGCGAGGTCCAGGTACAGGCGCGGATCGCGAACGTCGATGCGCGCGAGAGGCGCGTGCGCGGCCGTCTCTCCGAACGCACGCGTGCCGAGCCCATCGCGCAGCTCGATGCGACCCCACTCGATGCCCGCCAGACGACGGTGGAGCAACGCGCGCGCGGCCCGCTCGACGACGTTCGGCTGGCGAGCGAGCTCGTGCAACCGCACGGCTCCGAGCTGCGGCAGCTCGCGTGTCGCCGATTGGAAGTTCATCGGCGGTCGACTCCCCCGGCGACGCCGGCCGGTGAACGCGCGAGGGCCGTGCCGCGCGTGCGCGGGTGGTCGAAGACAGGCGCACCCTTCAAGCGCAGGCGCAGCGCCTGGAAGTAGATCGCGGCGCTCGTGCGCAGCGAGAGACCGGGGAGCAGCGCGAGCAGCCGCGCCAGGTTCGCGCCGTCGAGCGGCTTGCGCTCGAGCTGCATGTCGGCGCGGAAGACGCACGCTCCGCGCTCGAGGTTGCGCATGTGGACGCGGAGCTCGTCACCCGGCTCGCCGAACTCCCATTCGTACTCGTGTTCCATCGGCTGGAACGGCGAGACGTGGAATCGTTTCGGGAAGCGCGCGCGGATGCGACCCTCGCTGACCTGGCGCGCGTCGATCACGTAGGCGTGGCGTTCGTTCCACGGCGTGTTCGTGATCTCCGCGAGGATCGCTTCGAGCTGCGTGCCGTCGCTCGCGTAGCAGAAGTAGAACGACACCGGGTTGAGCACGTAGCCGAGGAGTCGCGGCTGCGCGAAGAGCCGCACGGGGCCGCGCGGCTTGCGCCCGAGCTCCTGATGGACGCGTGCGCGCACGGCGTCGGCCAACGGCACAGCCGGGTCGCCGAAGTAGTCCGCGCGCCGGAAGCTCGCGACGTTCGCGCGCTCGACCGACCACAGCCAGCGACCGTCGAACACGTGCTCGAGCTCGTCGAGATCGAGGCACAAGAGCGCGTGTCGATACGAGAACGAATGCGCCACGCCGCTGGAGCGCGCGTGCCAGACGCGGCCGATGTAGAGCGAGCTCTTCACGCCCGCAGCTCCAGCGGCGCGCGCACGGCGGCGAGCGAGCGCGCGACCTCGAGGCCGCTCTGCAGGCCGTCCTCGTGGAAGCCGAAGCCCCAGTACGCGCCGCAGAACCAGGTCCGCGACCGCCCCTGGATCTCGCCGCGGCGCGACTGCGCGGCGATCGCGCGCACGTCGAACTGCGGATGGTGGTAGCGCATGCGCGCGAGCACGCGCCGCGGATCGATGTCGTGGTCGCGGTTGAGCGTGACGAAGACCTGCGTGTCGAGCTCGAGCGCCTGCAGCCGGTTCATCCAGTAGGTGACGGCCACGCCACGCTCGTTCGCATCGGGCGCATCGGGCGTGGCGAGCAGGTGGCAGTTCCAGCTCGCCCAGCACTTGCGCCGGCGCGGCATCAAGCGCTCGTCGGTGTGCAGCACGGCCTCGTTCTCGCGGTAGCGGATCGCGCCGAGGATTTCGTTCTCGGCGCGCGTGGCGTCGGCGAGCAGCGCCAGCGCCTGGTCGCTGTGCGTGGCCAGCACGACGTGATCGAAACGCCGTCGCGTGCCGTCGGCGAGCGCCAGCACGACGTGATCGGCCGCGCGCGCCACGCTCCACACGGGCATGCGCAGGTGGATGCGCTCGCGGAACGGACGCACGAGGGCGTCGACGTAGCTGCGCGAGCCTCCGCGAACGGTGAGCCACTGCGGGCGCCCGTCGACCTGCAGCATCCCGTGGTTGGCCAGGAAGCGCGCCAGGAAGCGCGCGGGGAAACGCTCGATGTCGCGTGCCGGCGCCGACCAGATCGCCGCGGTCAGCGGTGCGAGGTAGCGCTCGCGGAAGGCGCGCGAGTAGCCGCGCTGGTCGAGCCAGCTCGCGAGCTCGACCTCCGGCGCGCCCGCGACGAGGAGCTCGCGCGCCTCGCGATGGAAGCGCAGCACCTGCAGCAGCATGCGATGGAACGAAGGCGAGAGCAGGTTCGAGCGCTGCGCGTAGAGCGTGTCGAGGTTGCGGCCGTTGTATTCGAGGCCCGTGCGCTCGCAGCGCACCGAGATGCCCATGTCGCTCGCCTGCGACGCGACCCCGAGCTCGCGCAGCAGCGCGCAGAAGCCCGGGTACGTGCGCTCGTTGAAGACGATGAAGCCGCTGTCGACGCGCACCGCGCGTCCATCGACGACGAGATCGTGCGTGTGCGTGTGACCGCCGATGTGCTCGCCGGCCTCGAAGACCTCGATCTCGTTCTCGCGCGCGAGCTCGCGCGCCGCGGAGAGCCCCGCGATGCCGCTGCCGACGATGGCGATCCTCATCGACCGCTCCGTTCGAGCAGGTAGTGCGAGACGAGCCACTCCTGCCCCGCGCGGTAGTTCCACAGCTCCGCGCAAGCCATGAAGAACACGCGCCAGTTCTCGAGCCACGCGCGCCCGCGCCCGGCGCCGTAGGTGTGCTCGAGGATCGGGAGCGCGGCGTGCGCGTTCCGATCGAGGTTCGCGAGCCACGCCTCGGCCGTCGCGCCGTAGTGGCGTCCGTCGACGCGCCAATGCCGCGTCACGCTCAAGTCGCGCTGGAAATGGAGCAGCAGATCGTCGGACGGCATTACGCCGCCGGTGAAGAAGTGCCGGCCCATCCAGTCGTCCTCGCCCTGCGTCGAGAACTCGTAGGCGAACTCGCGGTGCGAAAAGACGTGCACGAACGCCTTGGCGTCGGGCTCCATCCAGCCGGACACGCGGCGCAGGAGCTCGCGCCAGTTGCTCAGGTGCTCGAACATCTCGACCGAAACGACGCGGTCGAAGCGCCGCTCGATCGCGAAGTCGTTGATGTCGGCCGTGCGCACGTCGAGGTTGCGCAGTCCGAGGCGCGCGCACTCGGCCTCGATGTGCGCGCGCTGCGTGGCGGAGTTCGAGAGAGCGAGGATGCGCGCCGCCGGATACTGCTGCGCCATCCACAACGAGAGCGATCCCCAGCCGCAGCCCAGCTCGAGGATGCGCTGGCCGTCGGCGAGCTCCGCGCGTTCGCAGGTCAGCGCGAGCATGCGCTCCTCGGCCGTCGCGAGGTCGGCGCAATCCGGCGTCCACAGCGCGCTCGAGTACTTGAGCCGCGGGCCGAGCGCGAGCTGGTAGAGCTCCGTCGGCACCTCGTAGTGCTGGCGGTTCGCGTCCTGCGTGTGCAGCGCGATCGGCCCGCGGCTCTTCTTCTCGACCAGGAGCGCCAGGCGCTCGCGTTGCTGCTCGATGCCACCGCGACGCTCGTCGCGCAGGCGCCGCGCGAGCAGGCGCCGGATGCCCATGCGCAGCGCGAGGTCGGGCACGCGACCCGATTCGACGACTTCCTGGATCCCGATCATGGTTGGCTCGCGCGCGGGAACCAGGGAAGGAACGCGCTCGTCGTGCGCTGGTACTCGCGGTAGTCGTCACCGCGCGAGCGCAACGCCTGCGCTTCCGTCGGCGGAATGCCGCTGACGCGCAGGATCAAGAAGAGCATCACGAGCGGACTCGCGACCGCCAGCCAGCCCAGCGGCGCGCTCGCCGCGGCGAGCGCGTAGGCACACCACAGGAGCCACTGGAAGAAGTAGTTGGGATGGCGCGAGAAGCGCCACAGTCCGACGCGACACGTGCGGCCGCGGTTGCCTGCTTGCGCGCGAAAACGACCCAGCTCTCGATCGGCGATCCACTCGCCCGCGAGCGCGATCGAGCCGAGAGCCAACGCAGCGACATCGAGCGCGCCCCAAGGCGCGGCGCTCGAGCAGGCGAGCAGGAACGGCAGCGAGAGCACGACGTCGAGCAGCGCCTGGACCTGGAACAGCCAGAAGAAGTTGCGTTGAGAGCGCGCTCCCCAGCGTTGGCGCAGCGCGGCGTAACGTCCGTCCTCGACACCGCTGCGCGCGCGATCGACGTAGAGGTGCCACGCGAGGCGACCGCTGGCCAGCGCCGCGAAACCGCCGACGAACACGCGCCGCGCGGGCAAGCCCGGAGCGCAGAGCGCGTAGAAGATCGCCAGCAGCGCGAGGATCGCGGCCCAGCCCACGTCGACGGGTGTCGCATCGAGCGTGCGACGCTGGCGTTGCCAGAGCAGCAACATCACCGTGCTCGCGAACAAGGCGGCGGGCAGCAGGAGCTCGAAGGGCACCGAGTTCATCTCACGGCGCTCCCGCCGCGCATGCAGTTCCGGGCGCACGTCATCGTTCAGACCAGGCTCCCGACGAGGAGCTCGTGAAGCTGCGCGAAGCGCTCGATGCGATGCACGTGGTCCTCTTCGCTCGCGTTCGCGGGCCACGCGCCGCTTCCGCCGAGCACGAGATGCGTACCGTTGCGTTTGCAAGCCGGCGCCAGGCGCCGCACCTGCGCCGCGAGTGCCTTGCCGCGGCTGGAGTACGCCGAAGCCGACAGGCCGACCAGGCCGATGCCGCCGCGCTCGACACGCTCCGCGAGCTCCTCGAGCGGCGTCGCGCGCCCGCCCCAGATCACGTTCCAACCGGCCTCGCGCAGGCACAGCTCGACCAGGTTGAGCGCCAGCGTGTGCTCGTCACCCTCGGCCGTGGCGATCAAGGCCGTCGGCGAGTGCGTCGACGTGGCGATCGTCTCGGCGCACGTCGAGAGGGCGCGCGCGAAGCGCTCGGATGCGCGATGCTCGTCGAGGATCGTGATGCCGCCGCTCGCCCAGCAGCTCCCGATCTCGGGCGGCACCGCGCCCAGGACCTCCGCCGTTTCATACCAGGAGCGTTCGCGTGAACGCAGCTCGAGGATCGCGGCCTGGATCGCGATCAAAGGCTGGTCCGAAAGCAGCGCCTCGACCAGCGCGTTGCGCGGCGCACTTCCGTCGCCGAGCGGATCGCGGTGCCGGCGCGCGAAGTCCTCGAGCTCCCGGCGCGCGAACCGCCGATGGCGGCCGGGTGTGACGACGCAGCGCAGCTGACCGGACTGCGTCCAGCGCTTGATGCTGCTCGGAGTCACCTTGAGGAGCCGCGCGGCTTCGGTGCTGGTCAGGTAGGAATCCATGGGGCCTCGGTCCGGGCGTCCGGCGCTATTCGGCCAAATCGGCCGCTTGGATGCCGACTAGCCTGCAGAAAGGCCGATAAAACGTCCAATACGACCGAATCGGGCGCCCCGACTGGAGCACGGGCCAACCCGAGGTCCCCCGTCAGCGCGGGGGGCGATGCGGCCATGCTGAGCCGGCCGCCCGCCGGGTCGGGTTGCGGCGGCCGCGCGCGCGAGCTGCGCTCCAGAGGCTCCGACGCTGGCGAGCCGCCGATCAGCGCTTGCGCAAGATCGCGTTCGCCATCACCGGCGTGTAGGCGAAGCGCTCGACCTTCGTGCTCTGCACGTCCCACACGCGCAGTGCGGCGTCGAGCTCCGCCTGCGAGAGGAGCTCGGGAACGATCTTCGGCAGGTACGTGCGGAAGAACTCCTCCATCCAGCGCCACTCGAGCGAGCCGACGGCGCCCATGCGCGCGATCGGCGCGAGGTGCTCGACGACGAGACCCGCGCGCGCGGCCATCTCGGGCACGCGCTCGACGACGTTGATCGTCCCGCCGGCCTTGCGCCAGCTCTCCATGCACGCCGCGACGCCGCGATCGAAGGCGGGCTCGCGCGGGAGCAAGCGCATCGCCGACCAGTCGAGGTAGTCCTGCAGCACGATCACGCCGCCGCGGCGCACGCAGCGCGCGACGCGCTCCATGGCGAGCGCGGGATCGGGCAGCCAGCAGAAGAGCCAGCGCGCGTAGAGCGCATCGACGCTCTCGGGCGCGAGCGCGAGCGTCTCGACGTCGCCCGCGCTCGTCTCGATCCACGCGATGCCGCGCCGGCGGCTCTCGGCAGCGACGAACTCGAGGAAGCGCTCGCTGCGATCGCGCGCGATGACGCGCCCGCGCGCTCCGACCATCTGCGCCAAATCAAAGGTGGTGAAGCCGGGCCCGCTGCCGAGATCGACCACGGTCTGCCCGCCGCGGATGCCGGCGCGTTGCCAGAGCGCGTAAGCGTGCGCGACCCACGCTTCGTGCTGGAACGAGAGCCGCAGGAGCTCCTCGCGATCGGTGCCGAGGACGTAGTCGTCGTTGCTCATGCGCGGCAATGTAGCGCTGAGCGCGAAAGCCGCCGCCGGTTTCTCGACGGCGAATTCCCCGCAGCGCAGGACGCCGTGGCCGCACGATCGGCGTGCCTGGGATGTGGAACCGCCACCGGGCTCTCGCCCGCCCGTCTTCCTGAGTCGAGGTGCGTCGTGGCTGCCGGACGACGTTTCACGTGATTCGCTTCGAATGGGATTCGCTCAAGGCTGCGCACAACCAACGCAAGCACGCTGTGTCGTTCGACGAGGCGTCGACGGCATTCGGCGATCCGTTCTCGATCACAATCCCTGACCATGACCACTCGGCATTGGAGCACCGATTCGTGCTCCTCGGCGCTACCGAACGGGGCCAGCTCGTGGTTGTGATCCACACGGAACGCGGCGAGAATGTCCGCATCATCAGCGCACGTCGCGCGACGCGGCGAGAGCGGACGGTCTATGAAGAAGCGTGAACCCAGCGTGAAACGCGACGAGCCTCGACGCGAATACGACTTCAGCAGCGGCACGCGCGGGAAGTACGCCGTCCGGTATCGGCAGGGAACGAACTTGGTCGTCATCGACCCCGACCTCGCGGAGCTCTTCCCGAACTCCGCCGCGGTCAACCGCGTGCTGCGCGCGGTGGCGTCGGTGGCGCGGCGCGAAGCGCGCTTGCCGGCAAGCAAGCAGCGACGTCATTGAACGTGAACGGCGCGTCGAGCGTCCTCGGACGTGCAGCGCCTGCCGAGCGAGCGCGCACGGTGCGCGTGCGGTGTCGAACCCGCGTGGTGAAGCTCGACGAGGACGCCAGGGAACGTCTCCTCGCGACGGCGGTCGCGCCGGTTCCTCGGATACGATCGGCGAGCGATGCAATCGAGCGTTCGCGCCACGTTCGTGCTCACGCTGCTTGCGGGAGCGGCTCTTTGGATGCTCGCGACGCAGCGCGATCCGCTGCCCGTCGTCGACGCAAGCAGCGCCCCGAGCGCGAGCTCGACCTCGAATCCGCCAGCGAGTGAGCCGCTCAGCGCTCCGCTCGTCACCGCGTCACCGTCGCGCGTTCCTGCGGTTGCGCAACCGAGTGCCGCTGCTTCGCCCGCGCAGGAACCGACGGACTCCTTCGCCGTCCTCGTCGTGGAGCGCGAGACCGGCAAGCCGATCGCCAAGGCGCAGGTGTGTGGGCTCTCGTATGCGGAGTTCAATGCCGAGGAGCAGCGCTCTGGGACGCTGGCGCGACTTCACACGTCGGATGCGTTCGAGCTCCCCGCCTTCGTCGAGCGTGTCGTTCGCACCGACGAGCACGGGCTCGCCACTTTGCCCCGCGATCCGCGCTGGAACGTCTTCGTCGCCCGAGCGCCGGGTCGGTGGGGGAGTTTCGAGATCGAGCGCTACGACGGACACGTCGCCGGCTTGCCTTTCGCGAAACGCAAGAGCGGAAAACCAGCGCGCATCGAGCTGGCGCTCGAAGACGAGCTCGTCGTCGACGTCGTCGACGGGTCGGGTGCGCGCGTCGCGGGTGCGCCGGTCGAGTTCGTGCGCTTCCAGCCGTACTGGGACGACGAGCCGTGCAGGCGCGATCGAACGGATGCGAACGGGGTCGTGCGCGTTGCGCACGTGCAGCAGCTCTTCGATCGCTGTTCGGATCGGCAGAGATTGGGCGTGCGCATCGCGCTCCTTGGAAACGATGGACAACGCACCGAAGTGCCGAGGGACGCGCGCGAGCTGCATCTCGTCGCTCCACCGTGGGGCAGTCTGCTCGTGAAGACGGTCGACGATGCGGGACGCAGCGTGCGAGCGAGCCGCATTCGAGCGCGAGGCACTTCCCTCTGGATCCCGGGGAGCTTCGCGCGGCCCGAATCGATCGAGGCAGCACCGGAGCGCACGCCGATCTTCTTCGACCGCGGCGAGTGGGTTCCCGACATCTCGGACGGTTGCGCGCGCTTTCCGTTCGTTCAACTCGGATTGCAGATCGAGCTCTGCGGCAATCTCGACGAGCACGATCGCGCGCGTGTCGTCGGCGCCGGACCGAAGAATCAAGGCGAGGAAGCGGTGCTCGAGCTGCGCTTCGGGCCGCAGTGCATCGTGCTGACGGGCGTCATGCGCTTCGAGAGCGGCAAGCCGGTCGCGAACGTCGAGTTCGACCTGCTGCAGAGCGCGCCAGACTCGCCCGACAGGCGCTGCGTGTTCACGACGGACGCGCGCGGCCGCTTTCGTTGCGCGCTCGGCAACGATCAACCGATCGAGCTCTCGATGAGCGCCGTGCGAGCCGTGCTGAGCTCGGAAATCCAGCGTCCCGAGTCGTGGCCTGCGCCTGGGAGCGTCGAAGCTCCCGACCGAATCGGAGCGTGCGTCCTCGACTTCCGGGCGCACGACACGCGAGCCAGCGCCGGAGGTTTCGTGCAGATCCAGAACACGCGCGAACTCGTGCGCGGCGAGAACGATCTCGGCATCCTCGTGCTCACGCTCCCGCCGCTCATCGCCTCCGGCCGCGTCGTCGATGCGCGCGGCGTTGCGGTGGCGGGTGTCGGCGTCTACGCGAGGAATCCACTCGAAGGCCACGGAGTGAGCGCCATCGCCTCGTGCGACACGGACGCCGAAGGCCATTTCGAGCTGCGCAGCGACCGCACCGGGCCGGAGATCGAGCTGCGCCTCTCGTCGACGCCGTTCTTCGGCCCGCCGCTGCTGCGCGTCCCGCTCGGCGCGCGTGATGTCGTGCTCACGACCGGACGGTGATCCGACCCTCGCTGCAGGCTCGCTCACGGGCGAGAGCGCCCACGTCAGTGCGTGGCCGGCCCGCGCAGTTCGTCGCACGCGTACTTCGAGCCGAGCTCGCACGCGCGACGCAGGAGCCCGACCGCGCGCGCTTCGTCGGGGGCGACGCCCGTACCCGCGTGCAATGCATGAGCGACGTACAGGCAGCTCTCCGCATCGCCGCCGGCGCATGCACGCTCCAGCGCGGTGAGCGCGACGCTGACGTCGCTTCGCGCATTCGTCTCCGTGGCGCGCAGGCGCAGCAGTGCCTTGCACGCGGGCAGCGAGCCCGCGGCGCACGCTTCCTCGTACAGCTCTCGCGCGCGCTCGCGGTCGAGCGGGCGGCCGCGACCGGTCTCGTGCGCGCGCGCCAGCACGAACGATCCACGGCGGTCCGTGCCGTTCGCGCGTTCCGCCTCGATTCGATCGAGCGCGGGACCGAGCAGGCCGTCGGACGAACGCTCGTCGCGCGCGAGGATCTGCGCCGCGAGGTTCTCGCAGCCGCGCGCGTGCGCGTAGGAGCAAGCGCGCGAGTACCCCTGCAACGCGCGCGCGCGGTCGGGTGGCGAGACCGTGCCCTCGAGGTACATGTTGCCGAGCACGTTGCACGCCGACGCATTGCCGGCCTCCGCCTGCGCGCCGACCATCTTGAGCCACTTGCGGCCCGCGTCGGGCTTGCCCTCGCGGTAGGCCTGGCGCCAGAACTCGACCGACGCGCCCGGGTGCGGCGCATCGACGAAACCGGTCGCGAACATCACGGAGAAGAGCGCGACCCAGCAGCCCATGTGCACGAGGTTCAGCGCGCGCGGCCGGAACTTCGCCTCCCACTGGCGGAAGCGCTCGAGCAGCGAGAAGCGTCCGACGCTGTCGATCCACTTCACGGACAAGTTCAGCAGCGGCACCGGGAGCAGCTTGTCGTAGAAGTCCGGCACGCCGAAGTCGCCGAGCACGGTGAACAGCACGAAGTTCGCCACGCCGTACAGCGCTCCGAAGATCACGCGGCCGACGTTCGTGCGCGGCGACGTCGCGGGATCCGTGATCAGGAAGTGCATCCCGAGGAAGATCGCGATCGGGATGTTCGTGTCGACGAACTGGTAGACGCCGGTGTGCGCGTTGTACGCGAGGTCGAGCACCACCAGCGCCGCGACCGCCGACACGGTCATCAGCGTGACCGAGAAGAAGTACTGCACGACCAGGCCGAGCGCGAAGAGCGCGAGGTACATGTGCGGCGGCGAGCCGAGCGTCGTCGCGACCTCGATGCCCCAGGTCAGATGCGTGGAGTGCGTGGCGATCAGCACGATCGAAACGATCGACAGGCCGAAGGCCGACGGGTTGAAGATGTGCGTGTTCTTCCCGTCGCGGTTCCAGCGCAGGAACTCCTTGGCGAGCGCGCACAGCGCGAGCATCCCGAACTGGAACACGAACCAGTCGTCCGTGAACCACAGGAAGAAGTTCGTGCTGAAGACGATCGGCACGGGGCCGAGACCGAGGCGCCACGGACGTCCGCGCGACCACGAGAGCAGGCCGTCGAACAGGAACAGGAACGCCATCTGCGACAGGATCAGCGGCGCGGAGCTGTAGACCTTCGGCCAGTACGCGCCCCAGTACGCGTAGATGCAGAGCTGCACGCAGCCCTGGACGTAGTGCGCCTTGAGCGGTCGCGTGAGCTCGATCGAGAGCCGCCGCGCGCGCGCGAGTCCGAGCAGCGCGGTCCACGCGCCGAGCACCGCGGCCGTGCCGAGGAACGCCCACGCGAGGCGCGGGTTCGCGCGCGACGCCGGCAGCAGCGCGCACGCGCCGATGAGGGCGGACAGTGCGAGCGGCAGGTGCGGAAAGCGACACCAGCGCGGCGTCACGAGGGGAACCTCGCGCACGCGCGCTGCCGTCGAAGCTTGCACGAGAGGACTGCGCTCCATGCCGAGGCTCCTCAGTATTGCAGCTCGGCGCGGCCCGTGGATCGCGCTCGAGGTCGCCGGCACGGCTTCCTCCGAGTCGGGAATCGTAACGGCTACGAGTCGGGCTCCTGCCGCGCGCGAGCGGTACGGAACACGACGCGCCTCCGTTGCGTCGCCCGCTCGGTCCCTCGCGCCGAACTCGTGGCGCGCGCGGCCGCGGGGAGCCGACCGATGCGTGCGGAAGCTCCACGAGCCCGATCCTGCGTCGTCGTCGGCCCGGTGTTGACGTCACGAGACCCTCGGTCCGCGCCGGCCGGTCGACGCTGTGCGCGGAACACGCTCGTGAACCGGGTCGAGAGCTCGAGCGCGAGCGTGTTCGCGTCGCGCGTGGCGGATGCCGATGGCAGCTTCGAATCGCGAGGCGACAAAACTGGTGCGGAGATCGATCTGCGTCTCGGATCGGTCCGGGACTTCGACCCGCTGCTCCGTCGCCTGCCTTTCGGCGGCGCACGACGTCCTGATCGGGTGCCGGCAGTGACGACGTCGGTCGCGTGAGCGCCGGCCGTCCATCGAGTTCCGCGCGACACTGCGGGCCTTCTGCTCCTTGGTCGTACGAATCCCCGCCGTTGCGTGGTTGTCGTCCGCGCCACCCGCGGCGACAATCCGCGGCTCGTCGAGGCCGAACCGACGGCTCCGATGCGAGCCGTGCGAGCAGCGCGACGAAGCCCTCGAGCGACACCCCGCGCCCACTCGTGACCACCCTCCAACAAGTCCTCCGCCAGGACGGCACGCTCGTGAGCGGTGCCTCCGTGTTGCCCGATGCGAAGCTGCGCGAGCTCTTCACGCACATGCTGCGCGTGCGCGTGCTCGACGAGCGCATGCTCAAGCTGCAGCGCGCCGGTCGCGTCGGTTTCGTCGGCACGGCCAAGGGCCTCGAAGCCGCGCTGATCGGCTCCGCGTATCCGTTGCGCCAGCAAGATTGGCTCTGGTCCGGTCTGCGCGAAGGAGGAGCGGCGGTCATGCGCGGTCTCCCGCTGTCGGAGTACATCGCGCAGATGTACTGCAACAGCAACGATACGGCCAAGGGCCGCCAGATGTGCAACCACTTCCAGCACAAGGGCAGCCACTACCCGAGCTGGTCGAGCGTCATCGGCACGCAGATCCCGCACGGGGTCGGCGCGGCGTACGCGGCGAAACTGCGCGGAATCGACGAGGTGCACGCGATCTACTTCGGCGACGGAGCGACCTCCTCGAACGGCTTCCACAGCGGGATGAACTTCGCCGGCGTGTGGAAGGTGCCGTGCTACTTCGTGTGCATCGACAACGGCTGGGCGATCTCGGTGTGCTCGAAGAACCAGACCGCGGCGGAGTCCTACGCCGACAAGGCGAGCGCGTACGGCCTGCCGGGCAAGGACGTCGACGGCAACGACGCGCTCGCGTGTCACGCGGCCGCGCGAGAGGCGCACGAGCTCGCGCGGCGCGGGCAGCCGTCGCTGATCGTGCTCAAGACCTATCGCATGCTCGGCCACTCGAGCTCCGACGACCCGACGAAGTACCGCGACGAGACCGAGGTCGCCGCGTGGGCCGCGAAGGATCCGCTGGAGCGCTTCGAGAAGCTGCTCGTCGCGCGCAAGGTGCTCGCGGCGGGCGAGCGCGACACGCTCGAGGCCGAGATCACCGCCGTGATCGACGCCGAGATCCACAAGCAGGAGCAGGCGCCGAAGATGGCGCTGAAGACGCTGGTCGAGGACGTCTACGCCGACGTCCCGCTGCACCTGCGCAAGCAGTACAACGCCTTCATCCAGATCGCCGAGCGCCTGGGCCACGCGACGCCGGGCGACGGGGCGTTTCCGCTGTAGCGCGTCCGAACGCGACGCGCGCCCGGCGACGATGGCCGAGCGCACCCTCGTGGCGTCGAACGCGGAGGAGCCGCGCAGTCTCACCGCGTTTCGCCCGTCGTTCGTCTTCGAGGAGCGTGCGCCTCGCATGCACGCGCGCACGGGTCGCGCGAACGATTTCCGCACACGAGTCCGGGCGCGTGAGCTCGGCCGAGGGCGTATCCTCGCGCACGTTCCTCATCCACAGGAGCCACGACGATGCTCTTCTCGCTCGCGACGCTCGCCCTGGCGAGCTGCTTCGATCCACGCACCGGTGACACGGCGCCGCACGTCGCGCGATCCACACGTCCGTGGACGATCCTCGTCTACGGCGCCGCCGACAACAGTGCCGACGGGCCGATCCAGTACTTCCTCGACGGCGTGCGCAAGGCGCTCGACGACGACCCGGGGGTCGAGCTGCTCTTCTTCTTCGATCGCAGCGCGAAGCACGAGAAGACCGACGTGCTCATCGCCGACGAGTTCACCGGCACGCGGCTCTACCGCATCAAGAAGGACTCGGTCGAGCGCCTCTCCGGCGGTGAATTCCTGCCGACGATCGCGGCGAGCGGCGCTGCGGAGCACGATGTCGAGCTCGATTCGGCCGATGCCGACACGTTGAAGCGCTTCATCGACTGGGGCAAGGCCACCGCGCCCGCGCAGCACTACGGCGTGATGATCTACAGCCACGCGAGCGGCGAATCGATGTGCCCCGATGCGGAGAGCAGGCACAGCATGGGCATCGCGGAAGTGAGCGCGAAGCTCGGTCCGAAGGAATCGGTCGACTTCCTCGCGCTCGAGCTCTGCAACATGGGCGGCATCGAAGCGGCGTACGAATGGCGGCCCGGCAAGGACCGTTTCGGCGCGCAGATCCTGGTCGCGATCCCCAACGCCGGTCCGCCGCTCGACTGGGATCGCGCGTTCGCGCGCCTGCGCTCGAAGGACCACGCGAGCAGCGCGAAGCAGCCGTTCCTCGATCCCGCGACGATGACCGCGGCACAGTTCGGCGCGCTCGTCATCGAAGAGGGCAAGCAAGGCCGCATCGAAGCCGGCCAGCGCGGCGAACCGGCCGAGCACGAGGCCGCGGCTTGTTACGACCTGCGCGAGGCAGCGGCGGTGAAGAGCGAGCTCGATCGTCTCTCGACGCTGCTCTGGAAGGCGAAGCTGCGCGACACCGTGCTCGATCTGCGCGGCCCGGGGAGTGCGACGCCGGTGATGAACTACTCCGAAGGCGGGCCGTACGTCGATCTGCACGCGCTCGGTCGCGCGATCGAGCGCGCGAGCAAGGAAGCGCACCCCGACGTGAGCGCCGCGGCGAGCTCGATGTGCGCGGCGGTCGATCGCTTCGTGCTCGCGTCGTTCGGCATGGGCGGCTACGCGGACTTCCGCGAGGGCGAGAACGGCGTCTTCGTCGTGCTCCCGGCGAACAAGCCCGGCCGCTGGAAGTCCTTCAAGTGGTACACGCCGCTCGCCGGCGAGAAGAAGGACTACGGCCGCTGGTCGTTCCTCGGCGACGGCGCGACGCCCGGTGACGGCGTCGTCGACAACTGGTTCGAGCTGCTCGACGCCTGGTACGACGAGTCGAACGACACCGGCGGCTCGAACGGCTATCGCTGGTGATCCGCGCGCGGCGGCCGTCGGCGCGGTGGCTGGACCTCGCCGCCGCCGCCGCGGACACGGGACGCATCGCGACGACGGGTGCCGTGCTCTGCGATCGTCGCGCGCGGGACGGCGAGCGGGCGGGACGGCAGGCGAGAGCCGCGACGCGCCGAGCTCGTTCGCCCGCTCGGGCAAGTCTGCGCTCGCCTCGCGACGTGCTCGCTTCTTCGCGCGAGAGCCTTGGGGGACGAGCCGACGGACCGAGGGCCCTTCGCGGAGCACCGTCGACCGCCCCGGGTCACCGTCCTTGTTCGTACATGTACGCATCGGAAGCCCAACGACATCCGTCATACTTCGTGCGTGTCCGCGCGCTCGCTCCTCGTCGCCCGAGAGTCCGCTCGTCGCCTCGGCCTCGCGAGCGTGCTCGTCGCCAGCTTGCCGGAGTCCGTCTCCGCCGCCGATCGACGCGAGGCGCTGGCGAGCCAGACCCCGCATGTGGCGTACTGGAACACGGGCAACGGACTGCCGCAGGGTTCGATCAACGAGCTGCTCCAGACGCCCGACGGCGTCCTGTGGATCGCGACCTTCGGCGGCTTGCTGCGCTTCGACGGTGTGCGCTTCGAGATCTTCGACCTCGACACGCTTCCGGGTCTGCCGTCGAACCGGTTGACCTCGCTGACCTCCGACGGCGCCGACGGGATGTGGATCGGAACGCAGGAAGGAGATCTGGTCCACCTGCGCGACCACTCGATCGTCGAGGTGCGCCCCCGGCAGCCGTGGGCGGACGCGGTCGTCTCCGTGCTGGTCGATCGATCGAGCGGGTTGTGGGTCGGAGCGGACAGCGGCGTGGTGAGGCGCTTCGACGGTCGCGAGTGGTCGAGCGTGCTCGGCGCTGGACCGGGCGGCGGATACCAGTCGACGTGCATCGACTCCGTCGGCGACGTCCGCATCGCGCACGGCAGCGATCTGTACGGCTTCGACGCGCAGGGAACGCAGCGGAGCAAGCTCGTCGCGCCCGCGCGCATCGGAGCGATCGCGCCGGCGCTCGACGACGGACTCTGGGTCGGTCTCGACGACGGTCTGGCGCGCGAGCGCGGGGGCATCCTCGAGCGCGTCGAGCTCACGCCCGCGTTCCACGAGCCCGTGACGGCTCTGTTGTCCGACCCGCGCGGCGGAGTCTGGCTCGGCACGAAGCAAGGTCCGCGGCTGGTGCTGCCCGGACACGCCAGCGGAAACTGGCAGCTCGTCGAGCCGATCGACGGCGTCCCGGACGACTTCTGCGTGCGCTCGTTCCTGCGCGACCGCGAAGGCAGCGTGTGGGTCGGATCGGAGATCGACGGCCTCCTGCGCCTGACGTCGAGTCCGTTCACGCTGTTCGAGTTCCGGCCTCCGACCGGAGGCGCGGCGCTCGCCGAGGATCGCAACGGGAGCGTGTGGATCGCCGGCGCGCTCGAAGCGCTCGGTCGCGTGCCCGCCGGCACCGATGCGGCGCACGCCGCGGCACAGATGCAGACCTTCGACGTGCCGGGTCGCTCGCTCTACGGCCTCTCGCGCGATACGCGCGGACGGATGTGGCTGGGACTGAACGATCGCATCGTGCGCGCCGACGATCTCGACGTCGCCGGCGCGATCAGCCACGCCGAAGTCAGCGTGCCGGGCTTTCCGAGCGAGGTCGATTCGATCGTCGCGCTCGCCGACGACAGCGTGTGGGCCGCCGCGCGCACGGGCCGGCTCGTGCACGCCGACGCCTCCGGCGCGGTGATCGAGTCGAGCGATATCGGCGAGGCGGCCTTGTGTCTCGAACCCGCTCCCAACGGCGACATCTGGATCGGTGGTCACGGCACGGTGTTGCGCCACAGCGGCGGGAAGACGACGCGCATGAGCGGCGCGGAAGGCGTGCCCTTCGCGGACGTGCGCGACCTGCTCGTCGACTCCGATGGCAGCGTCTGGGCCGCGACCTACGGCGCCGGACTCCTGCGCCTGGTCGACGGACGCGTGCAGCGCCTCTCGCGCGATCGAGGACTGCCCGACAACGCGCTCTCGGCGATCCTCGAGGACGACGAGCAGCGCATGTGGATCCTCACGAACCTCGGGTTGATCGTCGTGCGCAAGCCGGAGCTCGTCGCCGTGCTCGAAGGGCGCTCCACGCAGCTCGATCCGATCGTCATCGGCCCCGAAGCGGGCATGCCGGAGGCGAACCACGGCTCGCCGGCGGGCTTGCGCGATTCCTCGGGACGCTTCTGGTTCACGACCGTGAGCGGCGCGGTGTGCATCGACGCCAGCTCGTTCCCGTACAACCGCACGCCGCCCGCGCTGCGCGTCGATCGCATCGACGTGGAGGGGCGCACGTTCGCCCCCGCTCTGGACCTCGAGCTGCCGGCCGGCACGCGACGCTTCTCGATCGAGTACACGGCCTTCGCGCTGCGCGCACCCGAGCGCGTGAAGTTCCGTTACCGGCTCGAGGGCTTCGACGAGCGCTGGATCGACGCCGGCAATCAGCGCCAGGCCGCCTACACCGCCGTCGCGCCCGGGCGATACCGCTTCGCGGTCATCGCGAGCAACGAGGACGGAGTGTGGAACCGGCAGCCGGCGACGCTCGACTTCGAGGTCCTGCCGACCTGGTGGCAGACGCGCGCGTTCGACGTCGCCGCGGCCGTCCTCGTGGTCGGGCTGCTCTACGTCGCCGACCTCGCGCGCACGGGCATGGTGCGCCGTCGCGAGCGCGAACGGCAGAGCATCATCCAGGCGCAGGCGGAGGCCGAGGAGCACGCCTCGCGACTGCGTCTGCAGCTCGCGCACGCCTCGCGCGTCGCGACCGCGGGCGAGCTCGCGACCTCGCTCGCGCACGAGGTCAACCAGCCGCTGGCGGCGATCGTGGCCAACGCGTAAGCGGGGCAGAAGCTGCTCGCCGTGGCGCCCGTCGACCGGCGCGAGCTGGAATCGATCCTGCGCGACATCGCGCAGGAGGGCCAGCGCGCTTCCGAGGTCATCCGCCGCCTGCGCGAGTACCTGCGCAAGCACCCCGTCGAGCGCAGGCGCCTGGACGTGAACGACATCGTTCGCGATACGCTGCCGCTCGTGAGGCGGGAGATGGCGGACCACGGCGTGGAGCTCGATCTCGATCTGCATCCGTCGCCGCCGCTGATCGCGGCCGACTTCATCCAGATCCAGCAGGTGATCGTCAACCTGATCAAGAACGCCTGCGAAGCGCTGGAGAACTCCTCCGGTGACCGGCGTCTGGAACTGCGCACGCGCGTCGAGTCGAGTCAAGTCGAGCTGGAAGTGCGCGACAACGGCCCGGGCATCCCGCCCGAGATCGCCGCGCGCCTGTTCGAACCGTACACGTCGTCGAAGGTCGACGGCATGGGACTGGGCTTGACGATCTGCCGCACGATCGTCGAGTCCCACGGCGGCAGCATCCGCGTCGCGAGCGAGCTCGCGCGCGGCGCCGCCTTTCGTTTGTCGCTGCCGGCGCTCGAGCCGCGCGGAGGAAGTTCGTGAAATCGAAGGGCACTGTATTCCTGGTGGACGACGACGAGGCCTTGCGCCGCGCGACGACACGCTTGCTGGCCGCGTCGGGTTTCGAGGTCAAGGCCAGCGCCTCGGCCGAGGAGTACCTCGCGGGCTTCGATCCCGGCCGAGGCGGCTGCCTGCTGCTCGACCTGCGCATGCCCGGCATGTCGGGGCTCGAGCTGCAGCGCGCGCTGGCGGCGCGCGGCGTCGAGATCCCGATCGTGTTCCTCACCGGGCACGCGGACGTGCCGACCAGCGTCAACGCGATGAAGGCCGGCGCGATCGACTTCCTCGAGAAGCCCGTGGGGGAGGACGCGTTGATCGCCGCGCTCGATCGCGCGCTCGAGCGCGACGCGGCGCGCCGCAGCGTGAACAACGAGCTCGAGGAGTTGCGCAAGCGCCACGCGAGCCTGACGCCGCGCGAGTGCGACGTGCTGCGCGGCATCCTCGGCGGTCTGCGCAACAAGCAGGCGGCCTTCCAGCTCGGCATCGCGGAGCGCACGGTGAAGCTGCACCGCGCGCGCGTGCTGCAGAAGATGAAGGCCGGTTCGGTCGCGGAGCTCGTGCGCATGACCGAGCGCCTCGGGATCGCGCCGCAGTGAGGCTCCCGCGCGCCCGACGCGCGCCGGACGCATTCCGCTGCGGCGCGAGCACGCCGTGCTTCGCCGTCCGCGGGCGCGCTGGCGCCTTGCTTGCACGCACTTGACGCTCGAACGCGGCGCGCGCCGGCGCCGGGTCGTGACGCACCGAGCGGGCGCGGGTACAACGGGAGCCCATGAAGCTCCTCGCACTCGGACTCGCGCTCGTTTCGCTCCTCGCCCCGTCGTTCGCGCTCGGTGGTGACGCCGCCAAGCCCGCGGGAGGCCCGGCCGCGCCCGCGCCGCTCGCGAAGATCGCCATCCTCGGCGCGAGCGTGAGCTCCGGCTTCGGTCTCGACCCCAACGCGGATCCGTTCTCGGGCCAGGAATCGAAGCTGCGTCTCGCGAACGTGGTCTCGGCCTCGATCGTCGGCGCGCACGCGGCACCGCTCGACTTCGCGACGATGATGTTCTTCATGTCGCCGAAGGAGAACGCCGTCCAGACGGCGAAGGAAGCGTTGGATGCCAAGCCGACGATGGTCGTCGCGATCGACTACCTGTTCTGGCTCGCGTACGGCAAGGGCGAGGTCGCGGCGCGGACCGAACGCCTCGACGCGGGATTGAAGGCGCTCGAGCCGTTGACTTGCCCCGTGCTCCTCGGCGACGTGCCCGACTTCAACGGCGTGAAGGTCAGCCCGATGATGCTCGCGCCGCAGGCGATCCCGGCGCGCGACGTGCTCGACGCGTTGCAGCAGCACGTGCGCGACTGGGCCAAGGCGCACACGAACGTCGTGCTCGTCCCCGTGCGCGACATGCTGGCCAAGATGAACGCCGGCGAGCCGATCGACGTGCGCGGCAACCACTACGACAAGGGCGCGCGCGCGAAGCTCATGCAGGAGGACGGACTGCACACGACGCTCGAAGGCACGAGCGCGCTGTGGGTGCTCGCGCTCGATGCGTGGCTCGCGACCAAGCCCGCGAGCGTCGACGAGAGCGCGTTCGTGCTCAAGGTCGCCGATCTCGCGCCGAAAGCGCAAGCCGCGGCGGAGGCCGCGCCGGCGGCGCCGAAGAAGGCCAAGCCCGTGAAGGGCAAAGGCGCGAAGGAGAAGGCCGGCGCCGGCAGCGGCAACTGAGAGCCTGCGAAGCAATCGAGGACGCCCGTCATGCTTGCCCAGAAGCGCTCCGGCTGCGTTGCGATTCCTCCGAGTATTGCAGGCGAATACGCGTCGTCATCGCGCCTTGCCGAAGCGCTTCTGGACAACCCTGCCAGGCATCCCCGATTCCTTCACAGGCTCTGAGCGCGCGCTCGGCGCACGCGCTGGGACGGAATGAGCTCAACCCGCCGCGTCGAGCGGGGGGAACTCGTCGAGCTCCGGTGGCAGCGCAGCGGCGTCGGGAGCTCGCTCGCCCGCCTCGCCCGCGCGACGAGCCGCGCGCAAGCCGCTCACGGCTTGCGGGAGCGCGAACTGCTCGCCGGAGTAGCCGCTGACGAAGCGTCCGCCGCGCACCTCGCCCGCGAGCTCCATGCGCCGCAGCGCGCGCGCGAGATCGCGCCAGAAGAGCGGCCAGCGCTCGTCCTGGATCGCGCTGCGGAAGACGACGCCGTAGCGGCGCAGGAGCACGCGCGCGGCGAAGGTGATCGATTCCGCCGGCTCCGCGGAGCCGTCTCGCGGGGCGAGCGGCGCGATCTGCGCCGATTCATCGACGCGCAGGAGGCTCCAGCGCCCCGCGCCGACCACGGGCGAGCGTCGGCGATCCGACGGGACGAAGAGCGCGCGCAACGACGCGAACGAATCGTTCGTCACGAGTCCGCGCGCGACGAGCTCGGACAGACCGCGCTCGACGTCGCTCGAGAGCAGGCGCGCGGCGCGCGCGAGATCGTCCTCGAACAAGGCGCCGCGCGCGCGCAGGACCTCGAGCGTCGCGCGCGCGGGCCACGCGAGCTCGCCCTCGTCGTGGCGCGGCGCGAGCGCGAGCCAGGAGGCGAGCTCCTCGCGCGGCACGAGCGCGATCGGCGTCGAGCGCGGCGCGGAATTGCCGCTCGACCACAGGCGGCACCAGGCGACGCGCCCGGTCAGGCACAGCTCGTCGAGCCATTCGGGGCGGTAGTCGCGCACGCGCGGCTGCAGCTGGCGCTTCTCCCACTCCGGCGCGGGCATCTCGACACCCGCGAGCTGGCGCACGGCGGCGAGCACGCCGCCCGGACCTTCGAGTTGCGCCGCGCTGTCGAGATGCTGCCACGTCGCGAGGAAGCGCATCCAATCCGCCGTCGACACGGGCGCGATCTCGCGTCGCAGACGCTCGAGCGTTCGATTGCGGATGCGCGCGAGCAGCCGGCGATCGCACCACGCGACGCGGCCGTCGAGCGCGGTGCGCATCAGTTGACCTTGCGTTTCGAGGCCGATGAAGAGCGCGTCGAGCTCCCGCGCGCGCTCGCTCGCCGAGAGC
>JBGATX010000015.1:0-55388 GCA_044228975.1 Planctomycetota bacterium | reverse complement strand
CCACCCCAACGCATCTCAATCCCATCGCGAGCGCAACTCTTCATCGACAATCGTCGAACTCGCACTCGCCAAACTCCGCACCGAATCCAATCAACACCACAAAGTCATGCCCCTCTCCCTCACCCGCATCTTGACCACCCTCGCCGCCACCGCCCTCCTCGCCTTCACCACACACGCCAACGGCCCCGAGCCGATGACGAGCAAGCCCTTCCACGGCGAGAAGGTGAACCAAGGCACCGTCACCTGCGCGCTCGAGAACGGACACACCGTCCTCACCCTCTCCGACGATTTCATCGTCCCCAACACCCCCGCTCCGCACTGGCGCGTCGTCGACTCCGACGGCTACACGTACCTGCTGCAGCGCCTGATGATCAAGGGCGACAAGTTCAACAAGTCGATCGTCGTCCCCTCGTACGTTCCCAACGTCGCCAAGGCGCAGATCTGGTGCGCGTTCGCCGAAGTCCTCCTGGGCGAGACCGACCTCACCTGCCCCTGCGCGCAACCCGCCAAGGACGGCACCGTTGTCACGAGCACGAAGTTCGCCGGCGCCAAGGCCAACATGGGCTTCGTCACCTTCGCCGTGCGCGACGGCAAGCGCATGTTGACGCTCTCCGACGACTTCGTCGTTCCGGAAACCCCGGCCCCGCACTGGCAGGTCGTCGACTCCAAGGGCAACGCCTTCCTCGTCGAGCGCCTCAAGATCAAAGGCGACAAGCTCAACAAGACGATCGTCGTCCCCGACTACGTCACCGACGTCGCGTCGGTCCGCATCTGGTGCTCCTTCGCCGAGACGCTGCTCGGTGAAGCCTCGTTCAAGCAGCCGGTCCTCTGATTCGGCACCCATCGAGAAGACGAGCACCCACGCAGCCATGAAACTCCTCCCCATCCTCGCCCTCGCCGCGACGCCGTTCGTCGCGCCGAGCGCTCGCGCCCACGACCTGGCGCAGAAGAAGTCCCTGACCCTCGAAGGCGCGCGCAAGGTCATCGCCGCCGCCGAGGTCTACGCTCGCGCCCACAACGAAGGCGGCGCGATCGCGGTCGTCGACAACGGCGGCAACCTGCTCTCGCTCGCCCGGCTCGACGGCACCTTCGCGGCAGGCGCGGGCATCGCGATCGGCAAGGCGCGCACGGCGGCGCTGTTCCAGAAGACGACGACCGCCTTCGAGAACCTGATCAACCAGGGTCGCACGGCGATGACCGCGCTCACCGACTTCACGCCGCTCCAGGGCGGCCTCCCGATCGTCGTCGACGGCGAGATCGTCGGCGCGGTCGGCGTCAGCGGCGCTGCGAGCGCGGCGGAGGACGAAGCCGTCGCCGCCGCGGGCGCGAAGGTCATGCAACTCGGGCACGACGACGCGCCGGTGACCTTCATCGAGAAGTCCGCGGTGTCCGCGGCCTTCCAGAAGGGCGCGCCCTTGCTCGAGACGGACCGCTTCAAGGTCCACGCGAGCCGCCGCGAGTCCGCCGGCCAGGTCGAAGTGCACGAGCGCGACACGGACATCATCTACGTCCTCGAGGGCAGCTCGACCTTCGTCACCGGCGGCAAGGTCGTCGAGCCGCGCATCACGGGCCCCGACGAAGTGCGCGGCAGCTCGATCGAAGGCGGCGCGACGCGCCGCATCGAAAAGGGCGACGTGATCGTGGTGCCGGCGGGAACGCCGCACTGGTTCAAGGAGCTCGACGGTCCGATCACCTACTACGTCGTGAAGGCGAGCTGACGCGACGCGTCGCGCTCCAAGGAGACTCCCGATGTTCCTCGTCACGACGATCGCCTGCTGGACGAGTGCGCTCGCGCAACTCGCTCCCGCGGCCGCGAGCCTGCCCGCGGGCAAGCCGACGGCGGTGTTCGACCTGCTCACGCGTGAAGACACGCAACGCCTGCACGCGACGTGGCGCTTCCACGAAGCGCGACCGGTCGAGGTCGACTTCAAGAGCGCCGGCGCCGACCGCAAGCCGAGCGGGCCTCCGAATCGGACATGGGACATCGAACCGCACGCCGGAGGCGCGAGCTTCGACGATTCGAGCTGGGAGGTCGTCGACCCGACGACGCTCGGCGAGCGTCGCGCTTCCGGCAAGCTCTGTTTCGCCTGGTATCGCCTCGACGTCACGATCCCCGAACGTACCGACGAGTTCGATGCGACGGGGACGACCGCGGTGCTCGACGTCGTCGTCGACGACTACGCCGAGGTCTGGGTCGACGGCGAGCTGCCGCGCGAGCTCGGTCAACGCGGCGGAGCGCTCGTCGCCGGCTGGAACGCGCCGAACCGGCTCGTCATCGGCCGCGATCTGCGCCCCGGCCGCACGATCCACCTCGCGATCTTCGGTGCCAACGGACCGTTGTCGGATCCGCCGCCGAACTACATCTGGATCCGCTCCGCGCGCGTGGAGCTCTTCCGCGAGCCGCACGCCTTCGCTCCCCGGCCCGTCGCGCTCGAGATCGAGCGTCACGACGCCGCGCTCGATGCGCTCGTCGGTCCCGCGCCGCGCGTGGAGCAGCTCGCGAGCGGGTTCGAATTCACCGAGGGCCCCGTGCGGCTCGCGTCGGGCGACCTGCTCTTCAGCGATCCGAATCACAACGTGATCTACCGCTGGACGCCCGCGGCGCAGACGCCCGAGTCGGCGTTGAGCGTCTTCCGCGATGCGAGCGGCTACTCGGGCGCCGACATCGCGCTCTACAAGCAGCCCGGCTCGAACGGCCTCGCGCTCGATCCGCTCGGCCGCCTGACGATCTGCGAGCACGGCAACCGGCGCGTCACGCGTCTCGAAGCCGACGGGACGACGCGCGTCCTCGCCGATCGCTACGAAGGCAAGCGGCTCAACAGCCCGAACGATCTCGTCTATCGCTCCGACGGCGCGCTCTACTTCACCGACCCGCCGTTCGGCCTGCCGAAGTTCCACGACGATCCGCGGCGCGAGTCGCCGTACACCGGCGTGTACCTGTGGCGGCCGGAGAACGGCGGAGCATTGCAGCTCGTGAGCAACGACCTCCGCGGACCGAATGGGCTGGCGTTTTCGCCGGACGAGCGAGCTCTTTACGTCGCGAACTGGGACGAGAGCCGTAAGGTCGTCATGCGCTACGACGTCGCGGCCGACGGCACGCTCGCGAACGGAGCGGTGTTCTTCGACATGCGCGCGGCGCGCGAGCCGGAGGCGCTCGACGGCCTCAAGGTCGACCTCGACGGCAATCTCTTCGTGTCCGGACCGGGCGGCATCTGGATTCTCTCTCCGAAGGGCGTGCACCTGGGCACTCTGCACCTCGCCGAGCTGCCGGCGAACTTCGCCTGGGGATCAGCCGATCGGCGTACGCTCTTTCTCACGGCGCGGACCGGGTTGTACTGCTTGCGTCTCGCGCCGCGCGAAGCGCGCGGCAGCGATTCCAATGGGGGAGCTCGTTCGATCGGTTCGATAGGAGGTTTGCGATGATTCGTGCTGACGACTCCGTGGTCCACACCTGGGCCATCGTCCTCGCGGGTGGTGCAGGCACGCGCCTGCGCTCGCTGACCACCGACGCGAGCGGGATCTCGATCCCCAAGCAGTACTGGTCGTTGCGCGGCGGACGTTCGCTGCTCGGCGATGCGATCGCTCGCGCGACTCGGGTCGCCCCGCTCGAGCGCACCGTGATCGTCGTCGCGCGCGAGCACGAGGCGTGGTGGAGCGCGGCGCTCGCCGAACTCCCCGGACTGCCGCCGGAGAACGTCGTCGTCCAGCCGCGCGGTCGCGGCACGGCGCCGGGCATCCTGCTGCCCTTGCTGTCGATCCTGGAGCGCGATCGCGACGCGCGCGTCGCCGTGCTGCCCTCGGATCATTTCGTGCGCGACGAATGGACCTTCGAGCGCGCGCTGCGCCGCTCGCTGCGCGCGATCGACAAGCACGCGCGCGACGTGGCGCTGCTCGGCATCGCGCCGGACGCGGCGGAGTCCGACTACGGCTGGATCGTGCCCGCGCCGGGCGCGCAGGAGCTCTCGCGCGTCGAGCGCTTCGTCGAGAAGCCGCCGCGCGAGGTCGCGCTCGAGCTGCAACGCGCCGGTGGGCTGTGGAACAGCTTCGTGTTCAGCGCGCGCGCGAGCGCGCTCGAGGAGCTCTACCTGCGCCGCCTTCCGCAGCTGCTCGCCGCCTTCGCCGGCCGCAGCCTCGTGGGCGCGACGCACGAGGAGCTGGACCCGATCTATGCCGGCTTGGGCGAGAGCGACTTCTCGCGCCAGGTGCTGCAGGGCGCCGAAGCGTCGTTGAACGTGCTGCGAGTCCCCGAGTGCGGCTGGACGGATCTCGGCACGCCCGAGCGCGTCGCGGAGTGTCTCGCGACGTGCGCGAACGAAGAGCGCCGCCGTCGGCGCGCGACGACCGCCGGCGCGGTGCCGCTCGGGGCACAGTCGAGCTGCGCGCTCGATCTCTCCAGCGTCCTGCGCTCGCTTGCCGACTCCGCGAGTCCGCGCGCCCACGCGCGCAGCGCCTGAGGTCGTGCCATGAAGACCTCGACGCGCCTCGTGCGCGTGCACTATCCCCTGCGCAATGCCGGGAGCGGAGAGGAGCTGCGTTTGCGCTGCGATTCCGACTGGGACCTCGATCTCGCTCCGCGCTCCGTCTCCGACGAACGAGACCTCTTCGAGTTCGTGCTGCCGGCGGCGAAGTCCTTCACTTGCTTCAAGCCCGTGCTGCGCGAGGGCGCGAGCGTGCGCTGGTCGCAGGGCGACGACTTCCTGGCGGTCGACGATGCGCCGCTCGACGTGCACCCGCACTTCGAGCCCGACGACGCCTGTCACGTCTGCACGTTGCACGCCGTGCCGTCGAACATCCTCGAGCAGGGCCGCGACGTGCGCGTCTTCCTGCCGCCGGGCTACGACGAGAACACCTGCGAGCGCTTCCCCGTGCTCTACATGCAGGACGGTCAGAACCTCTTCTTCCCGGACGAGGCGTTCGGCGGCAAGCACTGGCGCGTCGAGGAGACGTTGAAGCACCTCGGCGCGATGAACCTGATCCGCAAGGTGATCGTCGTCGGCGTGTACTCGCGCGACCGGATGCGCGACTACACGTCGCCGGGCTATCTCGAGTACGGCCGCTTCCTCGTCGAGGAGCTCAAGCCGTGGATCGACGAGCGCTACCGGACGTTGCGCGACCCCGGGCAGACCGCGGTGCTGGGCTCGTCGCTCGGCGGCGTCGTCTCGTTGCACGTCGCGTGGCAATGGCCGCGGGTATTCGGGCTCGCCGGCTGCATGTCGAGCACCTTCGGCCACCAGGACGACCTGCTCGCGCGCGTGGAGAGCGAGCCGCGTCGCGCGATCCGCATCTACCTCGACAGCGGCCATCCGCGCGACAACTACGAGGCGACGCGCGCCATGCGCAGCGCGCTCGTCTCGCGCGGTTATCGCGAAGGGCTCGATCTCGCGTACATGGCTTTCCCCGGCGCGCGCCACGACGAGGACGCCTGGGCGCTGCGCGTCCACCTGCCGTTCCAGTTCTTCTTCCGCGCGGACCGGCTCGCGCGCGAGCGTGAGCCGTCGCGTCGCACCGCGGCGCGAGGACCGGCGGCAGCAGCGCGAGCGCGCGCTCCTAGCGCCCGTCCGACAGCTCGATCTCGCTGAAGCCGAGCTCCGCGTCGCCGAGCGTCCCGTCGCGCGCCGAGAGCACCTTGATCTCGAGCGTGCGGATCGCGGTGCGCGGCGGGAGGTCGAGCTCCGACTTCAGCAGCACGTCGGGCTCCAGCGTCAGCTTGAGCCGGGTCGAGCCGTTGAGCACGACCTCGATCTCCTGCGCGCGTGGCTTGGCGGCGTCGAGCAGGCGCGGACCGGCGTGCGCGAGCGAAAGGCGCGCGGCCATGAGCGGCCTGTCGAGCGTGAGCCGCAGCCACGGCGCGCGGTCCTTCGCGTTGCAGCGCCAGCCGCTCAGGTAGCTGCCGTCGCAGGCCTCTCGCGCGCGCGTCGCGTTCGTCGACGCCTCGGCCTTCACGTCGTCGACCTGGATCAAGTTCAGCGCGCGGCGCCGCGCGAGATCGAGGCGCCGCTGGTCGAAGCCGGCCTGCACGCTGAGCGCGAGCGGCGGTGACTCGAGCGTGCGTTCCGGCGCGCCGATCACGCGCACGCGCAGCCGCGCGCGCACGACCCAGGCACCCGAGTGGGGGAAGGTCTGCGCGAGCTCGAGCGTCGCGAGGTCGTCGGGGGCGATCATCCGGCCGGGCAGCGAGCCGAGCAGCACGTCGCTCTCGTCCTTCACGTTTCCGGTTGCGTGTCCCCAGAGCTCGAGCGCGACGACGTCGAGCCCTTTCGGCCCCGCGAGCGTGTCGCGCAGCTCCGCGCGCAGGCCCGAGACCCACACGATCGTCGGATCGTTGCCGCGCGCGTGGATCGAGAGCTCGTCGCTCGCTCCACCCGCCGCGCGCTCGTTCGACGTCGTCTGCGGGCCGGTGCTCGGCGCCTTTCGCACCGCACGGCCGACGAGCGGATCGCCCGTCACCGGCACCGTCGCGCGCTTCAGGAAGAGCAGCGCGAGCAGCGTGTCGATCGGCTCCTCGGTTTCGCCGTAGTCCGACCACGCGCCGGTGTCCTTCTGCTTCTTGATCAGGTACGCGGCGCCCGACCAGTACCAATCGACGCCGCCGAGATTCTCGAAACCGAGCAGCGTGCCCGCGCGCTCGACGCCGTAGATCCAGAAGTAGTGGTGCGCGTTCTGTCCGGGGTTCTGCGCCCACTGCACGTTCTGGTCGAGCCAGTTCATGCCGAGACCGACAGCATTCTTGACGCGCAGCGCGAGCGGCCCGGGCAGCTTGCCTTGCAGTCCTTCCTGCGCGAGCGCGAGCACCGACAGGCCCGCGGTCGTCATCGAGCCCGTCGCCTCGTTCGTCGACGCGCGGTAGCTGAAACCGGCGGCGCGCGCGGCGGACTTGTTCGTCGCGTTCGCAGGAGCGGACTCGCGACACAGGCAACGCAGCGCGCCTTGCGCGAGCTCCAGCCAATCCTTGTCGGGCAGATCGATGCCCGCCTGCTCCGCCGCGCGATAGGCGAGCGCGGCGTAGAGCGTGTTCGAGAGATCGACCGGCGGGCGGTCGCCGTTGGGATAGACCGGATAACCGAGCAGTCCTTCACCGCTCTGCCACGAGCGCAAGTCGACGACGAGCTCGCGCATGCGCGGCACCTGGCGTTCGTCGTGCAGCGCGGCGAGCGCGAGCACGCAACACGCCGCGCTGTAGGTGAATTCGACGGGCCGCGCCTCGCAGGCGGCGAGCGCCATGCGCACGCTCGGATCGTCGGCGCTCACGCCGCACTTGAGCAGCGTGTAGAGCGCGAAGGCCGGCGCGCCCGCTCCCCATTCCTCGCGCACGCCCCAGCTGCCGTCGAGCAGCTGCGTGTCGCGCAGGTACTTCAGGCCGCGGTCGATGGCGGCGTCGACGGCCTTCTGCTCGATGCGCTTCCACGGCGTGAGCTGGAAGGCCCACGGCCCGCCGACGTTGACGACCTTCGCGAGCAGGTGGTTCGCGCCGCGCTTCAAGTGCAGCACGAGCTGGTGATCCTGCACGATCGTCGCGCGCGGCAGCGTGAAATCGATCACGACGTCGCCGTCGAGCCACAGTCGCAATCCGTCGTCGCTGCCGATCGCGACGGCGAGGTCGGTGTCCGCGTCGCAGTCGACGCGGCGGTAGAGGTACGCGCACTGGCTGTCGCTCCAGCCCGCGCCCGCGCCGGGGCGCGCGAGCGTGGCTACGAGATCGATCGGACCGACGTCGAGCGCGTGCTCGTCGCCCGCGCGCACGGGAACGACCGTCCAGCGCTGGTTCGGCGCGCCCTTCGCGCGCACTTCCTCCGCGAGATCGGGCCCAGGCCCGCCCGCGAGCATGAGCTTGAGCGCGCGTTCAGGCGCGTGCGCGGGCTCGAGCGTCTCGCCGGGTTTGGCGTGCTCGTACGGACCGATCGCGTACCAGGGTCCCCACGTCTGGGCGTGCGCGCGCGCGCAGCACGCCATGGCGCACGCGAGCAGCGACCTGCGGAACCAGGAAACATGCTCACCGATTCGCCGCGGCAAATCGGTGAAGACGTCGCCGGGTACCGTGTCGCGCGGGCTCATTTCGGTGCGAGCACGACGCTCACGCGCGCGCCGTCGGCGACCTCGATCGTCTGCGTGAGGATCACGGGCTCGATGTGCGCCGTTTCATCGGCGTCCTCGGCTTCCTCGTCGAGCGGCATGCGCAGCACCCAGCGGCCCGGCTCGACGCGATTCAAGCGAAACGTGCCGGCATCGTCGACGAGACCGCTTTGAACGTGCTCCTCGTCGCCTTCGGGGAAGAAGTGGAGGATGCGGCCGCTCAAGCGCACGCCGTCGCGGCCGTACGCGCGGCCTTCGATCGTCGCGCCGTCGCGCAGGTGCAGTTGGAGGTCGAGCTGATCTTGATCCCCGGCGACGATGAGCTCGAGCGGCGCGCTCGGCAGCCCGTCCTGCACGCTGGTGGTCACGCGCACGCGCCCCGCCGGAACGCAGTCGAAGCGGAAGCGGCCGGCGTCGTCGCTCGCGACGCGCAGGTTGCGCTGATTGCTGACGGACGGGAGGAAGCGCTTCCGCCGCAGAGCGAGTGCTTCGGAGGCAGCGTCAGCGGCCGAAGATCCGTTCGTCGCAGCGTCGCCCGCATCCTCGATCCATTGCAGAGACACGGGGACGCCGGCGCCGGGTTGTCCGCGCGGATCGCGAACGATGCCCGCGAGCGTGGGCGCGCGCAGGAGCGTGAAGTCGTGCCGCTGGAAGGCCACGCTCGTGTCGAGATCGGCGACCTCCCAGGTGTACGCGCCGCCAGCGGTCACGACGAGCGAGAGGTGGCCGAGATCGAGACCCTCGGCGACGTAGACGCCGTCTCGATCCACGGGCTCGCTCCCGCCGCCGCTGACGAGCCGGTCGTCCACCGCGAGCCACGTTTCGACGCGCGCTCGAGCGATCGGCTGGCCGCTCGCGTCGACGACGCGCCCGACCACGCACGGCCGTGGAGCGAGCACGATGCTCGTCTCGACCGGCGGAGGCCATCTGCCGTGCGCGGCGCCGGTCCACTCGAGCTCGCGGTCGCCCAGGAGCTCGCGCACGTCGCCCTGAATCGCGATGCGCTGGGCGCGGTCGATCGCTCGCTCGGCGGACGCGCTCACTTGCCACTCGTCCTGGCGCTCGATCGGGATCTCCACGAGACCTTGCGCGTCGGTCCGCGGCTCGTGCGTCTCGGAGCTCGCGAACTCCGCGAACGCGTCGGGAGCACGCCTGCGCAGTGCACGGCGCACGAAGCGTTCTCCGGCGCTCGTCGGCGCGGAGATGAGTGCCGCTGCCGCCGGAGTGCCATCGGGCCATTTCACGTGGACGCGCAAGCGCGGTAAACGCGTCAAGCGCACGATGACGTCGTCGAGCAGCGTTCGCGCGGCGAGATCGCCGAGCTCGAGCTGCGCGGGTTCGTAGCCGTTCGCGCTCACGAAGAGCTGCCAGCGGCCGCACGCCAATTCGTCGACGGCGAAGCGACCGGCGTCGTCCGTCCTGGCGACGGAGGGCTCGCGCCGATCGTCGGCCGCGCGCGTCGGTGCCCACGCTCCATCGACCTTCGGAGCCTCGGCGACGGACTCCTCGACAGGAGAGATCAGCAGTCCCACGTTCACGACCGGCGCGCCCGCTTCGTCCTCGAGTCGGCCGTGCACGGCGCAAGCTGCACCTTCCGTTGCACGGTTCACGAGGCGTCCGATCGCCGGCGTCGCGCGCTCGCGAGCGGGAGCATCCTGCGTATCGGGCGTCGCGAGCGAGCTCGACGTTCGCTCGTCCGCGATCGCGACCGTCGCAGCGCGCTCGACGTGCTCCACCTCCTCCGGCTCACGTCCCTCGCGCTCGATCCACACGTACACACCGCCGAGGAACACGGCGAGCGACGCGAGCAGCACGAGGACGACGCGACGAGCGGGAATGACGAGCTCCGATCCGATTCGATCGTCGCCGGAGTCGCGCGCGGATGCAATCGGACGGAGGTGTCAGGCCTTCGCGACGAGCTCGTCCAGGTACTTCGGCAGCATCGCGCGCCAGGTCTGCCAGTCGTGCGGCCAGTCCTTGCCCCAGTCGTCGACGCGGTTGGGGATGCCCTTGGCGCCGAGGATGTCGGCCATCTGCCAGTTGTGCTTGGGCGTTTCGGCGCGGCCCTGGCCGTGGGCCATCAGGATGAAGCGCGACTTCAACTTCTCGAGGTGCTCGCCCGGCGGCATGCGCGGCAGGAAATGGAGCGGGCTCGCGTGCCACAGCTCCTTCGACACGACGCCGTCGGTGAAGAGGCGCTCGATGTCGTAGGTGCCGCTCATGCAGATCGCCTTCGAGAACACGTCGGGATGGCGGCAGATCGCGGCGAGCGCGTTGAACGCGCCGATCGACGCGCCGGCGACGATGACTTCGATGCCCGGCGACTTGCAGTCGTTGCGGATCATCGGCACGACCTCGCGGTAGACGAACTCGTCGAACTGGTTCTGGCGTTGCGCGGCGACGTCGCGCGGCACGTCTCGATCGAGCCAGGCTTGTCCGGCGACGGAGTCGACCGAGTAGATCTTCACGCGCCCGGCATCGAGCAGCGGTCCGAGCACTTGGAGCAGCTTGAAACGCTCGCACTCCTCCGCATCGCCCGCCGCGGTCGGGAACACGAGCACGGGCGTGCCGATGTGTCCCCAGCGCACGACGTTGACGTGCTGGCCCAGGCGATCGGAATACCAGTTCTCGGATTGCTTGCTCATGGTGGGAAGGAGCGCGTGGCGCGTCACTTCTTCGAGGGCTTCTTGGAGGAGGACGACGCCGACGACTTCGGGGAGCTCGGCGCGGCCGAAGCCTTGGAGCTCGACCCGCTCGCCACGAAACTGTGCTGCTGCACCGACGGTCCGCGCTGACGCGCCTCGAGCGCGCGCTGCGCCGCGTCGTGCTCGCGCCAGAGCTGGATCTGCGCGAAGAAGTGCTCCGTGAACGTGTCCCACTCGTGCCTGGGGAAGATCATCTGGACCTTCTGGCGGATCGCGGAGCGCGCCTTCTCGCTGCCGAAGTAGTTCCAGGCGATCTCGTCGAGCGCGCCGAGGTGCTTCGCGCAGAACTCCTCGAACTCGTCGGCCTCCAGGCGCTCGCGCGCGATCTTCGCGTAGCGCGCGACCTGCTCGCGCAGCGAGAGACGCTCGTCGCGCGCGGCGAAGAAGGGCTCCCAATCGAGCGTCGGACGCATCTTCTTCTTCGTCGCGGCGCAGTAGAGCGACCAGCGGATGTAGGCCTTGACCAGCCACGGAAAATGCTGGTGCAGGCTCGTCACCTGCGAGTCGGGGCAGGGATTGGCGAAGTCGATCGGGTACCAGACGTGCTCCTTGAGCAGCGCCTCGCACGAATTGAAATCCCAGCCGAAGAACGTGTTGATCGTGAGCGTGATGTCCTCGAGCTGCGTGCGATCCTCGGCGCTCATGAACTCGCGATCGGTCGTGTAGCGCAGGTGCAGCGGCTGGCTCGGGTCGTAGCGGATGACCGTCGTCTGCGGACCGAGCGCGATGCAGCGCACGAAGACGTCGAAGGGGATCACGCCCTTCTGCAGCAGCATGAACGACTTGCCCGACTTCTCGTAGGCGTCGCGCAGCTGCGCCTCGTCGTCGATCTTGCTCACGCCGACCCAGCCGCCGCCGTCGAACGGCTTCATGAACATCGGGTAGCCGATCTCGCGCCCGATCGCGCCGAGATCGAACATGTCCGCGTAGCGCGTGAGCGTCGTCTGCAGATCCGCCTTCTCCTCGTAGCTCTTGGGAGAGACGAGCCACGTCTTCGGGATCGGGATGCCCAGACGCATCATCGCCGCGTAGGTCGTGCTCTTCTCGTTGCTCTGCACCGACCAGGGGTTGTTCCAGACGTAGAGACCGTCGTTGAGGATCGAGCGCTTGATCCATTCGCGCGTCGGTGTGTACCAGTGCGTCAAGCGATCGACGACGAGGTCGTAGGGGCAGCTCGCATTGAGATCGAAGGGCGCGATGCGCACGCGCTCGACCTCGAAGCGCAACGTGTCCTTGCCCTGCGGGATCGAGAGGTCGAGCTCGCGCACGATGTCCTCGTAGCAGATCGGCCAGCAGGTGTCGGCGCCGAGGGAGAGACCGATCTTGCGGGTGAGCGTGGGCACGCGGGAGTCCTCGTGAGTCGTCGGGGTTCGAAACGGCGCAGTTCGGGCGCGGAAAGGGCGGAGCAGGATAACGCGCGGCCGTGCACGCCGCACCGGGCCGACGGGGTGCGCTCGCGCGGGAAGTCCGAGCGGCGCGCTTTCCTGCAAGGCATTGCGTTCGCGCGGACGAGCTCGCGCGCGGCGACGATCGACGGCGCGGGAAATGGCGACAGGCTGGGACGTTCCGTCGCCGCCTCCGGGACGCGGCTCTGCGTCGCGGGCTTGCGTCCGAACGTGCGCGTACTAGCCTGCGCTCGAGATGGACGAGCGCATTCGAGCCTGGCGGGTCGTCCGAATCGCGGCGATCGGCGCCGTGCTGCTGGGCTGCCTGTCCTTGCCGATCGGTCTCGTCGGGCACGATGCGCTCGGGCTCGGCTCCGTGGATTCGGCATCGTTCCGCCGCCTCGTGCTCGGATCGCTCGGGCTGATTCCGTTGGGGCTCGCGCTCTTCATGCTCTCGCAGCGGCGATTGCTGCAAGCAGCGCTGCTGGAACCCCGCACCCCGAACGTCGACACGAGCCTGGCTTCGGTCGGTTTGCGGGGCGGCGCGCTCGCAGTCGGGTTGCGCGTGAGCTATCCGCTCGCGCGCATCGACTTCGACCGGCGGCGCATCTCGATTCGCATGCTCGGCAAGCTGCACTTCACGTGCGAGCGCAACGAGGTCACGAGCATCGCGCCGCAGCGCTGGCTGCTCGGCTCGGGCATCACGATCCAAGCTCATTCACCCGCGCGCACGGCCGTGTTCTGGGCGCTCGATCCCGTCGCGATCGTGCGCGCACTGCGGCGCGCGAACTATCCGCTGTGAACGGCGTCGAACGTGCCGCGCGTCGAGCGCACACGGTCCGTGGGCATCGGCGTGCCGCCGAACGGAGGAAACGCACGCGCCGTCCGTGAGCGTGACGCTGGATCGACGCTCGCGTCACGAGACGCGCGCTCAATGGAGCACGAGAGCCTCGCCTCACCGCCGCGCCCCGCGACCTCCGGGGACCTCGTTCACTCGAAGGCGTCCGTGTCTGCGCCAGCCGACCGCGAGCAGCCACGTCTTCGCGCGCGCGACGATCGTGCTGTCGGTGCGCAGTTCGACGGGCTCCGCCCAGCCATCGAACGCGACGCCCGACGAGCACGGATCGACGCCCGCGAAGTGGATCCCGTGCTTGCGCGCGTTGTTGAGCACGTAGGCGAGCGCGTGGCGCACTTCCTTGGGCGTGCGCAGGATGCGCGCGTGGTAGCGGTCGAAGAACACGCGGCCGCTGCGCTTCCAGAGCGCGTTGAGCGCCTGCGCGACGCGCACGGCGAGCGATTGCATGCCGCGTGACAGCGCCAGCTCGTGTCGAGCTTCGACGAGCGCGTGGATGTGGTTGGTCTGGATCGAGTAGTGCACGACTCGCGCGCCGAGTTCGGCACGGCATGTCCGGAGGATGCGCTGCAGTCGCTCCCGCTCGGACGAGCGTCTCAGGCTCGGCAATCCGCGATCGAGCTTCATCGTCACGAGCACCGGGAAGCGCGCGGCGAGCGCGGGCCGCGCGGCGTGGGACACGAGCGCGTGTGCGCCCTTCGCCTTGCGCCCTGCACCCGGCCGCGCGCCGCCGCGACGCGAGAACGTGAGCTGCCGCACGACCGGAGTGCGCGCGCTTCGACGCGGCGACGTTTCGTTCTTCGACGTCAAGCGAGACATGCATCCTCCAACAACAAAGACGCTCGACGCGCGCGCCGGTGGCGGCCAAACTCCGAAAGACGTGCGTGAGCTCGAGCACGCGATTGATTCGGCAGATCCGACTGAAGGATGCCGAGCGCCGTGTGCGGCGCTATCGATCGCGCGGGCGAAGGCAAGCGTCGGAGCGACGGAGATTCGACGCGCTCAAGTCACTCTCTCGCGGCCGGAACCGGGTCTGCCGATTCAAACGCGCCGCGTGCAAGACGCTCGCGCGCCCGCCGTCTACGGCTGGACTGCTGCCGCAGGTTGAATGACCGACGCGGCGTGAGCTCGTGCGGCTCTGCCGAATCAGCGCGGCGCCGTGCAAGCGCGTCCCGAACTCCGAACCGCGTCGATGTCGCTCAGGATCAACGAGCTTCAGCCGCGCTGGCGCAACAGTCGTTGGCAACACATCGACACGCGTGGAATGCCTGGCGTGTGCCGCGCTCGAACCCACACAGCCTCCATTCGCGTGGGCGAACGATGCAGCCGCCACGCTCGAGATCGGCCAGCGTTGTCGCGCTTGTTCCGCTCACTCGTACACGAGCCACAACGGCCCCGGGAGCAGGAACGAGAGTCCCTCGCGCAGACGATCGCGCCAGTTCTCCCAGTTGTGTCCGTCGGGCGCTTCGCTGAAGCGCACTTGCATGCCCGTCGATTGCAACAGCGGAACGAGCGAGCGGTTGTAGTAGATCATCGACTCGTACTTGCCGCAGGAGACGTAGAGCTTCTCCGCCGGACGTCCGGGCTTGCGGCGGAACTCGTTGACCCACTTCACGACCGGGTCGAAGACCTTGCCGCGCTGGTGCTCGCCGATGTCGGTGAAGACGAACGAGCCCGACTGCAGGCACAAATGATCGAAGGTGCGCGGGAAGCGCCAGGCCGTCGAGAGCGACGCGACGGCCCCGAAGCTCGCTCCCATCAACGCGCGGCCGGATGGTTTGCCGATGAGCGGGAAATCGCGCTCGAGCAAGGGCACGAGCTCGTTCACCAGGAAACGCGAGTGGCGCTCGTCGGCGGCGTACTCGCGCATGCGATCGGGCGATTGAATGAGCGCGGCGACGAGCGGCGGGATCTCCAATCGATGGATGAGATTGTCGAGGATCGTCTTCAGGCCCGCGAAGCGCAGGTAGTCCTCGCCGTCGTGCACGACGAGCAGCGGATAGCGTCGCGTGGTGCGGAAACGAGCCGGCAGGTAGAGCTGGAACGGGCGCTTCTCGCCGAAGACGTCGCTCTGGATCCAATGCTCCTGCAACTCGCCCGGACGCGTCTCGGGATCCGGCAGCGTCCATTCCGGCGTGGTGTAGCCCGCGCCGTAGACGACGGAGTTCGCTCCGTACGGATCGCGCGCGAGATGCGGATTGAGCGGATCCTGCAACAAGCGTTTCACGCCGCCGCGGGTCTCGACCTCGAGCTTGTACTCCATGCGCGAGCCCTCGGGCAGGTCGATCGTGAGCACCCACAGGTCCGTGTCGCGAATGCGCGAGAAAGGTTGCGCGGTCTCGAGCCCGTGGATCCAGTGCATCAGTCGCACGGACGTCGCCGCGCCGCGCCACACGAAGGTCACGGTGCGCCCGTCGACCATCGGGAAGGTGTGCTTGGCGAGGAACTCCGCCAATTCAGCCGGTCGAGCGCGCGCGCTGCGCTCGAGCAGGTTCAGGAGGTCGCTCACGCGGCGTTGACCTCGGCCAGCGTGCCGTCCTCGCACAAGCGCAGCGTGCCCGTGTCACCTCGCCAGCGACGTCCGGTCCAGTCGAGACGCGTGCGCGGATCGAGCACGGCGCAGAGCGAGCCGCGGAAGCGCCGCGCCATCAAGCGCACGCGGCAGAGATCGCCGAGCTGCAGGCGCTTGCTCGCGTGCGGCAGCGGCACGACGCCGCGGCACAGACCGACGCCGACGTCGTAGACCTCCGCGTTGCCCGTGCCCTGCGGGGGCGTGTCGTGGAAGAGCACGATGCGCTCGCCGAGCACCATCGCGCCCGCCGACCAGCCGATGACGGGAATCTCCGGCAGGATGCCGAAGAGTCCGAAGAGACGCAGGTGCTGCATCAGGCGCCCGACGTGACCGCCGGCGACGCACAGGCATTCGACCTCTTGCAGGATCAGCGCGAGCTCGCGGCGATGGAGCGCGACCGCGGGGCGCTCGAAAGGCATCCAGCGCTCCTCGAACTCGCGGTAGATCTCGCCCATGCGCTGCGCGTGGAAGGCGTCGAGCCGTCGCACGGCTTCGATCGCCGCTTCGCATTCGGCGGAAAGGTAGGCGTGCGAAGGATCGTCGAGCTCGCGCCGCAGGAGCTCGTTCGCGGCGCTCAATTCGTGCGTGAGGCGCAGCTGGTAGATCTCGTGGATCGTGCGCAGCGCGTCGGAGCGGGCGCGCACGGCCTGGAAGAGCTCCGGGTCGCGCGCGGAGACGTCCTGGCCGCGCGCGTAGAGACGCAGGTTGATCGTGCGGCCGCCCAGGTGCGCGGAGAGCTCGTCGTCCTCGGCCTCGCGCTCCTCCCAGCCCGCGGTGACGGCCGCGATGCGCCCGTGCACGCCGAGCGACTCGACGGCGAAGATCAACGTGGGCTGCAGGCGCTGCGGCCCGAGCAGGACGACCTTGGAACGGCGCATCTCAGCCCGCGACCACGGTGAAGTCGGTGCCGATCATGTCCGCCATCTCGAGCATGGTCGCGAGGTCGGGATGGCGCACGACGACCCACGCGTCGCCCGTGACGACCTGGCGCCAGTCCTTCTTCGGCGCGCCGATCGGCGTGACGTCCATGTGCGGGATGTGCTCGCCGATGCGCGAGAGCACGCGCTCGAGACCGTCGTGCCGCACGACGCGAGCTCCATTGCCTTGCGCGCGCTTGAAGATCAGCCCGACGTTGAACTTCTTGCGCAGGTCCTGCGCGATGCGGCCGCGCACGAGCGCTTCGGCCCAGCCGACGAAGAGGTCGGCGTCGCAGGCATAGTTCATCGCGTGCACCATGTTGCCGCCCGGCGGACGCCCGCCGATCTCGCCGAAGACGGCCTCGCCGCCGGGCGTGCGGAACCATTCCATGTGCGTGAAGCCGTCGCGGAAACCGAGCGCGCGGATCACCTCGCGGCCGAGTTTGCGCCCGGCGTCGAGCTCGGGCACGTCGATCTGGCGCAAGCAGATCGTCTGCGGGCTGACCCATTCGTTGAGCCGTGAAACAAGCGGCTTCGGCCGGTACCAGCCGACGTTCTCGAACAGAATCTCTCCGTTCGCGCAGACGGTGTCGAAGGTGTGCTCCTCGCCCTCGATGAACTCCTCGACGGAGACCTCGTCGACGTGTTTCATGACGCGCAGCGCGTCCTCGAGGTCCTTGGGCTCGCGCAGCTCGTACGTGTCGGCCGAGCCCGCTCCCGCGATCGGCTTGATGATCAGCGGGTATCCGAAGCGCTCGGCGATTTCGCGGCATTCCTGCGAGCTCTTCGCGCGCGCGTGGCGCGGCGTGCGCAGGCCGGCGGCCTCGATGACCTCCTTCATCGCCACTTTGTCGCGCAACGGGATCGACTGCGCCGCCGTGAGCCCGGGAACTCCGAGCGCCTCGCGCATGCGTCCGGCGAGCACGACGCCCGGCTCCCACAGGCACTCGACGCGATCGACGGAGCGCCCGCGCATCCAACGTTGGACTTCCGCGGTCGTCGCCTGCTCGTCCCACAGGTTGCGCACCTGCAGGTAGTCGGCGAGCGCGCGCCGCACGCCCTCCTCGAGCGCGTACTTCGGCTGATCGCCGACGCCGTAGACGCGCGCTCCCACCTGCGCGAGCCCCATCGTGAAGTACGGCATCTGATGGGGGAACGACGGCGAGATCATGATCACGTTCATGGGGCGGGGGATTCTACGGGCGGTCACGCCCGCGCCGCGAGGAAGCTGTGGGTTCGCGTGCGCGCTCCACGCGCATCCCGGACGGACGGCTGCCCGGACGCGGGGACCGGCTCGCTCAGCGCCGGGGAGTCGTCTCCCAGAAGTGCACGCCGTGTCGGGAGGCGCTGATCAGCACCGCGTCCACGGGCGACGCGAGCAGCGCATGGGTGCTCGCGTCGAGCGGCAGCGACGCGACGAGGCGGCCGTTCGCGGCGTCGAGGATGTCGAGGGTCCGCGAAGGAGTCTGCAGGAACACCCGCCGGGCGTCCGCACTGACCGTGAAGAGCGGGAACGGGGTCTCGAGCGCGAGCTCCCGGATCCACTCCGTCTGCAGGGTCTCGGCGTCGCGCCGCTCGAGCGTTCCCGGACGGAGCGATGCCACGTAGAGCGTTCGCCCGTCGGACGAGAAGCATGCGTCCGTGTACGGGCGCGGACCTGCGGACGACTCACGCAGCACAGCGCCGGTGTGCGCGTCCCGAATCTGCACGCCGCCGTCGTGCGGCATGGTGACGATGCGCGAGCCGTCCGGCGACCACGATCCACCGGCCACGGCGCTCGGCCACTCCGTCGGCGTCGGAGTGACCTCGACCGTCCACAACGACTCGCGCGTGAGGAGACTCCACACGCTCAGCGTTCGATTCCTGCCGACGATGGAGAGCAGGGATCCACGCGGATCGAAGCTCGCTCGTTCGGGCCCGACATTGGGCAGTCGGACGAACTCCTGCTTCGTGCGCGTGTCGACGACGACGAGGTCGTTCCCGCCGCGGAGCGCGATCTTCGAGCCATCCGGCGCAAGCGCGAGCATCCCGTTGGGCGGCACGGTCCCGGCCGGAAGCTCGAGCGTGCCTTCGAACGTGCGCGAGGCGACCGACCACAACTCGACCTGCCGTTCACCCACCCACGCGAACGCGGCCCAGAGTCCGTTCGCGGAGAGGCATCCGCCGCACGAATCGGAGTCGTGGATGCGCGCACCGCCGCGGCGCGCCGTCGGCGACACGTCCCAGACGCGCACCGTGCCGTCGCCGCTCCCGCTGACGGCGCGTCGCCCCTCGGCATCGAAACTCAGGGCCCAGACCCCATGAGCGTGGCCGACGAGCGCACCGCAGTCGTGCCAGTCCGCCGTGTCCAGCAGCCGGATGACGGATCCGTCGGCGATGGCGAACAGGCGTGCATCCCTCGTCCAGCGGAGCGGGCCCCAGCACTGACGGCGGATTCCCAAGTCCTGGTGCACATGGAGAGTTCGCGCGTCGAGGATCCGCAGGTGTTTGTCGAAGTCCGACGTCGCGATCCATCGTCCGTCGGGGCTGGCTTCGATGGTCGCGATCCGAGAGACGTCATGCTGCGCGAGAACCAGCAGCTCCCCCGACACGCTGTCCCAGGCCGCGACCCTCCCGTCCTCGCCGCCGGCGAAGATCCGACTCCCGTCCGCGGCCCACGCGACCGCGGCCAATCCCAAGCCCGCGTCGAGAGCGTGCACTCGAACCTGGTTCTCGATGTCCCAGACCTCGATCGGACCGGTTCCTCCGACGGCGAGGAGCATCTTGTGCGGGTGGAAGCTCGCCGAGGGCTCCATGTGCCGCGCGCCGGTCAGCTTTGCCCGCAACGACCCGTCGCTCGTGTGCCACAAGAACACCTCCGACTGCGCCCCGAAGCGCGCCACCAGGTCCTGATTCGGTGACAGCGCGAAGCTCCGCCCCGATGGAAGCTCGAGCGTCCGCAGGAGCGCGCCGGTCGACGCGTTCCACCAGCGCATGCGGCCGGGTCCGAAGGTCTCGGACGGGCACATGCTGACGATCCCGCTCCCGTCGACGTCGAATGCGACTGTCGCATAGTCGCAGGCCTCGGCGATCACGCGGTCGCTCGTGTCCAGCTCGCGCGCCAGATGGCTCCACTCCCAGCCGCGCGCCGATTCCTCGCAGCCCTCCAGCAGGTCGCGCATGTGGCGGATCTCGCCCTTCTCGTAGGCGTTGGCTGCAAGCGCGATGCGGTTGAAGTAGTCCTCGCGCCGCAGCTCGTCCGCGCGAGCGGATGCGAGCTCGGCCTGCTCGGAGATCTGGCGCTTGAGCATCGTCTGCACGACCGCGACGGTGGCCAGGGCGACGGCCGCGATCGCGATCGCCGCGGCGGCGCCCTTGTTGCGCCGCACCCACTTGACGAGTTCCGGAATCGGCCCGGTGCGGTGCGCACGCACGACGCGGCCTTCGAGCCAGGCGCGCAGATCGTCGGAGAGCGCGCTCATGCTCGCGTAGCGCTGCGCGCGGTCGCGGGCCATCGCCTTCTCGCTGATCGCGATGAGCTCCTCGGGCGCGCGGCGCGCCGCCAGCCGGAGCGGCTCCGGCGGACCCGCGATCACCCTCGCGAGAGTCTGCGCCGCGTCCAATGGCGTGCCCGACGACGGCGCGTACGGACGCCGGCCCGCGAGCAAGTGGTAGAGCATCGCGCCGAGCGCGTAGATGTCCGCCGGCTCGCCGACGTCGTCGATGCGGCCCGTCGCCTGCTCGGGCGGCATGTAGGCGGGCGTGCCGACGACTTCGCCTTCCAGCGTCTGCATCGCGGAGCTCGAGCTCGATTCGTCGGAGCGCGTGGTGCTCACGCGAGCAGACGCGGCGTCGGAGCCCGAAGCGCTGCGCGCCCCCGGATCCGCGGCGAGCGTCGACGCGTCCGCGCCAGGCTCCGCGGCCCGGCTCGCTTCCCCTTCGCGCGTCGCGCTCGGTCGGGCAGCGTCGTCGCCGCGCGCACGCGCGAGGCCCCAGTCCATGACGTAGGTCTCGCCGAAGCGGCCGACCATGACGTTCGCCGGCTTCAGGTCGCGGTGGACCACGCCTTTCTCGTGCGCATAGGCCATCGCCTCGCACACGCGCAGCAGCACGCCCACGGCGCGCGTCAAGCTCCACTCGTCGTCGTGCGCGTGCACGCGATCGATCACCTGGCCGAAGTCGCGGCCGTGCACGCGGCGCATCGTGAAGTAGAGCTCTCGAGCTTCGTCGCTCCCGACCTCGATCACGGGCACGACGCCGGGATGGTCGAGCTGGCCGAGGATCTGCGCCTCGGCGAGCAGCCGGCTCCGGCTGCGCTCGTGGCGCTGGCAGTCGAACCTCTCGTCGCCGCGCGAGGGGCGCAGGCGCTTCATCGCCAGCGTGCGCCGCAAGCTCGGTTCGTACACCTCCAGAATCACGCCCATTCCGCCGCGCGCGATCTCGCCGCGGATCTCGTAGCGCGCGGTGCCGGACGGCTGCGTCGTGTCGCCGTCGGCGGCGCGCGGCACGAGTCGCGCCAGCGTCGAACGCGCGCGCTCGTAGCGCTCCGCGAGTCGCTCGAGATGCGTGCGCAGATCCGGCGACCGTCGGCACAGCTCGTCGAAGCTCTCGCGCGCGCCTTGCTCACCCCGCTCGAGCCAAGCGAGGAAGAGTTCCTCCGCGCGTGCCGAGTCGGACGGCTGTGTGGCCTCGCGTTGCGTGTCCATGGGCGCGTGGGGGAAGCGCGACGGCGAGGGATGGTACAGCCACCTCGTGAGGTCGCGACAGGCGGGTCCGTGGCAGTCGAGGCGCGGTCGGATAGTTTGGTCTGTCGCGCGGGCTCCGATCCGCGCATCGACGTCGATGGATCCGATGCACTCGATGGATTTCGACGGTGCCACGGTCGGCGACAGCCTGGAGCTCGTCCGCCGCGCGCACGGCGGGGACACGCAAGCGTTGGCCGCGCTTCTCGCACGCTATCGAGAGCGTTTGCTTGCGCGCGTGCGCTTGATGCTCGGTGATCGCGCGCGCGCGCAGGCCGACTCCGAGGACTTCTTGCACGCGACGCTCCTGGTCGCGGTCGAGGACTTCGAGCGCTTCGAGCTGCGCGACGAGCGCGGCTTCCTGCGCTGGCTGACGACGATCGCGCGCAACCGCATCCACGACGCGGTACGGCGCGGGCGCGAGCGCGCGTTCCAGGCGCTCTCCGACAGTCTGTCCGACGAGGCGCAGGTGCAGACCCCGACTCCGCCGAGCGCCGTGATGCTGCACGAGCAGTCGCTGCGCCTCGCCGAGGCGCTCGAAGCCCTCGAGGCGCCGCTGCGCGACATCGTCGAGTTGCGCGAGCTCGAGGGACTGCTGTTCCGCGAGATCGGCGAGCGCCTGGGCATCAACGAGGATCAGGCGCGTTACCTGCACCGCAAGGCATTGCTGCGCCTGGGAGAGCGGCTCTCCGATCGGCGCGTCTGAACACGCCTCGTCCGACGCGCGCCTGGCGCAAGTGGCGCGAACGCGTCACCGACACGTGCGCTGCCACGCTACAGGCCGACCACGACCGTTCCGCCGTACCCGCGCACCTCGCACGCCTTGGTGATCGTGATCGTCTCGCTGGTCGAGCCCGCCTTGACGGCGACGATCCCGCCGGCGTTCACGGCGTTCACGCCTTCGGCGAGCGTGTTGAACGGTTGCGGAAACGTCCCGAGTTCCACGCCGGCGTAGTTGAACTGGACCCATACGCCGACCGCGCGCCCGATGTTCACGCGCGGCGTGACGATGTTCGACTTGGGATCGGTGATCGAGTCGCCGGTCGCGATCATCGTCGTGCGCAACGAGGCCGGCGAGAGCGTGAGCCCCGCCGCCAGCGCCGCGTCGATGATCAGGGCTCCCGCGCCGGCGGCGTACGGACTCGCCGCGGACGTGCCGCCGAACGAGGTCGTGTACCCTCCGCCCCACGTCGTCGTCGATGCGTTGTGCGACGGCGCGAGCAGCGCCAGGAACGTTGCGCTGTTCGAGTAGCACGTGACGCGGTCCGCTGCCGTCGTGGTGTCGGAGCAGACGAAGCCGCTGGATGCGGCGCCACACGCGGGGTTGGCGACGGCGACGCACGAGCTGGAGCTGATGTCGCACCACGGACCCTGCGAGCCGATGTTGGCGTCGTACACTGCGCCGACGGCGATCACGGCCGGAGCGCACGCCGGCGACGCGAGCGCGCTGCAGAATCCGTTGTTGCCCGATGCCACGAACAGCGTGATCCCGGCCGAGTTCGCCGCCGCGGCGGACGTCTGGTAGCTCCCGCCGCTGCACGGCGACGTGTTCATGCCGCCGCCGAAACTCGTATTGATCACGAGGATCGGATGCGCCGGGTCGTCGTTCTGGTGCGTCACGCACCAGTCCCAGGCACCCGTGATCGCCGACTGGCTGGCATGCTCGGGATCGGACGTCGTCGTCATCTTGAGCGCGTAGATGCGCGCACCGTGCGCGACGCCGCCGACGTAGTCGCCGTTCGGCACGCTGTCGCCCGCCGCGATGCCCGCGACCTGCGTCCCGTGGCCCTGGTTGTCCATCGGGTTCGAGTCGTTGTCACCGATGTCCCGCCCGCCGATGACCTTCGCGTTGGGAAACCCGCCGCCGCCCAGGGCGACGTGGTTGTAATCGACGCCGGTGTCGCAGATCGCGATCGACAGGCGGCTGCCGGTGAACTGTGTGCGCACGGCGTCTCCGTTCATGAGCGTGATGCCCTGATCGGTCTGGAGCCCGACGAGTTCGTCCAGCTCGACGCTCTCGACGAGCGGACTCGCGAGCAGCGCGCGCAATCCAGTCGGCGTGATCCGCCCCGCGAAGCACGGCACGTTCTCGAGCTTGCGCACGAGCGTGAATTCGGCTGCCGGGAGCGCCGCGAGCAGCGCCGACTCGAGCGCGGCCACGCCCTGGCGGTGCGCATCCGCGAGGGCGCGCACGTTCCAGGCGCTGAAGGACTCCATCTGCGGAGTGCGCACGAGGCAGACGATGACCGGGAGCTCTCGTTTCCCGGCCGCCAGCTGCTCGCGCAGCTCGAGCGCGTCGATGACACGCGGATCGTCGAAGACGTCGCGCTGCGCGCCGGCGGAGCGGCCGCAGAGCGGAGCGAGGAGCGTGAGCAGCGTGAGCGCGGCTCGCGCGTGAGGAAGCTCGTGGATTCCAGTGTGTCTCATGACCTCACCTCGCGTCACTGCAGGTTGACCAGCACGAGCACGAGCCCCGTGCCTTCGTCGAGCGCCGACATCGCCTTCCCGATCACCGCTCCGTCGCAGCGCTCGCGGTCGGTCGCGAGCATGGCGCAGCCGGCCGTCGACGCGCTCGTCAGCCGGTCGCCCGGCGCGATCGCGCCGTTCTCGGTGGTGCAGCGCACGTAGACGCGGCCCGTCATCGCGACCAGCGTCGATCCGTCGAGCACGCCGTCCTGGCCCATGTGGATGCCGTGCTCGATGCCGCCGGCGCCGGAGACGACGCCGGCAACCTTGCGGTCGTAGGCCTCCGACGAGAGCGTGAGCTGTCCGGGGCGTCGCGCATCGATCACGACCACGCTCCCCGGCGTGCACTCAGGGTCGGCGTCGAAGCCCTCGACCAGGTCTCCACCGCCCGTGATCTGCAGTGCGGTCGTGACGCAGCGGCCCGTGTTCGTGACCTCGAACACCGGCGTGCTGCCGGTGCGGAACGCGCGGATGAGCGAGCCCGTGCCTTGTTGCGTCAGGACCACGGTGCCGTCGGTGCCCTTGCTGACCGCCTTGATCGCGATGCCCTGGTTGGTCGAGTCGTTCGTGGCGAGGATCGTCGGCGTCGCGTTGCCCGAGCCGCCGTTGTTCGCGACGTCGAGCGCCGTGAAGCCCGGATTGCAGTCGAACCTCGCGCCTCTCGAGGAGAACAGGCGAAGGTGGTCGTCACTGTCCTCCTCGAAGTAGACGTAGTCCGCATCGCCGAAATTGAACCGGGCACCCGAACCGAACGCGCCGTCGGAAAGCAATCGCATGGTCTCGGTGTCCGGCGAATGCACGGTGAGCCTGTGACTCGGCACACCGGTCGCACCGATGGCCGCGTTCCCGTCGACGCGCAGCCGACCCTCCGCGTAGACCGCGTAGCCGTCGCTGGAGTTCGACTGACCGTGCACGCCGTAGTTCACGCCCGTGAACGAGCCGCCCTGTCCGAACACGCCGCTGCCGCTGGTCGCCGAGCTGATGCCCACGACGCCTGCCGAACTCCCCGTCGTGGCCGTCGACCAGCCCTGCACGCCGACGCCATTCACGTGTGCGGCCTCGCCGTACACGCCGTACGGAGTGCCGCTGCCCGAGGTGGCCGTGTTCACGCCGAACACGCCCTTGCCGGTCGCGGCCGCGACTTCGCCGTGCACTCCGACCGGGCCCGACGAACCGAGCAGCGGCACGTACGTGTTCAGGCCGTAGACGCCGCGACCGAACGCCGCGCCCGTCTGTCCCTTGACACCGATGCCGCTCAACGACGACGAGCTTCCGTAGACGCCGACCGCGGCGGCTCCCGAGCCTGAAGTGTTGCGTCCCTCGACTCCGAATCCCGTGTCCGCCGACGTCTCGCCGAGCACGCCGCGCATACCCAGACCCTTCACGCCGATGCCGTTCGCGTTGCTCGAGAGAGTCTCGCCCAGCACGCCGCTCACTGCGGCGCTCGAGTGGTTCGCCTTGCCGTAGACGCCGTTGCTCGCACCGGTGTTCGTCTCGCCATAGACGCCGTAGCCCGTGCCGGTCCCGAACACGCCGATCGTGCTGACGCCGTAGACGCCGATGTTGTTCGACCCGCCGCTCGAGGTGAAGTAGCCGCCGTAGCGATTGCCCGTTCCAGCGAGGTTGGCCTCGCCGCGCACGCCGGTGATTCCTCCCTGGCCGAAGATCGACGTTGCGGCGCTTTCGATCACGTGCAGCTTGTGCGCCGGCGTCGTCGTGCCCATGCCGACGCGGCCGCTCGAGTCGACGTTCAGGTTCGCGCCCAACGGATAGAGCAGCCCGAGCGTGGGGGTGCTCGAGGCGAGGATGCAGCCCATGGTCGCGGAGTCCTGCACGCTCGGCGCGCCAGCGCACGACGTGACGGCTCCTCCGTTGTGCGAGCCGGTCGGCGTCACGTGCGTGCCGCCCGCCGGAGGCGGCGCCGACGAGCCGCCGGATCCCGTGGAACCCGACGCGCTCGGCCTCCGCGAGCGACGGCGTCCGCCGTTCGTGTCCAGACCGCCCGCGCTGCCGGCCGAGTCGGTCGGCTCCGCATCCGTTCCGGCGGGGACGTCGCCCTCCGGCAAGTCCGGATGCCGCGCGCCGTCCGCGAGAGGCATCTTCCCGGAGGGGATCGGCAGTTCCACGCGCTCGAAGAGCGTGGAGCCATGGTTGTGGTACAGCACGTCGCCGAGATCCGTGTGCACGTGCAAATCGGGGAGCCCATCCCCGTCGTAGTCGTGCCAGCGCGCGAGCAAGTCCGTGCCTGCGTGCTTCACGTCGAGATCGGAGCGCTCGAAGCGACCCTGGCCAGCGTTGCGGAACACGCCTGCGCTCGGACTCGCGCTCCCGATGTACACGTCCAGCCGGCCGTCAGCGTCGTAGTCGCCCCAGGCCGCCGTGCGGACCGCGTCGAGCCCAGCGAGGCCGGAAGCCTCCGTCGCATCGTCGAAGGTGCCGTCGCGCCGGTTGCGCAGCAGGCGCACGTGCCCGTCGGACGATACGACGAGCGCGTCATTCAATCCGTCGCCGTCCCAATCGCCCCAGTGGAAGTCGCCCGCGGCGCGCGCGACGGAACTCTGCACGGTGGAAGTGGACGCCGCGAAGGCGGATGTGGGCGGTGCGAAACTGAGCAGGACGCTGAGCATGGTCTGTTCCTCGGTTGACGGTGATGCGGTCATTCACCGAGCGCACGGCACGCCTCCGGGCGGAACGATCTCCTGGAAAAAAAACGACCGCGCTCCGTCGAGTCGACGGAGCGCGATGCGCAGGCGCGAGCCGGGCCGGACGATGCGCGCGTCCGCCTGCGGTCTATTGCACCGTGAGGGTCAACGCGGTGCCCGAGTAGGTCGGCACGAGCACCAGGCCGCCGCCGAGCTGATCACCTTGCACGCTCGCGAACGTGCCCGTGCGCGAGCCGTGCGTCACGATCGCGAACGCGTCGTTGACGACGGGCGTGTACGTGCCCGCGACGGCGAGGTCGAGCAGGCCGTCGTAGGCCAGCATCCCGTTGACGATGCACGTGCCGAACGACGTCGTGCTCGCGATGCCGATGCTCAGAGTCGAGCTCGGCGCGAGCGCGAGCGACTGCTGGTTGCGCAACACGGCGCCCGCAGCAGCGCTGAGGACGCCCGCGTTCGTCCACGGGAGCTCGAAGCGCAGCGTGCCGGCGAGGCACTCGATCCTCCCCGTGTTCGTCACCGAGCCCGCGAACAGCTGGCTCGTGCCGCCGCCCGTGTGCCGGAACGACCCGGCGTTCGTGATCGTTCCGTTGCCGGTGATGTCCGACTCGGCCTGGATCTCGAGCACGCCATCGGCGGCATTGTCGATCCCGCCGGCGGAGTCGATCTGCACGCGTCCGACGGTCGCGGCCTGCGTCACGGTGCCGTGGTTCTCGACGACGCGCTGCAAAGGCATCGTTGCGCCCGTGCCGATCGTGAGCGCCGCGCCGGGGGCGACGATCAGGCGTCCGCCGCTGCGCACCTCGGCCGAGTCCCACGTCATCGCGCCGGTGATCGTCACGTCGCCGGTGCCATCGAGGATGCCGTTGTTCAGCGTGAAGCTCGCGAACGACTGGGGCGCATGGAAGATCGCGTGCGCGGAGTTGGGTCCGGCGAACGAGCTCGCGGCGATCGTGTCGCGGATCGTGATCTGTCCGCCGAGAATCTCGACGGCACCGCTCGCCTGGAACGCGCCGACCGAGAACGAGTGCGAGCCGCCGCTCACGCGCAGGAGCTGCTCGCACGTGACCGGACCCTGGAATTGGCTGTTCGAGTTGTTCGTGAGCAGCACGTTGCCCGCCGCCTGGATCGGTCCCGTGCTCACGAGCGTGTTGCCCGAGTTGCGCAGCGTCGCGCCCGCCGCGACGGTGATCGTGCCCGAGTTCGTGAACGAAGAGAACCCGCCGCCGGCGAGGTCGAGCTCGCCGGCTTGCACGGCGAGCGTGCTCATCTGCTGGAGACTGCCGACGCGCACCTGCGCGCCGGTCACGCTGGTCCACGCGCCCTGGTTCGTGAGCAGCGCTCCGCCGAGGTTGCCGCCCGAGAGCACGAGCACACCGTCGCTCGCGATCGTGCGTTGTCCCGACCCGCGCCACTCGCTCGCGCTCACCTGCGTCACGCCGTGGCACTCGAACGGCCGATCGAACACTGTCAGGGCCGAACACGTGAACGTGGCGCCGTGCGCAAGGATCAACGTGCCCGTCCCGCTCGCCGCGCCGCCGGCGCCACCGGACGAGTCGAGCGCGCCGGTGATCGTCACGTTGCCCGTCCCGTCGAGCGTGCCGCCGCCCGCGAACGACATCGAGGCGAGGGTCTGTGGCGCGTGGAACGTCGCGTGCGCCGAGCCGATGCCCGTGAACGAGCTCGCGACGAGCGAATCGCGGATCGTGATGTCGCCCGCGCTGATCGTGACCGGGCCGGTGACGAGAAAGCGGCCCGCGGCGAAGCTCGACGTTCCGCCGCTGTGCGTGAACGCGCCGCTGATCGAGAGCGGTCCGTCGACCGTCGTCGTGCCATTCTGCAGCGACAGGCCGCCTCCGCCCTGGATCGTGCCCGTCGACGCGACGACCGAGCCGATGTTGCGCACGAGCGCGCCGCGGGCGACACGGATCAGGCCCGCGTTCGTCATGTTCGACGTCCCGCCGCCGTCGAAGATGAACTCGCCGGCGTCGACGTAGATGGACGCGTCGTTGGTCCAGCTCGTCGAGCGCATGCGCAGCACGCCGCTCTCGACGCGCACGACGCCGTCGTTGTCGAAGGGCGTGCCGCTCATGCTGCAGTTGCCCGCGATGCGCAGGAGGCCGTCGCTCGCGTTGTCGAACTGCGGGCCGATGAAGTTGCCGCCGAGCACGACCGCGCCGTGGTTCTCGAGTGCTCGCTGCCGCTCGGGCGCGTTGCCGAACGTCGTCAGCGTTGCTCCCGACGCGAGGATCAGGCGTCCCGCTCCTTCGATGCGGCCGGCGCTCCAGGTCGACGTGCCTTGGAGCGTGAGGTCTCCCGCACCGGCGAGCACGCCGCTGCCGCTGAGCGAGAGGCCGGCGATCGAGCTCGACTCCGAGACCGTCAATGTGCCGCCCGAGAGCGCGATGCGCGAGCGCGCGGTCAGGCGCGCGACGCTCGTCGAGCCGCTCGAGTGCGCGACGCTGACCAGCGGCGCGTCGACGAGCACGCGGTCGCCGGGGCCAGGCAATGCGTTCGCGCTCCAGTTCTGCGCGTCGTGCCACGACACACCGTCGCCGCCGCCGTCCCAGAACACCGTGACGTCGTTCGTGACGTGCACGCCGAGCGTGAAATCGTCGCCGCCGCTCCCGTCGCCGTCGCCGTCGTACGGGTTGGCGTTGCGATCGCGCAGCAGGTTCGCGCGCAGACGCAGGCGCAAGTCGCCGGTCCCGACCGGCGCCGTCGTCCTCACCACGACGCGCCGATCCGCGGCGGCGAGCGTCGCCTGGAACGGCACGAACACGTCGTCGGAGGTATCGAGCGCGAGGTCGGGACCAGCAGAGCGGAGCTCCACCGCGCTCGCGAGCGGAGCGGCGTCGAGCCCCTCGGACGCGAGCACGGAGAACGCGAACGTGTCGAAGAACCCGGGCGGAACGGTGACGCCCGCGAGCGGAAACGTGTTGAGCGTGCGCGGCGGCGTCGCATCGACCACGACGTCGAAGCTGCGCAATGGCGTGAGCGCCGCATTGCCGCCGGTGTCCGCGGCGCGCAGCTGCAGCGTGTGCGTGTTCGAACCGAGCGCGACGTGCGCCGGGAGCTCGAGGAAGAACTGGAACGGGAAGTTGCCGTCGGCCTGCACCTTGCGCCCGTCGAGGAGCAGCTCGACGGTGCGCACCTGGACGTCGTCGGACGCGAGCGCGCGCACGAGGATCGTCGAACGTTCGGTGTACTGCGTCTGGTCGGGCGTGGCCGACAGCGCGACCGTCGGCGGCTGGCCGAGCGCGTCGTACCCCCGGTAGTTGACGACCTGCATGCCGCTCGAGGAGTCGGCGACGTGCGCGAGCCCGCCGTAGATCGACACGGCGCGCGCGATCCCGGGTGTCGAGAAGCTCGAGATGAAGACGTTTGTCTGCGTCGGATCGGTGATGTCGTAGAGCGCGAGATCGTGCAACTCGTCGCCGAAGTTGGGTCCGACCGCGGCCACGCCAATACGCGCCCCGTTCGCGACGATCTGCGCCCAGCCGAGCTGGCCGGTGTCGCCGCCCCCCAGCAGCAGCAAGACCCCGCGCGTGCCGACATCGAAGGTCTGGAAGCCGCGCGCGTGCGTGACGTAGGCCGTCCCTCCGCCGACGAAGACCCGTCGACGTCCGGTGAACGTGGGCGCGACTCCCTGGAGCGGCGCGCTGCCGAGCGGAGCGAGCGGCACGTCGAACACCCGCAGCTCGCGGAGCTGCTCGTTGGTCACGGCGAACAGCCGCTCGCCTTCGATCGCGAGATCGTGCACGGACGACCCGAGGTCGACGACGTCGATCACGCCGCCCGTGGCGAGTTCGACCGCGGCGAGATGGCCCGCTCCGGTGCCTACGAACGCGATCCCGCCCGCGACCGCGACGCACTGGGCGGCGCTGCCGCCGAGCGCGCTCGGCGGCACCTGGTGCAGGATCGATGCGGGGGCGAGGTCGTCCGCATCGATCACGGCGAGCCCGGCGGGCCCGTCCGCCACCGCGATGAAGCGCTCGGAGAGGTCCGCCTCGCGCGCGTCGCCCGGCGTGTCGATCTGCGCCACGAGCACGGGCGGCATCGCGTTGAACACGTTGAAGGCCGAGACGCCGGCGCTGCCGCGCGACACGACTGCGAGGTCGCCGAACGCCTCGATGTCGACCGCCGTCGCCGCCGTCGGGGCGGTGGCGATGATCCCGGTGGCGACGACGGTGTTGCTGGTGGGATTGAGGCCCTGCAAGAGCTCGGCGCCGTCGCCGATCCCGTCCCCGTCGCTGTCGGCCTGGACCGGCGATGTCGCCACGACGAACTCGGCGTCGTCGGTCAGACCATCCCCGTCCGTGTCCGTTCCCTCGCGCTGCAGCCCGAGGCGCGGCACCTCGGCATTGACGCCGGTCGGGATCCCGCCGTCGCCTCGCACGCGCACCCGCCTAGCGAACGCGCGGGGCACGAACCCGCGGCGGCCGTACGAGAGCGTGCGATCGTCGACGAGGTGGAGGCGGTAGTAGTCGTCCGGGTTCACGGCCACCGCGCCGATGGCGCCGCCTCCGCCGAGCGTGCCGCGCTCCACCGTACCGCGCGTCTCGTTGACGAGGGCGTAACGCACGTGCGATGTCGGAATGACCGGCTCGTTCGGATCGGACAGCCGCGCGACGAGGTGTTCGGCAAAGTCGTTGCTCGCCCCCCACGGATCGAGGTTCGGGCTGTGCTGAGCCACAGCCGCCGCCGCGAGCGCGAGGGCATCCACAGCGATCAGCGCCTGGTCGCGGTCCATGAACCCGCCGTGTCCTGCCTGGGCGTGCGTGAAGAGCCCCTGGGACCAATGCGTCGAGGTCGAGTTGGCGTAGTCGATCAGCGCCGCGACATCGGTGGCCTGCAAGAGAACTGGCCGGGGCAGAGCGAGCACGCTGGCACGTTCGGCCGGGTCCACGATGGAACCTGATGGCGACGTGGGCCGAGTGACGACGTAGATCTGATCCTGGAGCGCGTGATACCGGTTCCACTCGGTGAGCGGGTCGTTGGCCGTGGGGTCGACGCAGTTCGTCCAGATGGGAGAACCGTAGTAGATCGCCAGGAAGTCCTGGTAGCGCTCCATGAGCGCCAGCTGATCTGTGTAGGGGCTCGAAGACATCTGGAGCCCGGTGGTACCGAAAAGGCAGTCGCAGGTCTGAAACGCGTCGATCAGCGCGGACCCGCAGCCGAAAACGAAGCCAATGCCCGGAGTCGCATTGGGAAGGCAGCCAATGGCGACGCCGCCGAGATTGGTCGTGATGGACTTCACGCAAGCCCATCCGTCGCCTGCAACTCCAGCAAGAGCGCAGTCCCGGTAGGTTTGCGCGCAGTTGACGATGCCGCCGGCCACGCAACCGAGTCCGGGAACCGCACTCACGGCGCAGTCCACGAGCGTGGACAGGTACTGCTGCTGGCAATCGTCGTAGCAGGACTTGGCTCCATTTCCGCGAGTGCCGATCCCAGGCGTGATTCCGTGCCAACCCGGCGCGAGGACTCCACCCACCGTCGTCTCGACGTACATGCCCGTCGCGTCCACCCGCGCGGGCGCGACAGCTTCCCAGGCGCCCGCGTCGTGGTTGAAGCTCCAGAGCACCGCCTCCGATCCGGCGGGCAGCGGCTGCCCCGTGCTCGGCAGTGGAAGGTTCGGGAAGCGCACCGGCGCCGGCGCATCGAAGTTCTCCGCGCCGTCGGTCTGCACCGTGATCACGATGGGGAAGTCGAGCCCCGCGGGCAGGGGACCCGGAAGGCGGTCGGGTGGAACGGGAGCGATGCCGACCTGTGCGCCCGGCGTCCCGTCGTCGTGGAAGAGCGACGCCGCGCGCACCGTGATCTGCGTTCCCGCGAGCTCGGGATGCGCCGCGAGCACCGCCGTCGCGAAGGTCAGCGTCGTGTCGTTCGTCGTGCTGACGTTCTGCAACGTGCCTGCGGGCACGAGCGGCAGGAACGCGTCGCCGACGTTGAGCTCCTCATCCGGCCGCGTCTCCCACGCCTTGCCGACCGAGGGATAGTAGCCACCGGGTGGCACGGGGTTGGTTGCCGTGCGGCCGTCGATGTGCACGAAGATGCGGCCCGCGGGCGCGGGGTCGAGCGTGAAGTCGCCATTGGCGTTCGTGAGCGCGAAGAGCGTGCTCTCGGCGCCGTCGACGCTGACGCGCACGCCTTGCAGCGGCACGTTGATCGAGCCGCCGCCGGGCGCAAGCTCCGACGCGAAGACGCGTCCGATCACCCGGGTGCCGGGGAACGGTGTGATCGACGTCGTCTCGAACTCGAACGCGCGCGCTCCGCCCGGCACGCCGTCCGCGTCGGCGTCGACGAGCCTGCCGTAGGAGTCGAGCAGGAGGTCGCCGTCGATGCTCACGCGCACGCGGCGCGCCTCGGGCAGCGGCTGCACGTAGAAGAGCGTCAGCGACATGCGGTCCGCCGACACGCGCGCGTTGAACGGCAGGTCCTGTCCGACCGAAGTGACCGATACCGCGCCCGTGAACGCGCTCGTCGGATCGAGCGGTTGGTCGAAGCGCAGGATCGTCTCGCGCGTCAGCGACACACCCGATTCTCCCGAGGCCGGCGACGTCTGGCGCAACGCCGCGGCGTACGGGCCGACGAGGTCGTGCGGCAGCGCGTGTCTTCCGGCCGCCGGCGAATGGGATCCCTGGGCTGCGAACGCGTGCGCGAGGGTCGGGACGGAAGCGGCGACGAGCTGGGCGATGGCGCGGGGAGATCGCGACATGGGAGAACTCCTGTTGGGGGACGCAACTCCCAGCGCTCGCGGTGTTCGCGAGCGGAAGGGATTCGCTGAAAATCTCGCCACCAGCGCTTCACGAGGTCGCACGCGCCGCGCACGACGCTGCGGCGCCCCGCCTCTCGCGGGACGTCGTTCTCGAGGTACGGTGGAGACCATGCCGTCATCGGCGGCACGGCGAACCGACCGCCGCGCTCGGTACGCTCGCGCGCGAGCGACCGCGACGCGCGGAGCTGACGGGGCCGGAGAGCGCCCGCGCCGCATCAACGCGACTTCCGCGCGATCGGACCGACGCGCGAGCTCGCGATCGATCCGCTCGCCCTCACGGGTATCCTGTGCGCGATGTCCGGGAATCCCCCCGATCCCGCGCCCGAAGATGCGTCCGTCGTTCCGCAGACCGCGGACGAGCCGCGGCGCTTCGGCAACTACCTGCTCTTGAAGGAGCTCGGCCGCGGCGCGCAAGGCGTCGTGTACCTTGCCGAGGACGCCAGTCTGCACCGCAAGGTGGCGCTGAAGATGCTCAGCGGGTCGGGGGCCGAGACGGCGCTGACGCGCGAGCGTTTCAGGCGCGAAGCCGAACTCGCCTCGAAGTTCGAGCACCCGGGGATCTGCGGCGTGCACGACTTCGGCGAGGTCGATGGCGTGCCGTACATCGCGATGCAGTACGTGCGCGGCACGACGCTGGCGTCGCTGGTGAAGAAGACGCGCGAGGGCGCGGCCTCGGGCGACGGCACGAAGGGCAGCGACACGGTCTCGATCGTCGGCGGCGGCAACAAGGGCGGGCTCGAGGACGTGCTGCGTCTCGTCGAGCGCGCGGCGCGCGCGCTGCACGTCGCGCACGAAGCGGGCCTCGTGCACCGCGACGTCAAGCCGGCGAACATCATGGTCACGCTCGAGGGGCACCCGGTGCTGCTCGACTTCGGCCTGGCGCGCGACATCGACGCCGAAGGACAGACGCTCACGCAGTCGGGTCAGATCCTCGGCACGCCGGCGTACCTCGCGCCCGAGCAGATCGTCCCGGCGCGCGGCAAGGTCGACCGGCGCACCGACATCTACGCGCTGGGTGTGACGCTGTTCGAATGCCTCACGTTGCGCCGTCCCTTCGACGGCAAGAGCTGGGACGAGCTCTTCCACGCGATCCTCGAAGGCGCCGCGCACAACCCGCGCTCGTTCAATCCGCGCCTGCCGCGCGAGCTCTGCACCGTGATCGAAGTCGCGATGGATCGCGATCCGGCGCGGCGCTACGCGACGGCCGAGGCGCTCGCCGAGGATCTGCGCCGCGTGCGCTCGTTCGAGCCGATCGAAGCGCACGCGGCCGGCTGGTACACGCGCTTGCGCAAGTGGTCGCGGCGCCGGCCGGGGCTCGCGACGGGCGCGGCCGCGGGCGTGCTCTTCGCGCTCGCCGCGTTGACCCTGTTCACCGTGCGGCTCGTGCAGCGCGGACACGATCTGCGCCTCCACTTGCAATCCGCGGCGGACGCGCTCGTGGCCGCGGACTACGTCGGGGCAGCGGTCTCCGTGGCCAAGGCGCAGGAGCTCGAGCCCGATTCGGTGGAGGTGGTCGAGCTGAAGGCGCGCGTCGAGCAGGCCAAAGTCGACGCGCAACGCAAGCTCGAGCGCGAACAGGCGCTCGCCGCGGCCGCGCAGGCGCGCGGCGAGGAGGTCGCGTTGCGCGCGCGCTACGAGGCGACGCGCCAGCAGATCGAGCAGCTCGCTCGCGAGCTCGAGCGCGAGCACTCCAGCGTGTTCGACCACCCCGCCGAGGATTCGGTGCGCGGCGCCTTCGCGCAACGCGAGAAACGCCTGGAAGAGCTGCGCATCGACGCCGAGCGCTCCCTGCTCGCGCGCTCCGAGGCGTTGCAACGCGCCGCACGACTCGAGGCGCCCTGGGGCGGCGCGAGCATCGCGACGCAGGACGCGCTCGCCGCCTTCTACCTCGAGCGCTGGCGTGAAGCGCTGGCGAGGAACGACGCGATCCTCGCGGCGACGATGCGCGTGGCGGTCGAGGAGCACGATCCCCGCCGGCAGCACGAGGCCGAGCTGCTCGGTCGCGGCACGCTGCTCGTGAACGTCGCGCCGCCCGAGGCGCAGCTCGAGCTCTTCCGCTGGGAGAACTACGCGCCGGCGCGCGACGGCGACGCGATTCCGCGCCTCGTGCCCGTGCCGAGCGCGGGCGTCGGTCGCGTGCGCGACGGCGAGTGGTCGGAAGGTTTTCGCACGGGCGACGTGTGCCTCACGGTGCTCTCCGTCGAGCCCGACTCGATCTCCGCGCGCGCGGGAATCGAAGCCGGCGACCTCGTCGTGAGCTTCGCCGGCGCGCCGTGCGACGGCGGATTGTTCGTGCTCGACGAGCCGCGAAGCGCGCTCGCGTCGAGCGCGGACGCGCCGCTCGCGCGCATCGAGACGGTGAACGGCGCGCCGGTGAGCGGTCTCTTCGACTGGTCCGCGGTCCTCGCGGAGGCCAAGAGCCCGATGCTGCGCGTGAGCCTCGCCGGCCGCGACGCGCCGCTCGAGTTCGACGCGCGCAAGCTCGCGCCGAAGAGCGAGCTCGACCTGCTGCGCAGCGGCGCGCCGGCGGCCGTGCAGCTCGTCTGCTTGCGCGCGGGCGAGGCGCGCCAGCTCGAGCTGCCCGCGGACACGCGCTCGGGGCTGGTGTGCGAGCGCACGGCGTACCCGTTGATCCGCGCCGCGCAGAACCGCATCGCGCCGCGCACTTCCCTCGTCGTCGATCCGGGCTCGTACTTGATCGTCGCGCGCGCGCCCGGACGCGAGGAGCAGCGCGTCAACGTGCTCGTCGATCGGCGCGCGGCGGTCGAGACGACGATCGAGCTCCTGCCCGAGGGCGCGACGCCGCCGGGTTTCGTCTACGTGCCCGGCGGTCCGTTCCTCGAGGGCGGCGATCCGCAGGCGTTCCGGCCGCGCGAAGGAAGGCGGCGCGAGCTCCCTGGGTTCTTCATCGCGCGCAAGGAGCTCACGAACGGCGAGTGGTACGAGTTCGTCAACGATCCAGCGACCCTCGCGAAGATCGACGAGCGGCCCGCCGGCACGCATCTCTACTTGCCGCAGGACGATCGCGTGCTCGCTCGGCCGCGATCGGCGGGAGCGGGGTACGAGTGGGACGTCTACTCGGCCACGTCGGCGGAGTCACCGGTGCTCGGCCTCAGCTGGACCGACGCGCGCGACTACGTCGCGTGGCGCAACCGCAAGGCGCAGGAGCGCGGCGAGCCATGGCGCTACGACTTGCCGAGCGAGAGCGAGTGGGAGAAGGCCGCGCGCGGCGTCGACGGACGCCTGTTTCCGTGGGGCAATCGCTTCGATCCCGCGTTGACCGTCTGCCTCGTGCGCAAGGCGGGATTCCTGATCGATGCTCCCGGCGGCTTCGAGCCGCGCGACGAGTCGCCGTTCGGCGTGCTCGACATGGCGGGCTCGCGCGAGGAGTGGCTGCGCGACGTCGTCGAGGACAGCGATCCGCCTCGCTGCCGCAAGCGCGGCGGACATTGGAGCACCTTGGTGGAGATCGTGTTCCGCTGCGCCAGCCGCAACGAAGCGAGCCAGGATCGATTCGGCAGCAGTCAGGGACTGCGCCTGGTCGCGCGGCGGCAGTGAGCTCTCGCGCGGCCGTCGACGCGGCCGCGCGCCCGGATCAATAGGGTGTCTCGAAGAAGAGCGGTCCCATGCGGCGCGCGTACACGACCTGGGTCGCGGACGGATCGCCGGTGATGTTGATCGAGCCGAATTCGTTCACGCACATGAACATGCGCTGGCGCAGGTCCTGGTACGGATCGTTCGGGCCCGTGAGGCCCGCTCCCGTCTCGGACAGGAGCCCGATCGCTCCCGCGAGCATCTCCTCGAGCGACACGAGCACGCCGTCCTGGTGCCGATCGATGTAGATCACGCCCTGCATGTAGCCGCACGAGTTGTTGAGGATCGTCGCGGCCACTTCGCGCGAGAGCAGGAAGCCGGCGTGGTCCTCGGGGTGCGTGCGCACGTAGTTGCGCCAGTCGAGGAACGCGTGGTGGAAGTCGACGGTCAGCGACGGCGGAGGCACGAACACCGACGCCGAGGGCAGGTCGGTCGAGAGCGGCTTGCGCAGGTTCACCGGCGCGCCGTTGCGCGTCGTGAGCGCGTCGCGCCACTGCGGCTCGCAGGCCTCGAGCAACGTCTGGCCGCAGGGATAGTTCGGATTCTGATCGGGCTTGTAGTGGCAGTTGTACGTCGCCCAGAAGTCGTGCGTGCGTCCGGCGCCGGGGAGCAGCTCGAAGCCGACCGCGCCGAACTCGGGTCCGGCGACGCACTCGCCGCCCGCGCTGACCGAAGACGCGATCGGCGTCGTCGCGAGCCACACCGCTCCGGGGACCAGCTCGTTGATGAACCCGCCCGGCGCGACCTGGCGCACGGAGTACGCGGCGCCGTCGCGGTCGCGGATGAAGAGGTAGCTGCCGTCGGCGTCCGCGAACGTCCAGCCGTCGAGCACGCCGTTGCGCAGGAGCTCGATGCGCCAGCCGGCGAGAGCGACCTCGTTCGGATTGCGCGCCGGGGTCCAGACACCGCTCTGGTCCTCGTCGTAGAACGCGTGGCCGCGGATCATCGACTGCGGCGTGCCGCCCTGGATGCGGTAGCCGTCGCTTTCGCTCAGGCGCGGATCGAAGCCGAAGATGTGTGCGCCGGTCGCGTCGTAGTTCTCGACGCGCGTCAGCCAGACCTTGTACTCGCCGCCGGGGAAGGGCGTCGTGTCGTACGGCACCAGGCGCACGATGAGCGCTCCGCACGCTCCGCCAGTCCCGCTGAGGCGCGTCGTGCCGAGGTACTGCGCGATCTTGCCTCCCTCGACGCGCACGCGGCGCTCGGAGAGCGGATCGTTCGTCAGGAGGACCGACCCGGAGGGATCGGTGATCTGGAAGAAGTACTCGCCGTCGGCGAGCCCGGCCGCGAGGCACGGTCCCGGACCGGAGCAACCTCCACCGGGTCCGCCCGAGAGGTACGCGCCGTCCTTGCGCGTGAACGTGTTGCCGTCGTGATGGTTGCCGAACCGGTTGACGATCGATGCCGCGCCGGGAGTCTGCGCGAAGAGGGGCGAGACGAGCAGCAACGACGGCGCGAAACGGAAGAACAGAGTGGCGAGCATGGTCCCTCGAGTCCGGCGACGCCGATCCCCGACGGGCGTGTTTGCCCGGGGAGGACGGAGGCTCCGAACTCCCGATCTTAAGCGAGCCGGAGGAAACACGCTACGAAGCGCGCCCGTTGGTGCGGCGGCGCCGCATGGGCGGGCCCGCGAGCCGAGCTTGCGACCCTCACCTCCGTTCCCCGCGCCGACGCGGTGCGCGCCGAACCCAGCGTGAGCCGTGAACGCGCAGATCGCCCGACGCGCGATTTGCGCTCGCTGGATCGTGATCGCTGGAACGATTGGATGGAGCACTCCGCCGGTCGGCAACGTCGAGCGCCGCGTTGCCGCGCCGGCTCAACCCAATTCGACGCGAATCGTCTGCACGAGGCGCTTCAAGGCCTGCTCGACGACTTCGGTCTCGGGGTGGCGCACGATGACGTAGCCTTCGCCCTCGTACGTGCCCGTCGGCGTCGAGCCGGCCTTGGGGAGCTTGGCCTCGACGACGAGCTCGCCGAGCTCCGCGCTCACCTGCTCGATGCCGCGCACGTCGACCACGCGCGCGCCCTGGCCTTGCGCGCGCAGGTAGGCCGCGCCGGCGGCGTACTTGCGCTGCGGAGCGCGGAATTCCTCGTAGATCATCAGCTGCGCCCAGCCGCGGTAGAAGTCGAAGTCGTGGGCGTAGCTCATCAACGTCGTGAACTGCGCGCCGGGCGGTCGAGCGGCGACCTCGGAGATCGCGATCGTTCCGTCGGGGCGGCGGAACCACTCCATGTGCGTCAGGCCGAGCTGCATGCCGAGGACGTCCAACGCGCGCGGGCCGGCGTCGAAGATCGGGCCGTACTTCGGCTCGTCGATGCGTCGCGGCAGCATCACGGCCCACTGGATCCACGGCGAGCGCAGGACCTCGAGCGGCGTCGGCGAATAGCGCGAGATCGAATGGAACACGTGCCGGCCGTTGAGCGTGACCGTGTCGAACGAGTGCTCCTCGCCCTGGATGAACTCCTCGAAGAGCACTTCGGCGCCGCGGCGCGGCGGCATGGAGCGCAGGCACTGGTCGAGCTCCTTCTCGTCGTTGACGCGGAAGGTGTTCTTCGCGCCGGCGCCGGCGGGCGGCTTGACGACGAGCGGGAAACCGATGCTGCGCGCGAACTCGCGCGCGGATGCGGCGTCGTCGGCGAGGTGATGGCGCGCGCAGGGGATGCCGTGCTTGCGCAAGAGCGTCTTCATCAGCGCCTTGTCGCGGAAGTTGCGCGCGACCTCGGCGCTCGCGCCGGGCAGGCCGAGCTGGGCGCGCGCCTGCGCGAGGGGAACCTGGAGCGGCTCGAGGATGCCGATCAGGCGATCGAGGCGGCCTTGCCAGAGTCCTGTGATATGGCGCGCGGCGGTGACGATCTGGTCGGCGATCAGCGCGTCCTCGACGCGGTAGTGGGCGGAGAGTTTTTCGCGCAGGTCGTCGGGGAAGCGATCGAGCGGTTCCTGGGTGATGACGCCGAGACGGACACCGGGGAGGTTGGCGGCGGCGCGCACGAAGCGCACTGACGCGTCCATCGCGAAGGGGACGACGAAGAGGACGTGCGGCACGGGGGGCGAGGGATTGTATGCGCGCGGGGGTTTTGGGGGCGGTTTCGGTCACGCGAAGTGGTGCCGTGGTGTCGGTCGCCGGCCGCGGCGGCCGGCGATGAACGCGCGGCGCGTGCTGGGGGAGCCAGCCGCGGCGGCGCGAGAACGCGGGGGTGTGGGGAGCGCGGCGCGAGGCAGACGGGCTGGGAGCGAAGGGGAGGAGGGTGCGCGGCCGCTCTCTCACCGATTCGTCCGCCAGGTACACGGCATCTTTTTCACCGATTCGTCCGTTGCGCCGCGCGCGCCGTTGCGCCGACGAATCGGTGGGAAAGATGCCGTGTACCGTACGGTGAGAAAGATGCCGTGTACCGTACACACCGAGGCGGCGTCCTTGGGGGAACACCGCCTCGTTTGCGAGCGATCACGCGCTCTTGGCGCGGGCTACTGACGGAACTCGACGCGGTTGTTGATGATCTCGCCGATGCACTGACCCTGGTTGAAGCCGTCCTGGTTGTCGAAGGGCCAGTGGATGCCGCCATAGAGACGCGAGACGGCGGCCTCGTTCGCGGCGTCGAGAAAGTTGGAGTACGAGCGATCAGCGACGCCGAGGGCCGGATCGAGGTCGGTGTGCGTCGTGTCGAGGAACGCGAGCGGGCCGAAGAGACCGGTGAGCACCGTCGCGGCCGCGCCCGACTGCGTCGAATGCCCCGAGGTGTAGGTCGGGAAGTTCGGCGTCGTGAGCAGCGGGTCCCAGCCCGCGTCGATGTTGGCTCGGATGTAGGTGACCGGGCGCAACAGGTACGTGTCGAACTTGGACTTCCAGCAGGTGATGAACGCATCGTGGATCGCGATGCCGACGCGGGCATAGGCTTCGGCCACGACGTCGAGTTTCAAGCTCTCCTGCTCGGCGACGACGCGCACGATGCTGATCCAGTGTCCGCCGGGAGTGCCGGTCGCCGTCGCGCCGTCCGCCCAGTAGTTCGCGATCGCGGCCTGGTCCGTGGTCAAGTTCGCGCCCGCGTCGCCGGTCGTGCCGTAGACGACCAGAGCTTGCGCGTAGCAGGCCGAGGTCGTGCCCGTCGCATAGGCCGGCGCGCCGAAGGGAGGGCACTCGTCGGCGTTGGTCAGCGCGAAGGTGCGCAGCGTGCCCCAGCACGGAAGGAGTCCGAGTCCCGTGCCGACCCAGCCGCCGTTGGGCGGATCGAGCGGCGGGACGAAAGTGCCCGCGCAGGCCGTGAGACCGCTGAAGCCGTCCGTGCCGGCGAAGGTGAGGATCGCGTTGGCGACATCCTCGCCGTACTGCACGGACCGGTCGCGCACTTCCTGAGTCTGCGTCAGCGCCGCATCGGCGACGAAGGTCGCTTCGAGCGCGTCGATGTCGGTCTGCGCGGCCGGGAAGAAGCTCGCGCTCAACACGGCGAGCGCGCGGTTGGCGACGCTAGGCCAATGATGAATCGCGTTCGTCGGCGTCGGGATCGTGCCGGCGGGGAAGCTCTGCAGCTGGCCCTGCAGCGTCTTGTGGTCACGCATACCCGGAACGAGGCACTCGTACAAAGCGAGCGACGCGTAGCCGTAGATGCGCGAGGCCGGCGGAGGAGTCGTCCCGCTCGACTTGACCTGTGCATAAAGGAAGTCGAACCACTGCGTCGCGACGTCCGGGGCGAAGGTGCTCGCCTGAGGCGAATTGGCGACTCCGTTGCCGCCGCCTCCGCCGCCGCCACAGGCAGGCAAGAGCGCGAGAAGCGCGCAGGTCGCGAGGAGCTTTCTCGGCCGGGACTGAACCGCGTGCATGAGGTTTCCTCAGACTGGGAGAACGTGCGTCGATGCAGAGCCCACGCGTGGTGCCGTCGCGGGCTCGGAGGGACCAAGGAAGTCGCACCGTATCGGAGCCGTTGCGCATCGGAGTCGGTCGTCTCGCGCTCTCGCGCGCTTGGGTCGTACGTTCTATGCCTCAGGCGTACGACCAACGGGCTGACGCGCGTGGAGAGTGTCCTCTCCCCGCCTTGCAACCGACGCGTCCCCCTACGCTCTCGACCCAGCGCGAGGCCGCCGCCTCGCCCTTCGTCGCGCGCCTCGAGCGCTCGATGCGAGACCGGCCCCCAGAAACCCGCTGCGTGAGCGTCGTCCCACGCGCCGTTCGCAAACCATCATGACCCCCCGCTATTCGATTCTCGCTCTGGCTTTGTCCCCGTTCGCCGCGGCATCGTCGAATTCCTCAACGGACTCGCTCAGCTCGGCGCTCGATGCGCTGACCCAGGCGCAGAACGATCAATCGACGCGCGTGGGCGTGCTCGTGCGCATGGCGTACGACAACATCGAAGACGAGCTCTCGGCCACGACCGACGACATCTCGGGCTTCCGCATGTACGACGCCCAGGTGTGGGTCTCGAGCAAGGTCGGCGACTACGAGGTCTTCATCAAGGCCGACGCCGGCGAGACGAGCGCGTTCCCGCCGGTCGCCGGCGATGGCGTCACGGGCTTCAACCTGCGCGACGCCTACGTGCGCACGAACATCACCGACGGCGTGCAGCTCTACTGGGGCCAGTACAAGTGCCCGTTCGTGAACAGCGCCAACGTCGGTGAAGGCCGCCTGAGCTTCATCGATCGCACGCGCATCGGCCAGCTGTTCTCCGCTCCCGGCGCGTACCAGCCGGGCGCCGCGGTCACCGGCGACTTCGATGCCTTCCACGTCAAGGTGTCGTACCAGAACGGCGCTGACGGCAGCGGCGAAGATCGCGGCCTCGTGCTGCGTGGGGAGTACAAGATCGGCGAAGGCGCCAAGCAGCACGAAGGCGCCTACGGCTCGCCGCAGGGTGTGAATGCCACCATCGGTCTGGGCTACTTCGACGACGACAGCACGGTCGGCGGCATCGACTTCGGCTCGGCCTGGGCTGCGGACGCGTACCTGACCGTCGACAACTTCAGCGTTCACGCCGAGATCGTGGACATGGACGAGGAGCTCGCGATCCACGCGCTCGGCAACACGACCGACGACGCGATGCCGTACTCGGCGACGGTCGGCTACCTGATCCCCGATCAGCCCTGGGAAGTGCTCGCCCGCTACCAGGATCTCGACACGGAGACCGACGCGACGCTGATCGGCGCCGGCGTCAACTACTTCGTCAACGGGCACGCGACCAAGTGGCAGCTCAACGTCTCCAAGTACGACGACGACAACATCGACGGGACGATCCTGCAGCTCGGCCTGACGGTCGGGCTCGACGGCCCGCAGTGATCCGCGGCCCCGCGGAGATCCGTGGGGCGGATCCGCTCTGAGCCTCTGGAGGGTGAAGCACTCCGGCGCGCGGCCCGGTTTCGACTCGATCGAAGCCGGGCCGTGCGTTCGTTATACCTGCCGTGTGATCCTCCGCGGACGCAGCGTCGGCCCGAGCACTTCGCGCGGCAGCGCGCGAACGCTGCTCGTGGTCGCCGGGACGCTGGCGCTCGTCTGCATCGCCGTGGTCGTGCTCTTCCTGCGCGAGCCCGGGCCGGGCGCGGAGCCTGCGCGGGCCGACCCAACGCCCACGAACTCCGCGCCGGTCGCTCCCCCGCCGATCGATCACTCGGAGCTCTCGGGTGAGACTCACGAGCGCTCGAAGCCGGCCGCGCCCGTGCCGGTCTCGAGTGAAGTCGTCGCGCGCCTGCGCATCCTTGTCGAACAAGCCGACGGCAGTGATTGGACCTCGGTCTTCGAGCTGCACCTGGAGCCCGTGGCCGAGCTCGGCCGCGCGGACACGCGTCCGACGATCGTCATGCAAGTCAGCGGCGCGCGCGTCGACGTGCACGATGTCGACACGGGACGCTACCGCGCCTGGGCCGGAGCGCGCGCGCGGCGCAGCACGACCGTCGAGTTCGCGCTCCGTGCGCCGCCCGCGCCGGTCGAGGAGGTCGTGCTCGTGATCCAGCCGGCCGGCGTGTTGCGCGGACGCCTCGTCGACGGCAAGGGCGGCGTGCTCGATGGCTTGACGGTCTCGTGGCGCTCGAACCTCACGCTCGATCGTGGCGCGGAGACGACGGATCTCGGCGGACACTTCGTGATCCCCGGCGTGCTCGATGGCTCGTACACGCTGCTCGTCGGTCCCGAACTCGATCCGATTCGCACGTTCGACGCCGTCGAGCACCACGGGGTCGACACGGATCTGGGCGAGCTCGTGATCCCGGGTCTGGGCTCGTTGCGCGTCACCGTGCGCGATGTCGACGGCGCTCCGGTCGCCGGCGCGCGCGTCTGGGAGGCCGGCGTCGCCCGACACTTCGACCTGGTCACGGACCAGCGCGGCCAGTGCAGCGCGCGCCACCTGCCTGCGGGACAGTACCGGGTCTTCGCCAGCCACGACCGGCACGGCGAGGTCAACTACCCGGTGAAGCTCGAGCCGGGCGCCGACGGCGATCTCCAGCTCGTGTTCACGCGCTGACGAGCGATTGGCACGAGCGGACCGCGCGCGCCACGCCTCGCGCGCGCCGCCGCTACACTGGCGCGCCCAAAAAGGGAACATGCGCCCGCTCCAGCTCTGTCTCGTCTCGTCCGAAGCCACTCCGTTCGCGAAGACCGGAGGTCTCGCCGACGTCGCCGCGGCGCTCGCGCGCCATCTCGGCAAGCGCGGACACGACGTCAGGCTCGTGATGCCGCTCTACCGCCGCGTGCAGCAGGGCAAGTGGGAGCTCGAGCCCGTGCGCGGCCTGCAGGACATCCCCGTCGAGCTCGGCGGACGCCGATTGTGGTTCTCGGTCTGGACCTGCGAGCTCCCTGACTCGAGGACGCGCGTGTGGTTCGTGCGCTGCCCCGAGCTCTACGACCGCGAGGGCATCTACACGCAGGACGCCGACGAGCACCTGCGCTTCGTGCTGCTCAATCGCGCGGCGCTGATGCTGTGCCAGTGGACGCGCTGGTCGCCGGACGTGATGCACGTCAACGACTGGCATGCGGCACTGATCCCGCTCTACCTGCGCAGCGTCTTCGGCTGGGACAAGCTCTTCCAGCGCACGCGCACGGTGCTCACGATCCACAACATCGGCTACCAGGGCATCGTCGGCGCGGACAAGCTGCGCGACCTCGAGCTCGAGAACGAAGCGCACCTCTTGCACCAGGAGGATCTGCGCGCGGGCAAGATCAGCTTCCTGAAGACCGGCCTGCTCTACGCCGACGCGCTGACGACCGTCAGCGAGACCTACGCGCGCGAGCTCCAGACCGACGAGTTCGGCATGGGCCTGCAGGATCTCCTGCGCGCGCGATCCGGCGCGCTCGTCGGCATCGTCAACGGCGTCGACTACGACGTCTGGGATCCGCGCCACGACAAGCTCATCGCCGCGCGCTACACGAGCGCGAACTTGCAGGGCAAGACGCGCTGCCGCGAGGCGCTGCTCGCGCGCTACGGCATCCCCGCCGGGCCGGAAGTGCCCGTTTTCGGCATCGTCTCGCGCCTCACGTTCCAGAAGGGCTTCGAGCTCGTCGCGGAGGCGCTGCCGATCGTCTTGCAGCGCGAGGACGCGCGCCTGGTCGTGCTCGGCAGCGGCGAGGAGAAGTACGAGCGCTTCTTCCGCTCGCTGCAGCAGTCCTTCCCGAGCAAGGTCGCGTACGTCACGGGCTACGACGAGTCGCTCTCGCACTCGATCGAGGCCGGCAGCGACCTCTTCCTCATGCCGTCGCGCTACGAGCCGTGCGGCCTGAACCAGATGTACTCGCTGCGCTACGGCACGGTGCCGATCGTGCGCCGCACGGGGGGACTCGCCGACACCGTGCGCGAGTGGGATGCGCAGAAGGGCTCGGGCACGGGCTTCCTCTTCGACGAGTTCCGCGCCGACGCGTTCCTCGACGCGCTCGCGCGCGCGTTGCGCGCCTGGCGCGACCGTCGAGGCTGGTCGGTGCTCGTGCGCAACGGCATGGCCGAGGACTTCTCGTGGGAGAAGCAGGTCGTGCGCTACGAGGAGCTCTACCGTCGACTCACCGGCATCGCCTAGACACCGTCGAGAACGCCATGCACGTCATCTTCGTCGAGCCCAACTTTCCCCGCAATCAACGCGAGTTCGCGCGCGCCTTGAAGCACGTCGGAGCGAAGGTCAGCGCCATCGGCGAGTCGCCGTCGAGCTCCTTCGACGGCGAGCTCAAGAGCTGGCTCGACGACTACGAGCAGGTCCGTTCCGTGGTCGACGAGCAAGGTCTCTTCGACGCCGTGCGGCGCATCCAGTCGCGCGGCTGGGTCGACCGCCTCGAAGCGACGGTCGAAGCGCACATCCAGCCCGTCGCCAACGTGCGCGAACGCTGCACGATCCCGGGCACGAGCTCGCGCACCGCCTTTCTGTGCCGCGACAAGCCGGCGATGAAGGACGCTCTGCGCGCCGCCGGCGTGCCGTGCGCGCAGTCGATCGGCACCAGCGACGCGAACGAGGTGCGCGAGTTCGCCAAGCAGGTCGGCTTCCCGCTGATCGTCAAGCCGCGCGACGCCGCGGGCGCCTCGGGCACCGTCAAGGCTTCCGACGCGAGCGAGCTCGAGCAGGCGATCCAGAGCTCGCGCGTCGACCGCGGCGCGCCGGTCGCCGTCGAGGAGTTCATCGAGGGCCACGAGGGCTTCTACGACACGCTCGCCATCGAAGGCCGCGTCGTGCACGACTTCGTCTGCCACTACTACCCGAACGTCCTCGAGGCAATGCGCACGCGCTGGATCTCGCCGCAGATCCTGTGCACGAACCGCATGGACGCCACGGCCTACCGCGAAGTGCAGGCGATGGGGCAGCGCGTCATCGAAGCGCTCGGCATCGGCACCTCGGCGACGCACATGGAGTGGTTCTTCGGACCCAAGGGCCTGAAGTTCAGCGAGATCGGCTGCCGGCCTCCGGGAGTGCGCGTGTGGGACCTGTACTCGGCTGGCAATGATCTCGACCTCTACGTCGAGTGGGCCAAGGCGATCGTGCACGGTCGCACGGAGAGTCGTCCTTCGCGCTCGCACGCGACCGGCATGATCGCGCTGCGGCCGGAGTGCGACGGGCGCATCACCGGCTACGACGGCTTCGACAAGATCCAGGGCGCGTTCGGGCGCTGGATCATCGACTACTACCTGCCGGCGCCGGGCACTGCGACCCAGACCGTCGGCGGCGGCTACATGGCGAACGCCTGGATCCGCATGCGACATCCCGACTACGACGAACTGCGCCGCATGCTGACGACGGTGGGGGAGACGGTGAAGGTGCGCGCTCGCGCGTGACGAGCGGACGAAGCTCGCGCGAGCTCGCGTTCTCCGCGCGCGGCGAAAAGCGCTGGCCTCCGAGCGGCGGATCGTCTAGACCGATGCGGTCCGGCGGGGCAGGTTCCTGAGCGCCACGCCGGGCGGAGGCCAACGATGGATGCGATCGCGCTCTTGTGCACGCTGCACGCGGATGGACCCTCGACGTTGAAGCGTCTGCGTCAAGCCGGCTGCACGACCCTCGATTCCTTGTGCGCGCTCGACGACGCGCGATTGGCGAGCATGCTCGCGACGACGCCCGCATCCGCGCGGCGCCTGCAGCGCGAAGCGGAGCTCCTGCGCGAACGCCTTGGCGGCGATGGTTCGCCGTCGAGGCCCGCGGACCTCTCCGCGCGCGATCTCTCGGCGACGATCGGACGCGCCCCGTACGCGAGCGACGGTCTCGCGCGCGGCGGCTCCGAGCGCGAATCGCGCAGCGCCGAATCGCCCGGCGAGAGCGTGCCGCTCACCGGCGTCGAGCTCGAAGCGCGCGAGCGGCGGCTGGTGGCGCGCGTCCTCGAGACCTGGCGCGTGCGCGACGACGAGGAAGACGGCGAAGCTCCGCGCGCGAACGCGTCACCGGCTCCGTCGGGCCACGCGACCACTCGCGTACCGGCGAGCTCCCCGAGCCTCGAACGTCGCGGCTCTCCGTTGCGCGAGCACGCGCTCGACGGTCTCGACGCGTCCTTGTGCGCGGCGCTCCTGGGACGCGGCATCCAGACGCTGGAAGAGCTGGCCGCGTGCGACCCGGTCGATCTCGTGCGCGACGTGCCGGTCGGCTACTCGCGTCTCGCGCGCTTGACGGCGCTCGCGCGCCGCGAGCTCGCGCGCACGGGCGGCGGCGCCGCGAGCCACGCGGCGGTCAAGTTTTCGCGCGCCGAGCTGCCGTTCACGTCCGCCGCGCAGGTGGTCGGCGAGGAACTCTCGGAAGCGCTCAAGACGCCCCCTACCGGAACTCCGAAAGACGGCCCCGCAGGCATCACGGACACCGGACGCGAGGGAGCCGGCGGACCGTTCGTCTAGGGCGTACAGGGCGCCCGAGGAGCGGCGCGCCAGAGGCACAGGATTCCCCGTCCCCCGGTGGATTTGCAGGGGAAATCCATGTTCGCCATCGTTCTCGCTTCGCTCTCGTTCGCCACCAACTTCGCGGCCGCGCCGCACACGCCCAACGAGCCCTCAAGCAAGTCGAGGGGGCGCGAGGCGATCGGCTTCGTGACACGCGGGACGCACGACGACGCGCAGGAGACCTGGCGCGCACCCGACGGACAGCGCGGCTTCGGTACCGGCCGCACGCGGCCCGAGATCGAGCACTGGGTGCGTTCGGCGCATGGCAATGGCGTCGCGGGAGCGCAGGATCGCGCGCTGCTCTCGGCATTGCTGGACCTCGCGGCGGACGTCGACGTCGAGCTCGCGCGCACGAACGCGCGCTACGAGGAGTCCGGCCAATACTCCCTCTTGGGAGCGGCCCACGCGCCCGGCGCGCTCGCACGCACGCCCGAGTCCCTCGCCCAGCGCTTCCACGCGCTCGCGGCGGACGCGGCGCACGAGCTCACGACCGTCAGCGAGCAGGTCGAGCCGCTCGCGCGCCTCTTGACCGACATCCGTTTCCGCACTCGCGCGCGCGCGGTCGACGGCGTCGGCGCGGAGCTCGACGACCTGCGCGGCGCGCTCGCGCTGTTCGCCGCGCAGGCCGACGGCTGGGTCGATCTCACGGATGCCGAGGCCGATCGCATCGCGCGCCGCGCCGATCTCGCCGCCGCCCGGCTGCGAGCGATCCGCAACGACCTGCGCGCGCTCAGCGAGAGCGCGGCGAGCACGGGTGCGAACGCGCCCTGGCAACGCGACTTCGAGCTCCTGCTCTTGTGCGCGCACCGTGGCGCGCAGGATCCGGAGCTCGCGGCGACGCTGAAGCGCCTCGACGACGCCGAGGACTCGATGAGCGCGAGCCTTTTCACGACGCGTCTCGCGCAGGACTGCGCCGAGGAGCTGTTGACGCGCGCCGAGCAGTACGAACAGGCGAACTCGCTCCTGCAGCAGGCGCGCGAAGCGAGCCCCGAGCTCTTCGGAGCCGGCGTCGAGCTCAGCCCGACGCCCGGCATCTCGCGCAGCGAACGCCGTCAACGCGCCGCGCGCCTGTGCGCGCAGGCCCTGGAGCTCGATCCGATCGGTCTCGAGTGCGTGTGGGCCATCGCGACGAGCACCGACGCCGCGGCGGGCCGGCTCGAAGCGCGGCGCTACTACGACCGCTTCCTCGCCTTGCGCGGCATCCGCGTGCAGGAAGCGCGCACGTACCAGGGCCGCACCCTGTCGCTGGAAGAGCGCAAGGCGCTCGAAGCCGTGCGCGACGGCGTCGGCAAGCCGCCCGGAACGTAGTTCGGTACACGGCATCCTCCTCGCCGATTCGCCAATACGGTACACGGCATCTTTCTCACCGATTCGCCGCCGAGCGCGCGCTTTCGCGCCACGTCGCTGCTCCGCGGCGACGAGCGCCACTCCCGCGACTTCGTCAGCCCGCTGCGCCGCGACTTCCGGTGACGCGCGCGCGCAGCTCGCTCGCGATGCCCGCGAACGACATGTGGTTCAACGGGAACTCGAGCGTCACGTGCGTCATGCTCAGCAGGAAGAGCCAGCGCGCGCCGAGCTCGTAGCTCGCGGCGTAGAGCGCGAGCGAGCCGATCCACAGCACGAGCGCCGCGACGAGCTTGCGCCGGTCGACCGCGTGCCAGCGGATGATCGAGGTCTTCGAGAACCAGTTCAGGTAGTGGTACGTGTAGGCGAAGGCGATGAAGCGCATCACCGTCACTCCCGCCGCCGACGTGAACAGCGCGTCGTAGCTCGCGAACGGCCACCACGATCCGCGCGCGGCCGTCGGCGACGCTTCGCTCATCCCGAGGTTCAGGAGCCGCGCGAGCTCCACGTTCATGCCCGCGAACGAGGTGTAGCTCGCCGAGACGTACGGATCCGCGCTCGCTCGCGCGCTCGCGGGCAGAACGAAGGCCGCGATGCAGCAACCGATGAACACGGCGCAGGCCACGTAGCCGGTGCGCGAGCGCGCCTTGAGCGCCCCGAAGAGCATGAACGCGCCCGTGAAGACGCACACGTGCAGCAGCGTCGAGAGGAACAGCGCCGCGAGCATCCACGCGCGAGGTGCGACCGGCAGGAACGCGACGCCGATCGCGAAGACCGCTCCGATCGCGATCGCGCGGTCGAGCTTGCCGGCGAAACGCCAGAGCACGAAACCCAGCGCGAAGCCGAGGCACACCAGCGGCGAACTCAGAGACTGCAACGCCTCGATGCGCTGCGACCCGAGCACGAATGGATGCCCGAGCGCGATCAGGAGCGCCGGCACGGCGAGCCACACGACGTCGAAGCGCGAATGCGTGAAGAAGCGCCGCTCGCCGAGCCAGGAAATCTCCGTCAGGTAGTGCAGCGGCCCGAGCACCGCGTACGAGCACAGGAACACTTCGAACGGCAGTGCGCACGCCGCGCCGAGCGCGAGCAGCATCAGTCCGACGTTGAGTCGGTCGACCGAGCGCGGGGACATCGCGCCGGGAAGGCTAGGAGCTTCCGTTCGGAATTGCCACGCGTCATCGCGCGTGCGCGCCTGGCCGATGCGGATGGATTCAGCGGTCCGTCGCCGCGGGTTTGCGCAGCGCGTCGATGCGCGCGCGCGTGAGCGAGCGCGATGGGTCGAGCTCGAGCGCACGCTGGTACGCCGTCAGCGCCTCGTCGCCGTAGCCGCGTGCGGCGAGCGCGCGTCCGAGCAGGTCCTGATGGGCGGCGCTCTTCGGCGCGAACTGCGCCGCGGCGCGGGCGACCTCGACCGCGAAGGTCTGCTCCTCGACCGATGCCGCCGCATCGGAGCGCAGGATGTCGTACACGACCTCGCGACCGAACTCGGCCGCGAAGACCGGCGGGCAATCCTTCCACGCCGTTCGCGAAGCCGCGCGCGCGGCGGCGCGTGCCGCACGCTCGTCGTCGGCGCGACCGGCCTTGCGATGCTCGCTCGCGCGGTAGCGCTCCATGTTGCGGATCAGGACCTGCGCGTCCCAGCGCAGCTCGGGATGCGTCTCGGTCGCGAGGAAGCCGACGAAGGGAGCGCAGTCGATCTTCTGCTCGCGCTGCCAGCTCTGCGTGACCTGTCCGATCGCTTCGTCGAGCATCCGGCGGCGCTCGAGGAAGCGCGTCCCTGGTTCGCCGAGCTTGCGGATCGCGTCGATGCGCGCATCCGCACCGGAAGCGTCGTTCACCTGGCGCAAGACCTCGGCCACGCGCCACTGCTGGTAGGGATTCGCGACGTCGAAGCCGGCGCCGCGTTGCACGAGCTCGCGCACGCGCGCGGTCGCCACCGCGATGCGCTGCTCGTCGCGCACGCGCTTGAGACGGTCGATGTAGTTTCCGAGCGCGAAGACGTTCGCGGGCTCCGCGTTCGCGCGCTCGCGCGCGTCACCCAGCGTCGAATCGCCGTCCTGGATGCGCTGCAGCTCGATCAGGAACTCCGCCGGCGGCAGGAATCCGGCGATGCGATCGCGCTCCAACCCGTCGGGGTCCAGGAAGACGAGGCACGGGAAGCCCGTCGGCTTGTAACGCTCGGCGATCGGCCGGCCCTTCTCGCTCTCGGCGTCGACCGAGGAGCACAAGACGTCCTTCAAGGCCGTCACGACCGCCGGGCTCGCGAGCGTGTCGGCGTCGAGGCGCTTGCACCAGCCGCACCAGCTCGTCCAGAAGTCGAGCATGACGAGCTTCTTCGAGCGCGCCGACTCGGCGAGCAGCGACTCGAAATCGCCGGCGTACCAGCCGGGCTTCGTCGCGTGCGCCTTGTCGGTGTTCGCGGGTCCGGCCGGCGCGGCCTGGGGCTTGGCCGCGGGCTCTGTCGGAGCTTGCATCGCGCTCGCCGTCCCGACGACGAGGGACGCGCTGCACAGGAAAGCGGAGGCGACGTGGATCATGGTTGTGGAGCGAGCGAGAAGGGGAGTCGACGCCATTGTGTCGCAAGCGCAGCCGCAAGGCGCACTCGTGCGCAGGAAACGCGGCAAAAGGCCGGTGTGGAAGGCGGCTCCGCGATCCCAGGATGCTGCTTCCGTTTCGTGTCTGCCGCGCGCGCTCCTCGCACGCTACGCTGGTCGGCTTCCAATCGCACCGACAGCCGCTCGCGAAGCCCTCGGCGCGCCCTGAAAGGTCCTGCGTGAACCCGCCCGTGCTCTCCTTTCCGACCAACCTCGTCCCCGAAAGTGCCCAGCGTTCCGGCGACGATCCGATCTTCGCGCTCAACGCCGAGGCGCATCGCCGCGCCAAGAGCGGCGAGTCGATCGTGAACGCGACTCTTGGCGCGTTGATGGAGGACGACGGCACGCTGGCGGTGATCCCGTCGGTGATCGACGCGTTCGGTCGCGTGCCGCTGAAGAAGGCCGCGAGCTATGCGCCGATCCAGGGCGACGCCGAGTTCCTGCGCGCGGTGATCCACGACCTGTACGAGAACGGCCCGCTCGCCGAGCAGTCGATCGCGGTCGCGACACCCGGCGGAACGGGAGCGCTGCACCACGCCGTGACGAACTTCCTCGAGCCCGGGCAAGCGCTCTACACGACGAGCTTCTTCTGGGGTCCGTACCAGACGATCGCGACGGAGACGCGCCGCGGAGTCGAGACCTTCGAGATGTTCGATGCGCGCGGCCGCTTCCATCTCGAGGCCTTCGAGAAGGGCTTGCGGCGGCAGATGGAGCGCCAGAAGCGCGCGCTCGTGTTCCTCAATTCGCCCTGTCACAACCCGACGGGCTATTCGCTCGACGACGAGGAATGGACCGCGGTGAGCGAGATCGTGCGCCGCGCATCCGAACTCGGCCCGCTCGCGTTCCTGATCGATTTCGCCTACGCGCGCTTCGGTTCGCGCGCTTCCCAGGGCTGGACGCGCCACGTCGCGCGCATGATCGATCCGGCGGTCGTGCTCGTCGCCTGGAGCGCGTCGAAGAGCTTCGCGCAGTACGGCTCGCGCGTGGGAGCGCTGGTCGCGACGCATCCGGATCGCGAGGAGCGCGAGCGCATCCGCTCCGCGCTCGCGTTCTCGTGCCGCGGCACGTGGTCGAACTGCAACCACCTCGGATTGCTCGCGATCACGGACCTCCTGTCGGAGCCCACGCAACGCGCAAAGGCCGACTCCGAGCGCGCGCGCCTGATCGCGCTGCTCGACGAGCGCGTGAGCGCGTTCAACCGCGAGGCGAGTGCCGCGAAGCTGCGCTACCCGCGCTACGAAGGCGGCTTCTTCGTCTCGGTGTTCACTCCCGACGCCGAGGCGACGGCGAAGAGCATGCGCGACGAGGGCGTCTTCGTCGTGCCGCTGAAAGGTGCCGTGCGCATCGCCTTGTGCTCGACCCCCGCGCGCGACGTCCCGCGCCTCGTGCAAGCGCTGCAACGCGGCTTGCAAGCGGCGATGGCGCAGCGCTGAGTACCTTCACTCGTCGGCGGCTTTGGCCGCATCGAGCTCGATGCAACCGCCGCCGGCATTCCGGCGGTCGCTCACGCTCGTTCGCGCGACGCAGATCTGTTCGAAGACGTGCGCGAACTGCACACGCGCTACCACGACTCCGCGGCGACTGCCACGAGGCACATGCGGCGTGCGCAGCCCGGAACTGTGCCAATTCGTTCGGCGGGCGCACGCGAGGAGCTTCGGGCGTCGGGAGAGAGCGTCAGCGCGACACCTCGAGCGCCGCGATTCGGTGAAGTGAACTCTGCCGATTCGACGTGCCCGAGGAAAGTTGCGGAACGATCGCCACCGACGAGGCTGTCGAGCGTCTTCATTCGTGGAGGCGTGTCATGCAACGCAACTCTTCACCGCGAGCGAGCGCGCCGCGTGCTCGCAGATCGATTCCACTCACGCATCCTGCGCACGCCTCGCGAAGTGCGTTACGCGCTCGGGTACGTCCTCAACAATGCGCGCAAGCACGGACTGCGCGTCAGCGGAATCGACCCGTGCTCATCCGGCTCGGCGTTCGATGGCTGGAGGGATCGGCGTCGTCCGGCCGGCCGGAGCGAACCGACTCAACGCGCGATCACATGCGTCGCGCGGTCGTGGCTCCTGACGATCGGATGGAGGCGGCATGGACGCATCGGCATCGATGATGTGCCCGGAAGCTCGGCGTAGGTCGAACATCCCGCGCACTCGACGCTGCTCGATTCGGCAGTGATCGCGCCCTTCGCGTGTCATGCGTCGGCCCACGTGGGCACAGGCAAGTTGCAGAGTTCGATGCCTGGTGTCGTGTCCTCGGTTCGCGCCGTGCCGGTCGTCACCGGTTCGGCTGCGGCGAACCCCGTATCCGAGGGCTCCGAGCACACACGCGTGGCGTCCGCCCTGCGCGAGCTCCTCGTCCGGGTTGAAGCCACCTGCGCGCCCTCGTTGCCGTTTGGCTAGAATCCCGCCCCGGTTCGCATGAGCTTCGTCGAGGAAATCCAGGCGCAGATGCGCGGTGGAACGGGCGGGTGGGAGCTTCCCCATCGCTACGGCGAGCGCGTTCACATCCTCGACAACGTCTACCTGCTGTCGGCGCTCGCGCGCATCGGTTCGCCGAACATCGCGCACCGCGACTTGATGGCGCTCCTGCGCCACGTCTACCAGACGCTCTTGATGACGGCCTGCGGTCGCGAGCTCCCGCGCGTGCGCGTCGACGAGCCCACGCGCATGGCGGCGGCGCATCCCGAGCGCGGCGTCTACCGCGGTGCGGTCTTCGATCCGGACGTGAACGTGGTCGTGGTCGACATCATCCGCGCGGGCATCGTGCCGTCGCAGATCTGCTTCGAACTGCTCACGTCGGTGCTCTCCGAGAAGCGCGTGCGCCTCGACCACCTGAACATGGCGCGCAAGTCCGACGACGCCGGCCACGTCATCGGCGTCGATCTCTCGGGCAGCAAGATCGGCGGGCGCATCGACAACTCGGTGCTCCTGCTTCCCGATCCGATGGGCGCGACGGGCAAGACGACCGTGCGCGCGCTCGAGCACTACCACGCGAGCTACGGCCGCCCGCGGCGCATCGTCGCGCTGCCGATGATCGCGACTCCCGAGTACTTGCGCCACGTCCTCGAGGCCTACGACAACCTCGTCGTCTACACCGCGCGCCTCGACCGCGGCATGAGCGACGCCGACGTGCTCTCGACGGTTCCCGGCACGCACTGGGACCGCGAACGCGGACTCGACGAGAAGAGCTACATCGTCCCCGGCGCCGGCGGCATGGGCGAGGTGATCAACAACTCCTGGTGCTGATCGCTGCGGTGCACCCGGCTCTGAACTCGCTCACTTGCCTTCGTAGGCACGCTTCAACGCCGCCCAATCGAGCTTCACCATCTGGCCCATCGCCAGCATGACGCGCGTCGCTTTCGCGCTGTCCTTCTCCTTGAGCATGTTCGGAAGCTCTTGTGGCGCGATCTGCCAGGCGACGCCGTACTT
>JBGATX010000243.1:0-7261 GCA_044228975.1 Planctomycetota bacterium | reverse complement strand
GTCCTCGTTCCACTCGTAGGCGAAGCCGAACTTGCCGGGCCCCGCGCCGCCGATGCCGCCCACGCGCACGCCGGCGAGATCGAGCACGCGCCGGTCGGCATTGCCTTCGAAGTCGAGCTCCGGCAGGTCGTGATTGCCCGGCACGTAGAGGACGCGCGGATGCACGGCGCGCGCGCGGGCGAGGACCTCTTCGACCGAGCGCAGGTAGAGCGCGTCTCGCTCGGGTGTACGCCGGGAGACGTACGAGAGCGCGTGCGAGCCGAGGTCGCCCACGAGCAGCACGCCGTCGACGTCCGCGCGTGCGACGCGCGCGAGGACGACGTCCAGGAGCTCGAAGTTCGCGTGCACGTCTCCGATGACCGCGATGCGCAGCGGGCGCTCGACCGCCGAGAGACTTGCTTCAGGTTCGGAAGCCGATTCCACGTCGATGTGCGAGCATGCAACGCGCGACGCCCGCGGTCGAGAGCGACGCGATTGCAAGTCCACGGTCATTCGGACCGAAAGCGCGCGCTCCATCGCCACGTCGCGGAACCCAGGCCCGTACGAACGGTTTCATGCGGCACCGATCCACGGACTCGAAATCATGAACACCATCACCAAGACCTCACTCTTCGCCTTCCTGCTGACCTGCACCCTGTCGACGGCGCCCGCGGCCGCGCAGGGACTGCGCCGTCCGCCTCCCGCCAACGAAGCGCCGCGCGACGGCGAACGACGCCAGCCGGGCGAGCGACACCACCGGCGCCAGCTGCGACGCCTCGCTCACGCGCTCGCGCCCACCCAGGCGCAGCGCGAGTTCGTGCGCAACGAGATCCAGGCCGCGCGCCCGGACATCGACTCGGCCCGCACCCGCGCGCGCGAGCTCGTCCAACGAGCCCGCGAAGCGCGCCGCCAGGGCCAGCCCGTGCCGCAGGAGACGCGCGCCGGTCTGCGCGCGCTGCGCGAGGAGCTGCGCTCGACTCTCGCTCCGCACGCGCGGCGCATCGTGTCGCAATTGACGCCCGAGCAGCGCGCGAGGCTGGAGGAACGCGCCCAGCGCCACGGCCGCAAGCTGGACGAGCAGCGCCTCGAGCGCGGCGCGACGCGCCTCATGATCGCGCTGGAGCGCCGGCACCAGCACCGAGAAGGCCGGCCCGCGCCGCGCGGACCGCAGACGCGCTGACGCGGGAAGAAGCCCGCGCGCTCGTCGTCGGAACGCGCGGGGAACGATCGAAGCCTGTTCCGGCTGCAAGAGCCCCTTCTCGATTCTCGGGGGAGGATCGGGAGGGGGCTCCCTCTTTTCCTTGTCGAGCGCGAGCCGCGCGTCATGCTCGTGCCTGATGAACGGCTTGCTCCTCACCGCGGTCCTGACTGTCGCACACGTCACGCCGAACGCGTTCGCGCGGGCTGCCTCGAGCGACGCCCCCGACCTGCGCGCGGGCTACGACGTGCTCACGTACCGCATCGACGTGCGCGTCGATCCGGTGACGAAGACCTTCGCGGGCACGGTGGCGCTCGACGCGCTCGTGACGGCGGACGAGCTCGCGGTCGTGCAGCTCGACCTGCATTCGGAGATGAAAGCCGAGAGCGCGCAGGAGCTCGGCGACGAGCTCGGCGAACACGCCGCGCTCGCCGGCGCGCCGATCCCTTTCGATCGACAGGCGCGCGCGGTGTCGTTGAAGCTCGCGAAACCCCGCAAGCGGGGAGAGCACGTGCGCGTCGCGCTCAGCTACTCCGGCCAACCGCGCGCTCAAGACGGATTCGAAGGCGTGCACTGGAAGAAGACCGAGGGCGGCAAGCCGTGGATCAGCATCGCGTGCCAGGGCGTCGGCTCGTCGTGGTGGTGGCCGTGCAAGGACTCGTATTGGCATCCCGAGGACAAGCCCGAGCGCACCTTCGTCAACGCGACGGTTCCCAAGGGGCTGTACGCGGTCTCGAACGGCCGGCTCGCGTCGCGCGAGGTGCAGGGCGAGCAGGAGACCTTCCACTGGGTGCACGAGTACCCGTGCGAGACCTACTCGATCACGCTCGACGTCGCGCCGTACACCGTCGTCGAGCGCAAGCTCGAGCTCGAAGGACTCTCGGAGCCGCTCGACTTCGTCTACTACGTGCTGCCGGAGAACGCGGAGAAGGCCGCGCTGCAGTTCGAGGACGTGCCGCGCATGCTCGAGATCTACGGGCAGGCCTTCGGGCCTTTCCCGTTCCCCAAGTCGAAGTACGCGCTGGTCGAGACCGCGTTCTGGGGCATGGAGCACTCGACCGCCGTCGGATACGGCTCGAGCTATCCCAAGTGGTGCGAGGCGCACGGCGAGAGCGATCGCTACGCGGGGTACAACCGCGACTTCGACTACATCCTGATCCACGAGAGCGCGCACGAATGGTGGGGCAACGGCGTGAGCGCGCGCCAGTGGGGTCATTTCTGGCTGCACGAGGGCTTCGCGACCTACGCCGAGTCGGTGTACATCGAGAACACGCAGGATCGCGCCGCCGTCGACGCGTACTTCGAGCGCTCGCGCGACGAGATCGCTCCGCGCTCGCGCCTCTACCGCGGCGACGACGTCGATTCGGGCAAGGCGTACTCGATCGTGCTCTACACCAAGGGCGCGTGGGTGCTGAACACGCTGCGCCACTACGTCGACGACGACGCGGCGTGGTGGAAGTCGCTGCGCGCGTTCAACCTCGAGTTCCGCTACAAGAACGCGACCACCGAGGACTTCCAGGCCGTGCTCGAGCGCGAGACGGGGAAGAACTGGAAGGTCTTCTTCGAGGAGTGGGTCTACGGAACGGGCTATCCGAGCCTGAGCGGCGGCCTTCGCGCCGGCGATCACGGGCTCACTCTCGACGTGCGCAACGAGGGCTCCGACAAGACGACGTTCCACGTGCCGATCGACGTGTCGTGGAAGGCCGGCAAGGAGACCGGCAAGCAGCGCGTGTGGCTCGATCCGGGCGCGAACCACGTCGAGATCGAGCTCAAGAGCCGTCCGCGGGACGTCGCGCTCGTCGGACCGGAGCGCATCCTCGGGCGGCACGACATCTCGCTCGAGTAGCGCCCGGCGACCGGCGCCGATTCGATCGCGCTCGGATCGACCCCGCGAGAGCGCGCGCTGGAGCGCTCGTGTCGGGGCGCTCCGGCCGCTGGCGGAGTCGAGCGCGCGATCCGGCTCGCCAGCTCTTGCATCGGACTCGGAGCCGCGCTCGCGCAGAGCGCGCCGAGCGCGGAACCGCGCGTGCGCCTCGAATTCGCGTGCCGCGATCCCGCCGATCGACTCGAGAGCCTCGACATCGCGAGCGACTGGTGGCCGGGATCCGCCGATCCGGTCTTGATTCGGCGCTGATCACGGACCGTCGACGCAGGCCGCGGGCACTCTCGCCGACGCGCGGCTCGCTTGGGCGCGCGCTCCCCCGAACTCGGCTGGCACGAGTCGGCGAAGCGTGCTCGAATGAGCTCGTGTGCCGTGGTTGCGCGAGCCGTCGCTCGCGCCGCGGCACGGTCGAGGTCACGGAGGGGGTCGGATGTCAGGGGCAGGAACGCGACACGCCGCGCGAGGCGTCGTTGGGGTGCTGGCCGTCGCCGCGGTGGCGAGCTTCGCCCGCGCGCACGACTCGCAAGCCTCCGTGCACTTCTTCGGCACGGGCGCGGGACAGGACCGCGCGCGCATCCCGATCGACGACAACGCGCCCGGCGCGAACGCGAGCTCCACCGCCGACGTCGGCCGCTCGGATTTCACTCTCGAGCTGTGGCTGCGCGGCACGCTCGCGCAGAACAGCGCTCCGGCGAGCCCGCCCGGCTCGTACAACGACGAACGCTGGCTCGCCGGCAACGTGCTGCTCGATCGGAGCGTCAACGGCATCAGCGGTCGCGAGTTCGCGGTGTCGCTCGCGGGCGGACACGTGTGTTTCTTCACCGGTCCGGGTGACGTGCCGACGAGCGATCCCACGGACACGACCGTGGGCGCGGCGCAGGTGCTCGACGACCAATGGCATCACGTCGCGCTCGTGCGCGACGCCGCGAACGGGGTCAAGTCGATCTACGTCGACGGCGTGCTCGATCGCGCGAGCCCGCCCGCGACCTCGAGCACCGACCTCTCGTACCCGGATCGCGGCATCAGCGCCGCGGGAGCGCTCGATCCCTGGCTGGGGGTCGCGGCACAGAAGTACGACCTCGGACCGGCGTTCCACGGCTGGCTCGACGAGCTGCGCCTGTGGGACGTGGCGCGCACGCCGGTCGAGCTCGCGACGATGATGCGCCGCCGCATCCTGCCCGACACGGCCGATCTCGCGGCCGATTTCCGGCTCGACGAGGGCTTCGGCGTCGTGATCACGGACGCCAGCCAGCGACATGCGGCGAGCGGCGTGCTCGTCGCCGGCGCGATCGGCAACGGCGAGTGGATCGACGCGGAGCAGCACGCGGATCAAGTGGCGCCGATCGAAGGCTCGCTCGCCTTCGGATTCCGCCGCGAGATTCTCGCGACGGGTCTCGCCGCACCCGACTCGATCGAGTTCCTGCCCGACGGACGCGCGCTGATCGGCGAGCACGCCGGCCGCATCCGCGTGCTCCAGAACGGAGCCTTGCTCGCGCAGCCGCTGGTCGTGTTGCCCGTGGGCCACGCCGTGGAGCAAGACATGCCGGGCGTGTGCGCCGATCCGCAGTTCGCTTCGAACGGCTGGATCTACCTGCTCTCCGTGTCGCCCGAGCCCCGCATCCGCATCTCGCGCCTGACCGTCGTCGGCTCCACGGCGTCGCTCGCGAGCGAAGTCGTGCTCTGGCAGGCACCCGTGCTCGCGGGCTTCTCGCACCAGGCGGGAGCGCTCCACTTCGGCCCAGACGGCAAGCTCTACGCCGCGATCGGCGACGGCGAATTCCCGCTCGACGCGCAGAGCACCGCGAGCGTGCGCGGCAAGATCCTGCGCCTGAACCCCGACGGCACCGTGCCGAGCGACAATCCGTTCGTCGGTGTCGCCGGCGCGCGCCCCGAGATCTGGGCACTGGGTCTGCGCAATCCGTTCCGCTTCCGCCTCGATCCGGCGAGCGGCCGCATCTGGCTCGGCGACGTCGGCGCGAGCGGCGTCGAGGCCTACGAGGAGATCTGCCGACTCGTGCGCGGCGCGAACTACGGCTGGCCGTTGCAGGAAGGGCCGGTCTGCCACCAGAGCGATTGCTCCGCGCTGCGCGCGAGCGACTTCGCCTACCGTCACGACGAGTACGACTACACCGTCGGTTTCCCGCAGGCCTGCATCATCATGGGCCCGGTCTGGCACGCGAGCACGTTCCCGCCGCAGTTCCAGGGCAACGTGTTCTTCGCCGACTACAGCAACCGCTGGATCCGTCGCGCGGAGATCGACGCCGCGGGCAACGTCGTGCGCGACCATCCCTTCGAGCTCATGCCCGACTCGGGCACGGTCGTCGACATGGCCGAGGGTCCCGACGGTGCGCTCTACGTGGTCACGATCAACCCGGGCACGGTCTCGCGCATCCGCTTCGCGAACTCGAGCAACGCCGCGCCGATCGCCATCGCCGACGCGACGCCGACCGCCGGACTGCCGCCGCTCGCGGTGCAGTTCACCGGCTCGGCCTCGAGCGATCCGGACCAGGCTCCGTCGCCGCTGCAGTTCCAGTGGAACTTCGGCGACGGCGCGACCTCGACGCAGGCCGACACGTCGCACGTCTACACGCAACCGGGCACGTACCGCGCGAGCCTGGTCGTGAACGACGGCGCCGACCTCGTGCGCTCGGAAGAGCTCGTCATCCCCGTGGGAAACGCGCCCTCGGCCACGATCACGACCCCCGCAGCGGGTGCGAGCTACCGCGCGGGCGACACGATCACGTTCTCCGGGCGCGCGAACGACGTCGAGGACGGCACGCTCGGCCCGAGCGACTTGAGCTGGAACGTCGTGCTCGTCCACGAGCACCACGAACATCCCGTGCTCGGCCCGCAGCCCGGTTCCGGCGGTTCGTTCAGCGTGCCCTCGTCGGGCCACTCTCCCGAGCACACGCACTACGTCGTCCGGCTCGAAGCCTGCGACTCCGACGGCCTGTGCTCGCCGCGCGAAGTGGAGTTGCAGCCGCGCGTCAGCGTGCTCTCCCTGCGCACGCTGCCGGTCAGCGTCCCGCTCGCGCTCGACGGCGAGCCGCTGCTGCCGCCGCGCGATTACGAGAGCGTCTCGGGTTTCCAGCACACGCTCAGCGCGCCGCCAAGCTTCGTTTCCGGCGGACAACTGTGGCTCTTCGACTTCTGGTCGAACGGCGACACGCACAATGCTATCAGCGTGACGATGACGGACGCGGGGCGCACGCTCAAGGCCTACTACCACCTCGACACGAGCATCGAGAGCATCGTGAGCGTCGCATCGCGCGCGCGCAACGCCGAATGGCGCGCGTCGATCGGACAGGTCTTCCAGTCCCCCTTCGACTCGCAGGCCGTGTGCGTCGGATTCGACGGGAGCGAGATCCAGGCCGGCTTCGAGTTCGCCCTCCCGATCCCGCGCGGAGCGCAGATCCTCTCCGCGCACCTCGAGCTCCAGGGCGCGAGCGACCAGTCCGGCGCGCCGCCGATCGGCATCCGCGCCTACGCGATCGGCAATGCCCCGCTCTTCGCGCTCGCCTCGCCCACCGCCCTGAGCGCGCACGCGCCGCTCGGCGCGTCCCTCGTCCTGTGGAATGCCCCCGTCTTCCACGAGGACGAACTGCACGTGTCGCCTGAGCTCACGACGCTGGTCCAGGAAGTCGTCGACCGTGCCGACTGGTCGAGCTCGAACGCTCTGGGACTCATCCTGCGCGGCGACGCCGCTCCCAACGGCACGTGGCGCTGCGTGCGCAATCTCGCGTCGGCGCAACCGGCGCAGCTGCGAGTGCGCTGGCGAACCGTGAGCCCCGACCCGCTGCTCCCGCCGGCACGTCACTGACCCTCGCGCACGGCCGGCGTCCGAACATCGCTGCGCGACCGGAGCACGTCGAAGGATGCGCTCGGGCACGGACGACGCCGCCTGAGGTGCGCGAGATCGACGACGGACGCTTCTCAGCGGATCCGAATCGCCGCGCGATCCCCGCACGCGCGCACGCTCCGCGGAACGGAACCGTCCGCGCGCGCCGAGGCCCGCGCACCGATCACCAGACGACGATGGACCCGTTGGTGACGTTGAACGTGGCCGGAGGGCAGAAAGCCGCGGCGGCGTTGCGGTAGTAGGTCTGGTAGTAGCGCGTCTCGCCTCCGCCGGGAGTGACCGCGCCGCGGATCGAGATGCTCGCGTTGCCGAGCTCGGGGTAGCTGGCGACGCCGCCGGGCGT
>JBGATX010000242.1:0-7277 GCA_044228975.1 Planctomycetota bacterium | reverse complement strand
GGCCCCGGCTCGATGCTCGATTTGCCGACGCGCTCGGTGCTCATCGGCGGGCTCGACGAATGGATGGGAACGGACGCCGCGGAAGTGATCCACGAGCCGCGCCTCCAGGAGAAGGTGGAGAGCGATCTCGGTGTCGCCGGCATCGTGCTCAAGGTGCCGCCGCTTCCGAACGACGATCCGCGCGATCCGTCGCCGAGTGGAGTGCGCGCGTGGGAGTTCCCGGAGTGGTTCATTGTTCAGGAGATCGACACCGCGCAAAAGGGACTGTGGCAGCGATCGCGGCGCCTCGTCCATCGCAGCAATGTGTCGAGAGGCAAGTTCCGCGACGTCGACGGAAAGCCGCGTGAGGTCGTCGCCGTGCGCTTCGTCCGCGCGTGCAAGAACGGGCACATCGGCGACATCGACTGGTACACGTTCGCGCATCGCGCCAAGACGCCGTGTCGCCGACCGCTATGGGTCGACGAGCGCGGCACGACCGGGGACCTCGCGGAGGTCTTGATCCGCTGCGAATGCGGAGCGGAGCGGCCGATGTCGGAGGCCGCGAATCCGGACCCCGAGGCACTGGGGTGGTGCGACGCGCGCCGGCCCTGGCTCGGTGCGGGCGCCGACGAGGCGCATTGCGGCGAGCTGAACCGCCTGCTCATCCGCTCCGCGAGCAACGCGTATTTCCCTCGGGTGTTGACCGTGATTTCACTTCCCGACCGAGACGGCGATCTCGAGCGCGCAGTCGACGCGGCCTGGGACGATCTCGCCTACGCGGAGGAGCTCGATGACGTTCGGCGCGAGCTGCGCAAGGACCGATTCAAGCGCGCGTTCGCCGCATTCTCACCGGAGCACGTCTTCGACGAGCTGCAGAAGCGACGCGGCAAGGGCTCGCCTCGGGCGCAGCGCAGCGTCAAGTCGGTCGAACTCGAGACACTGCTCCTTCCAGGAGCGCTCATCGGGAACAACCGTCCCGATTCGAGCTTCCATGCGGAGGAATTGCCGCGTGCCGAATGGGATGAGCCTTGGATGCGCGACGTGAGCCGGGTGCTGCTCGTGCACCGCTTGCGCGAAGTGTCCGCTCTGGTCGGCTTCACGCGCTTCGAGTCGAGTGCTCCGGACACGGAGGGTGAGCTCGACATGAATGTCCAGCGCGCCGCGATCGCAGCGGAGTATCGCTGGGTGCCTGCGATCGAGAACCGTGGGGAGGGGATCTTCCTCGCGTTGAACAAGGACGCGGTCGCACGGTGGTCCGCTCGAGCCGAGGTGCGCGCACGCGGGCGTGAGCTGGCGGCCGGATTCGAGCGTTGGAAGCACGAACGCAAGCTGCCCAAGGCCGTGTGTCCCGACCCGGCGTACGTGCTGCTGCATTCGCTCACGCATCTCCTGATCTGCTCCGTGTCGCTCGATTGCGGCTACCCCTCGAGTTCCATCCGCGAGCGGATCTACTGCGGCGCGGGAGGCTACGGAATCCTGCTCTACACAGGATCGCCGGATGCCGAGGGCACGCTTGGCGGACTCGTGGGCGTTGGGCGTAGGATCGCGGAGCACATTCGCGCGGCCCTGGAACTGGGACGACTGTGCTCGAACGATCCGGTGTGCGCGCACCATGACCCCTCCGCGGCGCACGAGGGACAGCCGCTGCTCGGGGCTGCGTGCCACGGATGCTTGCTGATCTCCGAGACCTCCTGCGAAGCGTTCAACCAGCACCTCGATCGCAAGCTCGTGATCCAGACGCTCGAACGCAGCGGAAGTGAGTTCTTCCACCTCGGATGAAGTTGGACGCTCTGTTCGCGCTTCCGATCGACGATCTCAGAGCGCTCGTCGGCGGACTGAGGAGTGGAAGGCTCGAGCCGCCTTTCTCGGAGCGTTCTGTCGCGCGACTCGGAATCGAGGAATACGCGGCGACAGTCGCCGACGCGCTCGGAGCCTTTGCTGGGGAACGCTCGGGGGTGCCGGTTGCGATCGCGGTGCTCGAAGCGCTCATGCGCGAGCGAGCGCGCAGGTCCGCGAGTACGGAAACGTGCGACCCGGTGTGGACTGGCGCCGATCTCTCCGGAGAGAGTCGACGCGATACGGGGGTCGTGGTCCGGGAGCTGTTCCAGACAGCACAGCGCTCGGTGCTCGTGGCTGGTTACGTCGTCTACAAGGGACAGGTCGTGCTCGCGGAGCTCGCACGTCGCATGGACGCACGGCCCGAGCTCTCTGCGACTTTCTTCTTGGACATCGGGCGCGCCTCCGGCGACACGACGCGCGAAGAAGAGCTGGTGGCGCGATTCGCACGTCGGTTTCGCAGCGAGGAATGGCCTGGCGAGCGCCTGCCGAAGATCTACTTCGACCCACGTTCGCTCGCGCTCGACCCGGCGATTCGGGCCAGTCTCCACGCCAAGTGCGTAGTGATCGATAGCGCGGCGAGTCTCGTCACTTCCGCGAACCTGACCAGGCACGCGCAGGAACGCAACGTCGAGTTGGGACTGCTGGTCCGTTCGGAACGCCTCGCGCGGCAGATCGAAACGATGTTCTCCGCGCTCGTGCAATCCGGACGGATGCGCGAGCTTCCACTGTAGATCGCCGCTGGTCGAGCCAACGAGCGATGGCCTCCGTGCTTCGTATTCAACGCTCGTCGGGCACCCGCAACCGATAGCCGACGCCGGCTTCGGTCTCGAAGACGCGCGGTTCGCCGGGGCCGAGCTCGAGCTTGCGCCGCAGGTGCGTCATGTAGACGCGCAGGTAGTGCGTCTCGCGCACGGACTGCGGGCCCCAGACCTCCTCGAGCAGCTGCTTGTGCGTCACGACGCGGCCTGCGTGGCGCGCGAGCACGGCGAGCAGCTTGAACTCGATCGGCGTGAGGTGCACGTCGCGTTCGCCGAGACGAACGCGCCGATCGACGAGATCGATCGAGAGGCCGCCGCTGGCGAAGACGCGCTCCTCCGTCGGTTGCGCCGAGCGCGCGGCGTGCCGCAAGGCGACACGCATGCGCGCGAGCAGCTCGGGGAAGCCGAACGGCTTCGTCAGGTAGTCGTCCGCGCCCTTGTCGAGCGCCTCGATCTTCGCGCGTTCCTGTCCGCGCGCCGAGATGACGATCACGGGCATGCGGCTCCACGCGCGCAGCGCTTCGAGCACCGCGAGCCCGTCCATGTCGGGCAGACCGAGGTCGAGCAGCACGAGGTCGGGTACGTACTGCACGGCCTGGCGCAACGCGTCCTTGCCGCTCTCGGCTTCGAGCACGACATAACCCTGCGACGCCAGCCCCGTGCGCAGGAAGCGCGCGACCTGCGGCTCGTCCTCGACGATCAGGACCGTCGCCGCGTTGAGCGGCGTCTCGCGAGCTCCGGCGTCGTTCGCGGACTGCGTCATGCTCGTTCGGTGCGGAGAGGAGCGGCGGCCGGCGACGCCTCGCTCGCGGCGAGATCGACGGTCGGCGGACGCGGACTGGGGAGGTGCAGCGCGAAGAGCGCGCCGCCGCCGGGGCGTGCGCTCGCTCGAGCGCGACCGCCGTGAGCCTGCGCGACCGCGCGCACGACGGCGAGCCCGAGGCCCGCGCCTTCGGTGCGCGCGCCTTCGGCGCAGCGGTAGAAGCTCTCGAAGATGCGCTCCTCCTCGCCCGCGGGAATGCCGCGGCCGCGATCGCGCACCTCGAAGACGACCTCGCCGCCCTCCGCGCGCGCGGCGATCTCGATCGGGGAACCGGCCGGGCTGTACTTGAGCGCGTTGTCGAGCAGGTTCACGAGCGCCTGCTCCACGAGCATCGCGTCGATCCACGCGAGCAGGACGTCGTTCGGCAGCTCGCGCGCGATGTCGCGACCCCGCAGCCGCGCGCCGAGCCGTTCGAGCGCCGAGTCGACGACCTCGTCGACCGGACACCACTCGCGCGCGAGCGCGATCGAGCCCGTCTCCAGGCGAGTGATGTCGAGCAGGTTCGACACGAGCCGGCTCAAGCGATCGCCCTCGTCGCGGATCGCTTCGAGCAGCGCGCGTTTCTCCGCCGCGCTCGCGTTGCCGCGATCGTCGAGCAGCACCTGCGCCGAGCCGGTGATCGACGCGAGCGGCGTGCGCAGGTCGTGCGACACGGCGCTGAGCAGCGCGCTGCGCGTGCGCTCGGTCTCGACCGTCAGGCGCGCGCTCGCGGTCTCTTCGCGCAACGCCACGCGCTCCAGTGCCTGAGCCGTCAGCGCGACGAAGGTCTCGAGCAGCTGGCGTTGCGACGGCGAGAGCTCGTCCGACGCCGGCGCCGGGCGAAAACCGAAGGTCCCGAGCACGCCGCCCTTCTCCATCAGCGGCAGGAACAGAGTCTGCGCCGCGGGCAACGTGTCCGTGCCGCGACCGGCGGGGCGTCCGTGCTCGAAGACCCAGCGCGCGACGGCGAGCTCGCGTTCGTCCACGCTCGCGGGCGCCCCCTCGCCGACGGGCGCGAAACCGCCCGCGCTATCGGGAAGCAGGATCGTGACGTCGCCGCCGAAGAGCGCGCGCACGGCGCGCACGGAGGCCGACGCGACCGCCGCCGCGCCGTCGGCCGCGCCGAGATCGTGGCTGAACGTGAACAAGGCCGCCGTGCGCCGCTCGCGCTCGCGCGAGGTGTCCGCCTGCTCGCGCAAGAGCACGGTGCGATGGCTGACCATGACGGCCACGAGCAGCATCACGAGGAACGTCACGACGTAGCGCGTGTCGGAGACGGCGAAGGTGTAGAAGGGCGGGACGAAGAGGAAGTCGAGGGCCGCGATGCTCGCCACCGCGACGAAGAGCGAAGGCAGGCGCGAGAGCCGCGACGACGCCACGAGCACGCCGAGCAGGTAGAGCATCGCCTGATCGGCGAGCGTGAAGAGGTTGCGCGTCAAGAGACAAGTCGCGCTGCACACGATCACCGTGCACAGCCCCCAGATCCACTCGCGCGCCGGCGCGAGCGCGTGCGGATGCGGCGCGACGGCCTTCGGCTCGTCCTCCGTCTCGCCCGAGGTCACCAGGACGTCCGCGCCGGCCGAGCCGCGCACCAGCGCATCGGTGAGCGAGCCGCGCAGGAGATCGCGCCAGCGTCCGTGGCGCGGCTTGCCGACCAGGATGCGCGTGATCTCGCGCGTGCGCGCGACAACGAGGATCTCCGCCGGCACGCTTTCGCCGCGCACGACGAGCGTCTCCGCGCCGAGCCGCTGCGCGAGTGCGAGGTGCGCCGAGAGCCGCTCGCGCTCCGCGCTCTCCAGATCGCCCGCGGGATCCTCGACGGTGAGCACGATCCACGGCGCGCGCAGCGACGCCGCCATGCGCCGGCCGGCGCGGATCAGGTTCGCCGATTGCGGGCTCGAGTCGATCGCGATCAGGATGCGCTCGGCCGTGCGCCAGGTGGCGGCGATGCCGTGCTCGCGCTTCCATTCGGAGGCCTGTTCGACGACGCGCTCGGCCGTGCGCCGCAGGGCGAGCTCGCGCAACGCGATCAGATTGCCCTTGCGGAAGAAGTTCGCGGCGGCGCGCTCGGCGCGCTCGGGGATGTAGACCTTGCCCGCGGCCAGGCGCGCGAGCAGCTCGTCGGGAGGCAGATCGACGAGCTCGATCTCCGCGGCCCGGTCGAGCAGCGAATCGGGCACCGTTTCGCGCACCGGCACGCCCGTGATCGAACCCACGACGTCGTTCAGGCTCTCGACGTGCTGCACGTTGAGCGTGGTGAACACGTCGATGCCCGCTTCGAGGAGCTCGACGACGTCCTGCCAGCGCCGCGCGTGTCGCGAGCCCGGCGCGTTCGTGTGCGCGAGTTCGTCGACGAGCACGAGCGTCGGACGCCGATTGAGCGTCGCGTCGAGGTCGAACTCCGCCAGCGCCACGCCGCGGTGCTCGACGCTGCGCGCGGGAATGCGCTCCAATCCCTCGGCGAGGCGCGCGGTCTCCGCGCGACCGTGCGTCTCGATCCAGCCGATGACGACGTCGGTGCCTTGGCGACGGAGCACCTGCGCCGCTTCGAGCATCGCGTAGGTCTTGCCGACGCCCGGCGCGGCGCCGAAGAAGATGCGCAGCTCGCCGTGGTCCTTCTTGTGCGCCTCGCGTTCGGCGCGAGCCAGCATCTCCTCCGGGGTCGGTCGCTGTTCGCGCATTCGCGCGCCTAGCGTAGCGCGTCGAGCGCCAGGTTCAGACCGAGCACGTTGACGCGCGCCTCGCCGAGGCAGCCGAAGGTCGGCGGCTCGACGCGCGCCTCGACGAGCGCGTGCACGCGCGCGGGGTCGAGATGGCGCGCCTGTGCGACGCGCTCGATCTGGTAGCGCGCCGCGGCCGGGCTGATGTGCGGATCGAGACCGCTCCCCGACGCGGTGACGAGATCGACGGGGATCGGACGCGCGATCACGGCGCTCGCCTCGAGCGTCGCGATGCGCGCCTTCACCGCGTCCGCCGCCGCGGGATTCGTCGGTCCGAGGTTCGAACCGCTCGAGAGCGCGCCGTTGCAGGCCGGCGAGGTCGCCGACGGGCGCCCCCAGAAGTAGCGCGGGTCATCGAACGCCTGTCCGACCAGCCGCGAACCGCGCAGCTTGCCGTCGACGACGACGAGGTTGCCGCTCGCACGCTCGTGGAACAGGCTCTGTCCGATCGCCCAGACGACGAGTGGATACACGACGCCGGTGAGCACCGTGAGCACGGCCAGCATCCGCACGGAAGTCTTCAGTTCACGCCACATGGTCCAGTCCTCCGTTCACGCCAGTCCGACGCCCGTGAGCACGACGTCGATGAGCTTGATCCCGGCGAAGGGCGCGACGATGCCGCCCAGTCCGTACACGAGCAGGTTGCGCCGCAACAGCGCCTGCGCGCCGATCGGCCGGTAGCGCACGCCGCGCAACGCGAGCGGGATGAGCACGATGATGATCAGCGCGTTGAAGATGACCGCCGAGAGCACGGCCGAGCCCGGCGAGTGCAGGCGCATCAAGTCGAGCTTGCCCAGCGCCGGGTACGTCGCCGCGAACGCCGCGGGCAGGATCGCGAAGTACTTGGCGACATCGTTGGCGATGCTGAACGTCGTCAGCGAGCCGCGCGTCATCAGCATCTGCTTGCCGACCTCGACGATCTCGATCAGCTTCGTCGGGTTCGAATCCAGGTCGATCAGGTTGCCCGCTTCCTTCGCCGCTTGCGTGCCGCTGTTCATCGCCACGGCGACGTCGGCCTGCGCGAGAGCGGGCGCGTCGTTCGTGCCGTCGCCGGCCATCGCGACGAGGTGCCCTTTCGATTGATAGTCGCGAATGAGCTCGAGCTTGCGCTCGGGCGTCGCCTGCGCGAGGAAGTCGTCGACGCCGGCTTCGGCGGCGATCGCGGCCGCCGTGAGCTGG
>JBGATX010000014.1:0-56016 GCA_044228975.1 Planctomycetota bacterium | reverse complement strand
ACAGCGCAGCTCCGATCGCATCGGGCCGCACGTCGAAGAGGAACGGGTTGACGAACAGAGGCGCCCCCCACGCGAGCGCGAACGCGCACGCAACCGCGCCGAGCCTCGTCGCGCCCGCGCGCAGAGCGTGGAACACGACCGCGCCGACGATCGCCCCGCAGGAAGCCGCCTGCGCGGCGACGAGCACGCCGATCGGATCGCACAGGCGCGCGAAAGGCGCGAGCAGCCAGAGCACGACGTTCGAGTGGATCGCGAGCCACGGCACGCCGAGCACGGTGTTCTCGCTCGCGCCGTGCGCCGCGGCCCACAGCGATCGTCCGTAGATCAGCGCGTCGAAGCTCTGCGCGCGCGCCTCGAACAGGCTGCGGTGCAAGAGCCACGCGAGCGCAAGCCCGACGCACGCGCCGGCGAGCAACGCGATCCCGAGCGAGCGCGGATCGCGCTTGGAATCGGCTCCCGGTCGCATCGGCGCGCTGGCGGCGGGCGATTCGGCGACCTGCGGCTTGCGTCGAGACCGGCTCGAACCTGCACCGTTGCCTGCGCTCATCCCGGCGCGAGCCTAACGCATCGACGCCCACGCTCGGCCTCGGCGCGAGAGGGACTCCCGGCTCGAGCGCGAGCGGCGAGCCGCCGTCTAGACTCGCCTGTGCCCGCTCGCCGCAGCGGCCGAGACCGTGACGCCTTCCTCGCCCATCACCGGCGACGCGCGCAACCGCGCTTCTGGCGGGCTCTCGCGTCGCGCGGCAGCGTGCATCACGGCGCTCGTGTTCGCGCTCTGCACGACTGGAGCGATCGAGCTCACCGATCGCCCGCTGCTCGCTCGTCCGCGCCAGTCCGGCGGCGCAAGTCGCGCGGCGTTTGCGATCCGGGACTTCGTCAGTCCGTTCGAGCAATGGGGCACGCGCGCGTTCAGCATGCCGACGCTCGAATCGGCGTACGACGAGGTCGAGTACCTGACGCTCACCGCGCGACGGCAGGACCGCAGCGACGAGCTCGCGCAGCGCCTCGCGCGTCTCTTGCGCACGCACGATTGCGTCGACCTCTTCCTGCTCGCGCACACGAATCCCTTCGTCGACTGGGTCGGGAAGGTCCCGCACGAGCTGCGTTCGCGCCTGCGCCTGGTCTACGACTGCGGTTGCTTCGATCTGCGCCAACGGGAGCGTTGGCTCGCGCTCGGCGCGCGCAGCTACGTCGGACATCCAGGCGTCAGCGCCTCGTCCGCCTTCTACGTCTTCTTCTTGCGCCGCTGGGTGCGCGGGATGGCGCTCGCGGAGGACGTCGACGAGAGCAACGAGCTCACGAGCGCGTTCCTGTCCGGCGTCGCGTCCCCCTGGTTCGAAGGTTCCGGCGTGAGCATCGCGGGAACGCGGGCGGAGCTCGCGGGCGACGGATGCCTCACGATCGAAGGATCTCTGCCGTGAAGGGCGCTTGCGGATGGCTCGCGCTGGCGCTCGCGTTCGAAGCCGCGGCCTTTCTGGGAGCCTGGTGGATCGGCGCGGCGGCGTACGGCGGAGCCAGGGAGCTCGACGAAGGCCGGGTCGTGACGTGGACCGGGCTCGCGCTCGTCGTCGGCGGTCCGCTGGCGCTCGTCGCGAGTGCGAACGCGCTCTTTCGTCTGCTGCGCGCTGCGCGCGGATCGGCGGGGTTCGTCGCCATCGCGCTCGCGGCGCTTCCGATCGCCTTCGTCGCGACGCTGCTCTCCTACGTGCTCGTCGCCGTACACGGGTGGTGCTGATCCGGAACACGTCGGCGTCGAGCCTCTGCCCGGGAGCGTCCGCGATCGGAAGTCGACGAGTGCCACCTTCGCCAGCTCGTGTCCGCGCGGAGCTGAATTCCACCGGACGCGGGGCGCCGTCTCGTGCGCGGAAGAGCGCACGCGAAGTCGTCGAACGCGACGACTCCCCTAGAAACAACAGGGAGAAAAGGAGTCTCGGCCCCGCTCTGGAGCCATGCGGAGCATGCGTCGTTCGTGTTCGGCGTGACTGCGGACTTGGGCGCAGCCGACCCCCGCCACGCTCGCCGCGCTGCGCGAGGACCGCTCGCGAACGCGCGGGTTCCGCGGCGAAACCGCCGGCGAGGCGACGCGGGAAGACGACCAGGCAGCCATGGGAAAACGAGTAGATCTATGTCCTGTCATCCACGAAATCGCGCGCGGCGCGCTACACTGCACAAGGAGCCCAGCTGAGAGGTGGCTTGGCATGCGAGCGTCAAGTCACCCGGGAAGCTCAGCCGGGACTCTCTCCCTCGGGGGCGGCGACTTTCGGGTCGCCGCTCCCCACTTTTTTGTGCCGAGCGCTGCGCGCCTGCGCGCACGGTCCGCGCGCCGCGACGCGCTCGCTTCCTGAGCAGCACGTAGACGCTGCTGCTGCTCGTCGGCGCGTGGCTCGCATCGTCGCTCGCGCCGTGGTGCAGCGGTGGTTCCGCATCGAATGCCGCGGCGAAGCCGAGGCGCGCGAGCAGACCGGGATCCTCGCCAACTCGAGAGGCAGCGGTGTCGGTCGACACGCGTGCCTTTCCCGGAACGCTGCCGCTCGCGTGTCGGAGAAGTCGGCGTGCCCGGTATCGCTGTGGCGCACTCCTGCCTAGGCTGAAACCGTTCGTCCCGGCACGAACCTCGGCGGCACTCCGTCGTCGTCGAGCGCCACGATCTTTGTCCCCCGTCGTTTTCCGGAGTCGCTATGACATCCAAGGCTCTCCGGTTGCCCGGTCCGGCAATCCTGATCCTGACGTCGGTCGCGCTCGCCTCGAGCGCATCGCTTTCGACGAGTCCCCAAGCTCCAGCGGGTCCGCCCGATCTGCGCATCGCGAGCGAAGCGAGCACGACGCTCGACGCGCAGGCGCTGCCGTCGCAACGCTTCGGCCCGGGTCCGCTGCACAAGGTGTGGCTCGAGGGCAGCGAGCGCGAGGCGCAGCGCGCTCGCTTGCAGGCGAGCGGTGCGCTGGTGCGCCTCCACGACTACGGCGCATTCGCGCTCGCGATCGTCGACGCGCGCGCCTTCGCCGGCGAAGCGCAGCTCCTCGCGGGCGGCTACGACTTCCGCGACGAGCAGGACCTGATGGTGTTCAACGAGCTCGTCCTCGACAGCCGGCAGGGCGAGCGCGCGCTCGCGGCCTTGCCGCCCGACTTGCGCGTCTCGCGACCCGGCGCGCCGCTGCCGGCCGACGCCGGTCTGTACGTCGTGCAATTCGAGGGTCCGGTGCGCGACGAATGGCTGGCGAGCCTCGATGCGAGCGGCGTCGGCTTCCGCCAGTTCGTGCCGATGAACGCGTACGTCGTCGAGGCCGATCCACAGGTCGTCGGCGCGCTCGGCGAGCTCGCGCTCGCGACGCCCGCGATCCAGCACGTCGGCGTGTACGAGCCGGCGTTCAAGCTGCACGCGGAGCTGCGCAAGGCCTGGCTCGCCGCCGAGGGCGACGCGCGCAAGGTCACGATCCAGCTCGTGCGCGGCGCGCGCTCGGAAGCCGCGTTGAGCGAGATCCGGCGCGTGGCCGAGCAGGTGTACGACGTCCAGGACGTCGGCCCGTACGTCAACGTGCAAGCGCGCGTGCTGCCGGCCTTCTTCCAGCCGCTGAGCTTCCTGCCCGCGGTGTTCCAGATCGAGCCGCTCGGCGAGCGCGTGCGTCACGACGAGCGACAAGGCCAGATCGTCGCCGGCAACGTGACCGCCACGGGACCGTCGGCGCCGGGTTATCTCACCTGGCTCGCGAGCGCGGGTTTCGACGCGACGCAGTTCGGCTCGTTCTCCGTGAACGTCGCCGACGACGCGCTCACGCTCACCGGCCATCCCGACCTGCCGACCGCGCGCGTCGCGTTCACGTTGAACCCGACGTCGCAGACGGGCGCGCAAGGCGGGCACGGATTCCTGAACGCGAACATCATCGCGGGATTCAACAACGGCACGGGCACGGCGCTCGAGGACACCGGCGGCTACAACTACGGCCTCGGCATCGCGCCGTTCGCGCGCGTGGGCTCGACGGCGATCTTCGGCGCGGGCTCGCTGAACCCGACGAGCTACGAGAGCCAGGCGTACGGGCTCGGTTCGCGCATCAGCAGCAACTCGTGGGGTTTCCAGACCGGCCTCGGCGGACCGGTGCCCGACTACGACGCGAACTCGCAGGCCTACGACTTCATCGCGCGCGACGCGCAAACCGGAACGGCGGGCAACCAGCAGTACCTGGTCGTCTTCTCCGCGGGCAACAACGGCTCGGGAGCGAACACGGTCTCCACGCCCGGCACGGCGAAGAACATCATCACCGTCGCCGCGGGCGAGAACGATCGTCAGACCGGCACCGACGGCTGCGGCATCTCGAACACCGGCGCGAACAACTGGAACGACATCGCGACGTTCTCGAGCCGCGGTCCGGTCGCCGCGGCGGCCGGTGACGGACGCTGGAAGCCCGAGATCTGCGCGCCCGGCACGCACATCGAAGCCGGCATCCCGCAGTCGAACTACGACGGCTCCAGTGTCTGCAACCAGTTCTTCCCCGCCGGGCAGACGCTCTACGGCTGGTCGTCGGGCACGAGCCACTCCTGCCCGGCCGTCGCCGGCGGAGCCGCGCTCGTCTACCAGTGGTTCCTCAATCAAGGTCTCGCGGCGCCGAGTCCCGCGATGACGAAAGCCGTGCTCGTCGCCGGCGCGCAGTACATGACCGGCACGGGAGCGAACGACACGCTGCCGTCGAACAGCCAGGGCACGGGCGAGATGAACCTGCCGCGCTCGATCGGCGCGGCGACGCGCATCCTCCAGGACCAGACGACGATCCTCGGCGCGAGCGGCGCGAGCTTCTCGCTCACCGCCAACGTGGTCGACACCACCAAGCCGCTGCGCGTCGCGCTCGTGTGGACCGATGCTCCCGGCCCGACGTCGGGCGCGCCGTACGTGAACAACCTCGACCTCTCGGTCACGGTCGGAGCGTCGACGTACCGCGGCAACGTCTTCTCGGGCGCGAACTCGATCACCGGCGGCGTCGCGGACATCCGCAACAACACGGAGGTCGTCTTCCTGCCCGCGGGCACGTCGGGCAGCTTCACCGTCAACGTCGTCGGCACCGCGATCGGCGGCGACGGCGTTCCGGGCAACGCCGACACGACCGATCAGGACTTCGCGCTCGTCGTCTACAACGCGACGGCGGGAGCTCCGCCCGCGCCGGTCGCGAGTTTCACCGGGACCCCCACGACGGGAACCGAGCCCCTGCTGGTCAACTTCACCGATTCCTCCACGGGCTCGATCACGAGCTGGGCCTGGACCTTCGGCGACGGCGGCACGTCCACCGCGGCGAGCACGAGCCACATCTACACGACCGCGGGCACGTACACGGTCGCGCTGACGGTCACGGGTCCGGGCGGCAGCGACACGCTGACGCGCACGAACTACATCACCGTCAACACGCCGCCGCCGGCGCCGGTCGCGAGCTTCACGGGCACGCCGACGAACGGCAATGCGCCGCTCGCGGTCGCGTTCACCGACGCATCGACCGGCTCGATCGCGAGCTGGGCCTGGACCTTCGGCGACGGCGGCACGTCGACGCTGCAGAGTCCGAGTCACACCTACACGGCCGCGGGAACGTACGACGTCGCCCTGACGGTGACGGGCCCGGGAGGCAGCGACACGCAGACGCGCACGGCGTACGTCACCGTCGGCGCTCCGCCTCCGCCGCCGGTCGCGAGCTTCACGGGAGCTCCGACCTCGGGCACCGCTCCGCTCGCGGTGGTCTTCACCGACGCATCCACGGGCTCGATCACGAGCTGGGCCTGGACCTTCGGCGACGGCGGCACGTCGACGCTGCAGAGTCCGAGTCACACCTACAACACCGCCGGCGTCTTCACGGTCGCGTTGACGGTCACGGGGCCCGGCGGGAACGACACGCAGACGCGCACGAGCTACGTCACGGTCACGAACGCCGGCGGTGGAACGCTCTACTACCTCTCGTTCAGCGCCAACACCGCCGTGCCCGGAGTCGGCACCGTCGCCGACGAGGACATCGTCAGCTACGACCCGGCGACGAACACCTGGGCGCTGTACTTCGACGGCTCGGACGTCGGTCTCTCGGGCACGGACGTGAGCAACCTGCACGTGCGCACCGACGGCTCGATCCTGATGTCGTTCGATTCGGCGACGTTCTCGGTGCCGGGTCTGACCGGCGGTCCGTCGGGCACCACGGTCGAGAACCACGACATCGTGCTCTTCACGCCGACGTCGACCGGCGCGAACACGGCGGGCTCGTTCTCGTTCTACTTCGACGGCAGCGACGTCGGCTTGACGACGACCGCCGAGTCGCTCGACGGCCTGTTCGAGTTCCCCGACGGCACGCTGGCGCTCTCGACGACGGGCAATCCGGGCGTCACGGGACTGACGGGTCTCGCCGACGAGGACATCCTGCGCTTCGCCGGAACGTTTGGAGCCGCGACCTCGGGCACGTGGTCGCTCTACTTCGACGGCAGCGACGTGGGCCTCTCCACCAACAACAACGAGGACCTCGACGCGATCGCGTACGCGAGCCCGACCGACACGCTCTTCTCGACCGTCGGCGCCTACTCCGGCGGCGGCGGATCGGGCGACGGCACGGACGTCTCGAGCTTCCGCGGCACGTACGGCTCGACGACCAGCGGCACGGCGAGCCTGCTGCTCGATCTGTCGGCTCTCGGCATCGCGACCAGCGCGAACGTCGACGGTGTGAGCCAGCTTCCGTGAGCTGAACGAGACGCTTCGAATGGCGCGGCCCGGTGCTCGATCGCGAGCGCCGGGCCGCGCTCATCGGGCGGAGTGCGTACCCCTTCCCGCCCGCGCGGCATACGGATATCGACGCGCGCTCGACGCCCCCGTTGTTCGCCGCTGCGGAGCTATGCTCATGCTGCGTCGCCGCACCATGAGGTCCCGAACCGTTCCGCGCCGCGGCTGGATCGCAGCCGCACTCCCCGTGCTCGTCGTCGCGAGCGCGTCGGCCGGTCTGCTGCATCGTTGGCGCGCGCCGCACGCGGTGATCGACGGCGAGCTCTACCGCAGCGCGCAACTTGCGCCGGCGGAGCTCGAGCGCTTCGTGGACGAGGCGCACGTGCGCAGCATCCTCGCCTTGCGCGCGAACTCGGCCGACGATGCCGACTGGGACGCTGAGCGCGAGTTCTGCGCGCGCCGCGGCATCGCGCTCTTCCACGTCCCGATGAGCCCGAAGAAGACACCCACGAGCGAGATCGCGGCGCGCCTGCTCGACGCGCTCGATCGGGCGCCGCGGCCGTTGCTCGTGCACTGCAACCAGGGCGCGGATCGCACCGGCTTCGCGTGCGTCGTCGATCTCGTCGCGCGCCACGACTGGCAGCTCGAGCACGCGCTCGACACGCAGCTCTCGATCGCGAGCGGACATTTCCGACTGGGGCCGACGGGAGCGCTCGACAGCTACTTCACGACTTTCCGCGAGCGCGCCGGGAACCTCTCGCTGCGCGAGTGGATCGAGATGAACGCGCGATCGCTGCCCGACTCGCGGGCCTCGGCCGCGCGCCAGCCCGCGGATTCATCGGCGGCGCACGCGCTGCACCCGTGACGTCGCGTGCGGAACGCGTCGCGACCGTCCCCGGCGGATCTCCGCGAGGACGGTCGCGATGCCGTTCGAGGCGCGCGCGTCAGTGCGTCTGCGCCGGCGGTTGCGGATTGGGCACGCGGTTCTTCACCGGCGGCACGCTCTGCAGGTAGGCGAACACGCTGCGCAGATCCTCGTCGCTCAGGTTGCGGATCGCGGCCCAGGGCATCGGCGGGAGGATCTCGCGCCCGCGTCCCAGATGCCGTCCCGAACGCAGCGTGTCGACGAAGTCCTTCGCGGTCCACTTGCCGAGGCCCGTCTCGGGATCCGGCGTCAGGTTCGCGGTGTAGCTCACGCCCCACGGTCCCGACCACGCCGTCATCGTCGCCGCGACCGTCGCGGCCCACGGACCCGGCGGCAGCACCGGAGCGGCCGGCATCACGAGCTCTTGCGGATGTCCGGCGAACAGCATCGTCGCGTCCAGCTCGGGACCGTTCGGGCCGAGCTTCATCGGCGTGTGGCAGTCGGCGCAACCGAACGCGTTGACGATGTAGCGTCCGCGCTCGACGCCGGCCGTGTCCTTGATCGTGTTCTGCTCGACGGGTCGCACGGCGTAGGCGACGGCGGCCAGTCCGGCGACGAGAGCGGTCCATCCCATGGCTTGCTTCAGCATGTTCGTGTTCCTGTTCAGTGGTGTCGTGACGTCAAGTGAGATCGGTTCTGTTCGGCGACCGTCGCCGGCGAGGCCAGATCGTTGCGGATCCAGTCGCTGACGAGCTTCGTCGCCTCCTTGTCGATGGCGTGCGTGCCCAGAGGCGGCATCTGCAGCGCGGCGAAGCGCGAGGACATGCGCTCGACGATGACGCTGTGCTCGGGCACGCCCGGCGCGATGCGCACGCAGTCGACCTGGCCCGTCGGATGGAAGCGACTGGGATGGTCGAGCGTCGTGCGCAGCGCCGGCGGGAGCCCCGCGTGCGACGGCGCGAGCGGGTAGTCGAGCTCGAGCTCGAGCGCCGCGAGCGGCCCGTCCGCGTTGTGGCAGCCGCCGCAGTTGGCGTGCAGGTAGCCGAGCGCGGCGCGTCCGCGCGGCGTCGAGGCTTCGATGCGCGGCGCGTGCGTCGCGAGCGAGTCGGCTCCGCGCAGCAATCCACGTTCGACGAGGCGCTTCAGGTCGAGCGCGTCCGGCGCCGGCGTCTCGGCGTGCGGCGCGAGCGGATCGCGATCGGTGGAGAGCTGCAGCGCGCTGAACCCCAGCACCGGCGTCGGCCGGCCTTCGTGGCACGCTCGGCAGTCGATCGCGCTCGGGATGTCGTGGCGCGGCGACTTGCACACCGCGCGCACTCCCTCGTCGGGCGCGCGCACGGCGTCGGTGCCGTTCGGGTTCCACACGTACGTCGCGTAGTTCCACGAGCCGTCGTGCGCGCGCTCCATGTAGCGCGTCTCGACGCGCCCGCCGAACGAGAACTCCTTCCACAGGCGCGTGCCGATCGGGAAGACCCACGCGTCGGGATGCGTGCCGTCGATCGAGCTCCCGGCCGGCAGGTGGATCCAGCGACGCTTCACCGCACCGTCGGACCACAGCGGATACTGCGGCGTGTACGGCAGGTTGTCGGCGCGGATCGTTCCGCCCGCGAAGTCCGAGTAGAGCCCGGTGTCGGCGAGGTGAAGCGGCGGTTCGCTCGACGACGGCCCGTCCGCGGCCGCGAGCGAGACCCAGCCCGCGATTCCGAGCACGGCGCCGCCGAGCAGCAAGGCGAAGAGCCCTTGCGCCGCGCCGCGATCCTGGTCTTGAGTGCGCTTGATCATTCCAAGGCTCGAAACAGGCGGCGCGCGCGTTTCTGACAGGCGTTCGGCGGAAATCCGCGCGAGGCATGCGCGGGGCCCGAGAACGCGCTCCCCGGGCTTGGAACCCGGCTCGGAGCGCCCGCACGCGACCACGCCATCCGCGCGCAGCCCGCGCTCCACGGCCACCGTGCCCGCGCTCGCCGGGCCGCTACACTCGTCCCTCCGACCCAGCCGTCATGAGCGAGCCCACCCCCGCCGAGATCGCCGTCGACGCCTTCGTCGATCGCTTGATGCGCGGCGAAGCGCCGCCCGTCGACGTGTACGCGGCGGAGCACCCGGAGCTCGGGCCGGGTGACATCGACCGCCTGCGCAAGCTCGCGCGCGCTCTCGGCGGCGACGTGTCGAAGACGCGTGTGATCCAGAGCGAGCCGCCGCAGCAGCTGGGCTCCTACAAGTTGATCGAGCGCCTCGGCGCGGGCGGCATGGGCATCGTCTACCTCGCCGAGGACGTGCGTCTGGCGCGACAAGTGGCCCTCAAGATCATCCGGCCCGAGCTCGCCGGCTCGCCCGATGCCCTGGCCCGATTCGAGCGCGAAGCGCGCGCCGTCGCGCGTTTGCAGCACGAGAGCATCGTGCGCGTCTTCGAAGCGGGGCGCGAGGGCGGCATCGCCTACCTCGCGATGGAGTTCGTGCGCGGCGAGAGCCTCGACGAGCTCTTCGCGCAGGCGCGTCGCGAGCAGCGCCGCGTGCCGGCGAACGACCTCGTGCGCTGGACGCGCGACATCGCGCGCGCGCTCGCGGCCGCGCACGAGCTCGGCATCGTGCACCGCGACGTCAAGCCCTCGAACGTGCGCATCACGCCCGAGGGCAAGGCGCTGCTGCTCGACTTCGGCCTCGCCTTCGACGCGGATTCGGCCTCGATCTCGCGCACCGGGCAACTGCACGGGACGTTGTTCTACGTGTCGCCCGAGCAGATCAGCGGCACGAAGTCGCGCGTCGACGCCCGCACGGACGTGTGGTCGCTCGGCGTCACGCTCTACGAAGGGCTGACCGGTCGCGTGCCCTTCGGCGGAGAGCAGTCGCAGGAAGTGCTCTACCGCATCCTCGGCAGCGAACCGATCGCGCCGCGCGTGCTCGCGCCCGAGCTCTCGCGCGATCTCGAGACGGTGGTGCTCGCGGCGCTCGAGAAGGATCGCGAGCGCCGCTATGCGAGCGCGTCGGCGTTCGCCGACGACCTCGAGGCGCTGCTCGAACACCGTCCCGTGCGCGCGCGTCCGTCGGGCGCTGTGACGCGCGTGTGGAAGTGGAGCCGTCGCAAGCCCGCGCACGCAGCGGCGCTCGCGCTCACGCTCCTGCTCGCGATCGGCGGGCCGCTGATCTATGCCGGGCTGCAGACGCGCCACGCGCGCGAGCTCGACGCCGAGAAGGAGGTCGCGGTCGCGCAACGCAAGCTCGCCGAGTCGCGCGCCGACGACCTCGAGCAGATGACGCGCTTCCAGGGCGAGATGTTCGCGCAGGTCGAGCCGCGCGCGATGGCCGAGCACATGCTCGCGACGCTGCGCGACGAGCTGCGCGACGGCTGGAAGCGCGAGTCCGCGAGCGCGGGCGACGTCGAAGCGCGACTGAAGGAGTTCGACGCGCTCGTCGCGCCGGCCGACACGACCAACGTGGCCGTCGCCGCGCTGCGCCTCGACGTGATCGAGCCCGCGATCCAGGCCACGAAGAAGCAGTTCGCGCAGCGCCCCAAGGTCGAGGGCATGGCGCTGCACACGCTCGCGACGACGTGCTGGAGCCTCGGCCTCGCGGACCTCGCGCTGTCGACGCAACGCACGGCCTACGAGCGGCTGCTCAGCGCCGCCTCGCCCGACGACGAGGAGGCGCTCTCGGCCGAAGCGAACCTCGGCTACTACCTGCTCACCGTCGGCAGCGACGAGGAAGCCGAGCCGCTCCTGCGCCACGCCGCCGACGGCCTCGCGCGCGTCGCCGGCCCCGACGACGAGCGCTCGATCGCCGCGCGCAACAACCTCTCGTCGCTCTTGCGCCTGCGCGGCGACCTCGTCGGGGCGGAGCGCGTGCTGCGCGAGGTGCTCGCCGCGCGCCGGCGCGTCGCGGGCGACGACGATCCGCAGACGATGCTCGCGCTGAGCAATCTCGGCGCGCTGCTCGTCATGCGCCGCGAAGGCGCCGCCGCGGAGCCGTACCTGCGCGAAGCGTACGAACGCCGCCGGCGCGTGCTCGGCCCCGAGGACGAAGCGACGCTGACCACGGCGCACAATCTCGGCGTGTTGAGCCACAACCTCGGCCACGTCGACCTCGCCGAGAGCGTCTTCCGCGAAGCGCACACGGCCGCGCGCAGCCGTTTCGGCGATCGTCATCCGCTCACCGCGGTCCTCGGCGTCGGTCTCGCCGAATCGCTCGCCGACAACGGTTGTCGCGAGGAGGCAGTGACGCTCATGCGGCGCTCGATCGACGTGCAGAGCGAGAGCGCCGGGCCGACGAACTCCGAGACGCTCTACTCCGTGTCGACCTTGTGCGAGAGACTGCGCGAGGACGGGCGTTGGAGCGAAGCCGAGGAGCTCGTCGCGCGCTTCTACGGCGAGATCTGCGCGACGATCGGCGAGACGCACCGCAGCGCGCGCGGTTTCGTGAGCTCGTGGGCGAAGCTCCTGCGCGACGAAGGGCGCTTCGACGAGGCGAACGAGCTCTTCCGGCACTTGCAGCTCGCCTGCGCGCAGGAGTTCGGCCCCGCGCACGATCAGACTCAGCGCTTCGCCGCCGAGCAGGTGCGCACGTTGACGCGCGCGCGGAGGCACGCGGAGGCCGAGACGCTGCTCGAAGCGACGCGCGCGCAACTCGGTGAAGGCAAGGCGCCGAGCAAGACGCTCGTGGAAGCGGCGAACGCGCTGTACGGCGCGTGGCCGGATGCGTCGCCCGAGCGCAACGCGGCGCGCGAACGCTGGAGCGCGCTCGCGCGGTGAGCGAGTGGACCGGAATGGCCAGTTCGAGAGCTGGATTCGTCCTCATCCGTCGGCGAGCAAGGCGCGACGACGATCGCGTATCCGCTGCGATACGCTGAGGAGGAGCAACGCAGCCCGACGACGAACGAGGGCGGAGCCTGCTCTCGAACTGGCCGTTACGGTCCACTAGCCGACGATGTCGGCCCAATCGACGAGGCGCGTCGCGAGGCGCGTCCTCGCGCGCATCAAGCGCGTGTCGAGCGCGGCGCGCGTGATGCCCGCTCGCCTGGCGGCTTCTTCGATCGAAAGCCCCTCGAAGTAGATCCAACGCAACGCGTCGCGATCGTTCGGCTCGAGCAGGTTGACCACCACCTCGAGCGCCGTGCGCTGGTCGGACTGGTCGAGCGCCGCGAGCCCACCGCTCACGCCGAACGCGCCCGACAGCGTCTGCGTCTGCGAACCCGACAACCGCACGACGTCGCGGCGCGGGCTCTGCATGCGGTTGACGAGCAGTCGCCAGGCCGAAGTCCACAAGTAGGCCCGCAACGCGCGCGGGTCCTCGAACTCGGGTGCGTCCTCGAGACGCAGGAGGCGCATCACGGCTTCCTGCGCGAGATCCGACGCGCTCATCGACGCGCTGATCGCGCCGCCGGCGCGCGCGCGCAGTCGGCGCGCAAGGCCTTGGATCTCCGTGCGCAGGAGCTCGTCGAGCGCGTCGACGTCGTCCTGCTCCTGCCAACGCCGGAGCAGCTCGCGCGCCCGCGCTTCGGCGGCGTCCGCCGCGTCGTCGAGTCCCCCGCTCATCGCGAGCGATTGTCGGGCATCGACGCGCAGCCGACAAGCGACGGCGGCGGGCTATCCTGGCGCCATGCTGCGATCGATCCTCGCGTTCTGCGTCATCCTCGCCACCTCGGAAGCGGCTCGAGCGCAAGCCACTGTCGCTCCGAAGCCCAAACGCGTGCTCGTCTACACCGTCTCGGCCGGTTTCGAGCACGACGTCGTGAAGCGCGCGACGCCGGACGCGCCGTCGCTCGTCGAGCGCGCGCTGGTCGAGCTCGGCAAGCAGCGCGGCTGGTTCGAGTGCGTGCTCTCGCGCGAGGCGAGCGACTTCACCAAGGAGAAGCTCGCGAGCTTCGATCTCGTCTTCTTCTACACGACGGGCGAGCTCCCCTTCGCGCCCGAGAACCAGCGCGCGCTGCTCGACTTCGTCAAGGACGGCAAGGCCTTCGCGGGCGCGCACTGCGCGACGGACACGTTCTACGAGCTCCCGGAGTACGGCGAGATGGTCGGCGCCTACTTCGACGGACATCCCTGGCACGAGAAGGTGCGCGTGCTCGTCGACGATCGCGAGCATCCCTCCACGCGGCATCTGGGCGCGAGCTTCGAGATCACCGACGAGATCTACCAGTTCAAGGCGCCGTACGAGCGCTCGAAGCTGCACGTGCTCTTGCACCTCGATCCCGACGCGACGGATCTGAAGAAGGAGGGCGTGCACCGCACCGATCGCGACTTCGCGAACGCGTGGTGCAAGGAGGTCGGCAAGGGGCGGCTCTTCTACACGGCGCTCGGTCATCGGCCCGAGGTGTGGGCGGACGAGCGCTTTTTGAAGCACCTCGAAGGCGGTTTCGCGTGGGCGATGCACGCGGAGAAGCAGGCGGGCTTCGATGGAGCGGGTGACGCGGCGACGAAACCGTCCGCGCCGGCGCCGAAGGGCGGAGCTCCCGCACCCGACCCCGGATCAGCGCCGAATCAAGCTCCGACGCTCGCGGTGCCGAGCGGCTTCGCGGTCGATCTCGTCGCGCAGTCGCCGCAGATCTTGTGGCCGACCGCAGTCGCGTGCCTCGATGACGGCACCTTGCTGGTCGGCGAGGACCGCATGGACATGCCGGGTCCGACGGATCAGCCGCTCGATCGTCTGATCGCGCTGCACTTCAAGCCCGACGGCTCCTTCGAGAAGACCGTGTTCGCGGACAAGCTCTTCGCGGTGATGGGCGTCGAGCTCGTCGACGATGCGGTGTACGTCATGAACATGCCGCACTTGACGCGCTTGCGCGACACGAACGGCGATGGCGTCGCGGACGAGCGCACGGAGGTGCTCAGCGATCTCGGGCCGCCCGCGCCGGGATTTCCTGGTGGTTTCAACGATCACATCGTCAGCGGCGTGCGCTTGGGCCTGGATGGGTTCCTGTACATCAGCGTCGGCGACAAGGGCATTCCGCACGCGCATGGAACGGACGGGAGCGAGCTCACGCTGCGCGGTGGCGGTGTCATTCGCGTGCGCCCCGACGGCTCGCGACTCGAGATCGTCGCCACGGGACTGCGCAACGTGCTCGACGTCGCGATGGACGATCGCGGCGAGATGTTCACGTACGACAACACCGACGATGGGCTCGGCTGGTGGACGCGGCTCACGCACATCGTTCCCGGCGGCTACTACGGCTATCCGTGGGACTACAAGGAGCACCCCGAGCGCATGCTGCCGTGCATGGCGGAGTACGGTGGCGGCTCGCCGTGCGGCGGTCTCGTCTATCGCGAGGCGGCGTGGCCGGAAGAGTTCCGCGGCAACCTGTTCTACTGCGAGTGGGGCAAGGGAATGCTGCGGCGTTTCGTGCTCGAGCCGAAGGGCGCGACGTTCGGCGTGCAGCTCGCCGACGATTTCGTCACAGCCGGAAGCGTCACGCCGTTCAAGCCGTTCGATGTGTGCGAGTCGCCCGACGGTCGCTTCCTCTACATCAGCGACTGGGCCTACGAAGGCTGGACCGCGAAGGTCGAAGCCGGCCGCATCTGGCGCCTGCGCCGCGCCGACGACGATGCGCGCGTGCCGAGCCGCATGCGCGAGCTCGCGAGCGATGCGACACAGCTGGGCCAGGACCTTGCCGACCCGAGCTTCCGTCAACGCATGCGAGCACAGCGCGCGCTCGCCAAGCGCGGGATGGAAGCGCTCGACATCGCGAAACCGATCGCCGGCGATTCACGCGGCAGCCTCGCGCAGCGACATGCGATCTGGGTCGTCGCGGAAGCCTGGCGGTATCCCGAGCCCTGGCGGGTCGACTTCCGTTCGCAGCCGCACAGCGTCGACGGCTGGATCCAGCTCTGCCGCGCCGACACCGCCTACCCCGAACACGTCGACGTCGATCTCGCCGGCCTGTTGATGGAGATGCAGCCGGCATGGTGTGCCGAGGCCGCGACTGCCGCGGCGGAACGGATCGCGCGCACGCGCGGCGCTCCCCCGCCGAGAGCGACGAAGCGGATGGGGCCCGCGCCCTCCGACCTGACGATGCTGCGTTCGTTCGCCTGCGCGCCGGGCAGCGATGCGTGGGGCCGCTTCCGCGCGTTGCGCGCGCTGCGTCGCGCGGGGTTGACGTCATGGAGCGAGACGCTCGAACGCAAGTACGAGAGTGAAGTCCTCGCGTCGATGCGCGACCGCTGCGAGACCGGCGTGGTCGATGCGCTCGTCCAGCGCTTCAGCGACGTGACTTCCGGGCACAATCGCGCCGCCGTGCTCGACACCTTGGCGTCGTGCGCGCGCAAGGAAGCGCCCTGGGACGGCAAGTGGTGGAACATCCAGCCGGCGAAGACACCGCGGCCGCGGCGCACGATCGATTGGGAGGGAACGGCTTCGGTCATCAACGTCGTCCGTGCGGCGTTGAAGGATCCCGACGTTTCCGTCCGCCGGACGGCGTTGACGGCGGTGCGCGACATGGACGACCGCGATGCACTTCCCGGCGTGCGCAACAAGGCCGAGCACGACAGCGATGTCGCGACGCGCACGCTGGCCGTCGACGTGCTCGGTGCCATGAAGGACGAGGGCGCGGCTCCCGTCCTCGAGAGCATCGTGCGTGATGCGGCGCGGGGCGCCGAGGAGCGACGGCACGCGGTCGAGGCAGCCTGCGCGATCCGCTCGCCGGCGATGCTCGCGCTCTTGCGTTCGGTCGCCTGCGACGAGCGTGCGGATCCGGCACACAGCATCGTGTGCATCGAGGCGCTCGCGCGCCTCAGGGACGTCGAATCCGTTCCCGAGCTCGCTCGACGCGCCCGATCGGGCCAGAACGAGCTGCGAGCCGCCGCGATGTCGGCGCTCGCGCGCATCCAAGGCCGGAACGCGGGCGCCGTGCTCGCCGAGCAGCTCGGCGACCCGGCGAAGGACGTGCGCAACGCGGCGTGTCGCGCGCTCGCTGTGGCGGGTGATGTGAACCAGGTTCCGGCGCTGATCCCGCTGGCGAACGCTCCTGACACGGCGGTCGAAGCGCGCCTCGCGCTGGCGCGCATGCCGGACGTGCGCGCGCTGTCCGTGTTCCTCGACGGCGTCCGGTCGAGCGAGAAACGAGTGGTCGACGCGAGCCAGGCGGCGCTGCTCGCGCTGCGAGACGAGGCGCGCGTTGAGCTCGAGGCCCTCTACAAGGTCGGCAAGCTCGACGAGAAGCAGCTCGCGGCGGTGCAGCAGGCACTGCGCGCGCCGCAACCGGTGACGCGCTGGAACGTGCTCGGGCCGTTCGATCGGATCGGCGAGCATCCGCTCGTGCTCGTGCGCGGGCCGGATCGCGGCAGTAGGCTCTCGACGATCGATTCCGAGCATCCCAACCTCGCGGCGCGCTACATCGGCCGCGAGCAGGCGGAGTTCAGCTGGCGCGAGGTGCGCGCGGACACCAGGACCGGCTTCGTCGACTTGCGTGAGGTGTTCCAGGGCTTCGACGAGGTCAGCGCGTTCGCCTTCGCGCGCGTCTCGTCCACGACGCGCCGCAAGGCACAGTTGCTCCTCGGCAGCGACGACATGGCGAAGGTCTGGCTCAATGGCGCGCGCGTGCACGATTTCGGCGGCTATCGCGCGTGGACGGAGGACGAGGACAAGTTCGAGATCGAGCTGCAGCCCGGCGACAACGCGCTCCTGGTCGAGATCGACAATGGCGGCGGCGGTTGGTCGTTCAACGCCAAGATCAGCGGCGACGCGAGCGGGCCGCTGTTCGAACGCGCGTCGAGCGCGCCGGGTGTCGACGACTATCGCGATTTCGCGATCGAGCATCCCGGCGATGCGCAACACGGCTACAAGCTCTTTCGACTGCCGTCGGGCCCGATGTGCATTCGCTGTCACACCGTTTTCGGCGAGGGCGCGCAAGTCGGGCCCGATCTCTCCGACGTCGCCGCGAAGTACGGGCGCGACGAGATCCTGCAATCGATCCTCACTCCGTCGCAGCGCATCGCCGAGGGCTACAACTCGATCGCTTTCGAGCTCACCAACGGCCTCGTCACCTTCGGCCAGATCAAGCGCGAGACCGCGGACACGATCGAGATCTACGACACGAACGGCGAGCTGAAGAAGCTCGAGAAGAGCGACGTCGAGAGCCGCACCGTGAGCAAGACCTCGGTCATGCCCGACGGATTGGCGGCCCTGATGAGCAAGGAAGACTTCGCTGACCTGTTCGCCTACGTGCTGACGCTGCGCGGCGCCGGCAAGTAGTCGGTCGGCGCGGCACCTCCCGCGCGCTGCCGGGGTCTCCGCTCGAGCTGCTGGTGGCGGTTCAGGTCGCGACCCACCGGGGAAATTCCGAGTTGCGTGTCCACCGGGGCGTGCTCGACGTCACGAGCTGGACGGAAACTCGATCGACCCGTTCTCAACTCGCTCGACTTCGCAGTCCCGGAGCCGCCGCATGAACCGCTTGCTCGTTTCGATTTCGCCGGCAGCACTGGCGCTCGCCTTCGCGGCGCCTCTCGCGGCCCAATCCACCATCGGGCACGCCTCCCGCGTGGGCGCCTGCGACCCGCGCGTCGACGTGTGCGGGCTGCCGCCCGGGGGCGGAGCGCTGCACTACATCAACACGTCGGGCTCGTTCCGCATGGGCTGCAACATTCTCGTCGGTCCCGGCCAGACGGGGATCGCGATCGGACCGGGCGCGAGCTCGGTCGTGCTCGATGGCGACGGCTTCTCGATCCTGGGCGATCCTTCGCACTCGTCCGTGAGCGGCATCGTTTGCCCTTCCGCGCCTGCGGTGCGGAGCGGCCTCGTCGTCGGCGACATGACGCTCGAGGACTTCAGCGACGCCGGGATCTCCGTCAGCAACGTGCAGAGCGTGCGGGTGCGCCACGGCCACCACAGCAATGCGCTCTACGGGATGCGCTTCACCGACTGCGGCAGCGTCCAAGTCGAAGGCGTGAGCACCAGCCAGTGCGCGACCGGCATCGACTCGAGCTCGGTCGACTCGCTCGAAGTGAGCGGCTGCGTGCTGATCGGGAATGGCATCGGCGCGAACGTGTGCGGCCACTCGTCCAGGTTCCAGGACGTCGTGGTGCAAGGAGGCGGCAGCGGAATCGTGTGGGACGACTCCTGCTTCGGTGTCGGATCGATGCAGCCTTTCGCGTTGCAGTGCAGCGACGTGCGCATCGAAGACGTCCTTCAAACGGGGCTGACGGTGATCGGGGCCACATCTCGAACACGGTGGATCGAGGAACTGGCGCGCATCCAGGTGCGCGGCTCCGGACTGGACGGCATCTCGATCAACATCAACGCATCGCACGAGCTGTTCGTTTCCGACTCGAGCTCGAGCAACAACGGCGGAGACGGTTTGGAGGTCACGAGCAACAGCACAGGCCTGGTGAGCATTCACGACGCTCGCTTCACGACCGACCGCAACGGCGGAGATGGAGTGAGGGTCCACACGCTGGGCCCCCTTGACGTGTCTTCGATCGAGTCCGGGTCCTCGGGCAACGCCGGAGACGGCCGATCGTGCGACGAAGAGATCGTCTTCCGATGCAACCACGCCAAACTGGTCGCTGGTTTCAATGCGGGCAGCGGCCTGAAGATCACCTGCGGCGGAGTCGTCGAGCTGACCTGCTCGGATTCCAACCTCAGCGACAACGGCGGACGCGGCCTGCAGTTGGCCGGCGGCGCTGGCAGTCCGGGAGGAGGGAGCGGCGGCTCGGTGCTCCTGGAGGGCTCGATCCTGCGGGGGAACGGAACCGACGGCTGCGATATCGACTTCTCGTCATCCCCGACGGAAGGAAAGGTGTCGCTCTCGGACATCCAATCCACGAGCAACGTGGGCAAGGGTGTGGCGCTCCACAACGTGAGCGCGACCCTGCACGGGGGCGAGTGCAGCTCCAACGGCAGCCACGGACTGCAAGGCCAATTGAGCGACATCAAGTGCAGCCTGCTCACGTGCAAGTCGAATGGCGGCGATGGATTCGACCTCGCGGACTCGAGCGCGGATCTCGTCGACTGCTCGGCGCTCGGCAACAGCGGGCATGGCTTGAGTGCCATCGACGTGACCAGCAGCGCGCCGTGGACGATCACGATCCAGGACTCCCGCCTTTCCAGCAACGGCGGCCTCGGGCTGCGCGCCGTCGGGAACTGCCACCCGAGGATCGATGACTCGGTGATCACGGGGAACACGGGCGGCGGACTCTTGTGCTCGAGCACCGGCAACCTCCAGAAGCAGATCAACGTCCAGAAGTGCACTCTCGATTCGAATGGAGGCACCGCTTGCGACATCCAATTCGCGCGTGGCGGCCTCGTCGAGCAGTGCGTCGTGAGCAACAGCCCGATTGGCATCCATGTCGGCGACTCGAGCGGCGGCGGTCACTGCACCGGCCTGCGGGTCAGCAACAACGTCGTCTCGTCGTGCAACACCGGCATCCAGGTTCTCACTGGGGGCAGCCACGTCGTCGTTCGCAACACCGTCTCGAGCTCGCTCGCTGCCTACTCCGTGGGCGGCGGAAACTTGTTCGGCCCGCTCGTGACGAGCGCCAACATCGCCTCGGACTCGAGTCCGCACGCGAACTACGCGCCCTGAGGTCGGAGCAGTGACCGCCCGAGCGCGTTCGAGCTCGCGAACGCGCTGGAGCTGCGTGGCCGCGTTCAGGCGGCGGAGCCGGCGCTCGGCGGACTGAGGCTCTTCTCGCGCCGCCGGAACAAGGCCGGGAGCAGGAGAACGAGCACCCCGAACGTGATCGCCATGTCGGCGACGTTGAAGATGCCCGTGCGCAATCCGCCGACGCCGACGTTCATGAAATCGACGACGTAACCGGCGCTGAGTCGATCCCAGAGATTGCCCGCGCCGCCGGCGAGCACGAGCGTCAGCGCGACGAGGCTCCACCAGCTCTTCGTCCGGCTCATCAGCAGGGCCGCGGCGATCGCGACCAGGATCGCCGCGGTGCCGATACCGAGCACCCAGAAACGCATTTGCGGCCCGAGGTGGTTTCCGAGGCCGAGGAAGGCGCCTGTGTTCTCGGCGTACTCGAGGCGCACGATCCCGCCAGCGTATTGGAGCGGCTCCGAGCCCTTGAGCGCGTCGACGGCCGCGACCTTGGTGACGCGGTCGCAGCCGATGCAAAGGGCGCTCGTCAACACGAACACGAGGGCTCGGAGAAGGCGCGGCATGCGTCGCTCTCGACGATCAGCGGGCGAAGTACGTCATCCCGCGGCGCTGGCCCTTGGTGCTGACCTTCTTCGCGGCGATGAGCGCCTTCATCGGCAGGCGCATCGTGCCGACGTCGGTGCGCAGCGCCTTGGCGATCTGCTCACCGCGCTGGCCGGGGTTCTTCTTGACGAACTCGAGCAGCGTCTCGCCCATCGCGCTCACGTCGTCGGCCGAACGGCGGCTGCCCTTCTTCGCGCGACCGAGGCGCACGACCTTGACCTTGGCCGTGTTGCCCGCGCCACCGATCTTGCGCGTGGTTGTCATCGTCGCGCCGCCCTCGAGGGCGCCGAGGATCTGTTCGAGCGCCGAGCGGCGCACGAGCGTCGAAAGCTGCGTGGTGAAATCGTTGATCAGGTTCTGGATTTCGTTGGACTGTGTCTTCGAAGCCATTTGGGAATCCTATTGAGAGAGAGTGGGGAGGCCTGACGCGCACAATTAGGCGCGGACGCATTGTCGATTGCAAGCTGAGAGGGAGCGTCTTTTCGGGCCGCGGACTCGAGAGCTCCGCTTGCGCGGTCGGATTTCCGATCGCCAACGCAACGGCATGTCGTCGAGGCGGCACGCGAATCCAGGCCTTGCGGCGGGACCCTTTGTCCGTCGGGCCAATGTCGTTCACGCGCGGCGGGCGGCGCGCTGAAGCCCGGCTCCATTTCCGCCTGCGACCGAGTCCGTAGGCCGTGTGTGGAGCGCTCGCTGTCGTTCCGGACCGGAACGTGCCCTGGCCGTCGGTCGCGCCGTGCGACGCTCCGCTTCGACGAACTCGACCGCGCCAGCGCACAGCGGTGAACCGTCGAGTACGTGCTTCTGTCGATCCGCCGCAATGAACGCTCGAGCTCGACGAGCTCTGGTCGCGAATTGACGGGTGTCACCGTTCGATCGAAGATGGGCGCAGCGTCGCGACGCACCTCCCGCTCGCGCACTCCAGAAGGACCCCTTCGAGTCGAAACCCGCTTCCATCTCCGCTGGCGGCGGTCCCCATGCCCTCCCTGGCGCAGGTCGCGCTTGGAGAGCAGGCGACTGTCACGGGATCGGTGACGAGCGCGCTCTCGGACGTGGCGTACGGCTGGCGCGCCCGCAGCTCGCCACGTCCGCGTCAGCTGACCTCGTGCAGACTCCCACGAACAGGCTTTCGACGGACGCGGATGAGCCCCCCGCTCCGCGATTCCCATCTCTTTCCAGGTGACTACGATGAAGACGACTTCGATCGCAATCTCGCTGCTCGGTCCCCTCGGCATCGCCGCGTGCTCGTCGAGTCCGACCGCGAGCGTCTCGCCGGACTCCGCTGGGGCGTGGCAGAGCGAGTTCGCCGTGCCCAAGTCGGAACTCTCCTCGCACGGCACCAATCCGTTCTTCGTGCTCGAGCCGGGATTCCAGTGCACGCTCGCCTCGCGCGACGGCCGCAAGCAGCTCGTCATCACGGTCCTCGATCAGACCGAGCAGGTCGACGGCGTCGAGACGCGTGTGGTCGAAGAGCGCGAAACGCACGCGGACAAGCCCGTCGAAGTGTCGCGCAACTACTTCGCGATCTCCACGCGCACGAACGACGTCTTCTACTTCGGCGAGGATGTGGACATCTACGAGAACGGCGCGCTCGAGAGCCACGAGGGCTCATGGCGCGCGGGCGTCGGCGGAGCGCATTTCGGATTGATGATGCCCGGCACGATCGAGATCGGACGTCGCTATCAGCAGGAGATCGCTCCGAAGGTCGCGATGGATCGTTTCGAGATCCGCTCGGCGAGCGCGAGCCTCGACACGCCGGCCGGTCGCTTCGAGCACTGCCTGGAGATCGACGAATCGAACGCGCTCGAGCCGGGTGACCACGAGACCAAGCTCTACGCGCGCGGCATCGGCCTGATCCAGGACGAGGACCTGCGCCTGGTCGCGCACGGACCGCGGTCCGATCGACGCTGACGGATCGCGCTCCCGCCGCACGCGCCGTGCTCCCGGCCGAGCTCGATGCGTCGTGACTCGAGTCGTCGGGTTCGGCACTGCCCTTCCGCCGCTGCTCCGCCCCTTGCCAGCACGGCGCCGCTCGGTCATCGTGAGCGGTTCGATGTCCATCTATCAGCTCGATCACTTGACCGCGCTGGAGCACGAGGCCGTGCACATCCTGCGCGAGATGGCGGCCGAGCGCGAACGTCCCTGCCTGCTCTTCTCCGGCGGCAAGGATTCGATCGTGCTCCTGCGCCTGGCCGAAAAGGCCTTCCGTCCCGCGCGTTTTCCGTTCCCGGTGATGCACGTCGACACGGGGCACAACTTCCCCGAGGTGATCGAGTTCCGCGACCGACGCGTGCGCGAGCTCGGCGAGCGCTTGATCGTCGCCAGCGTCGAGGAATCGATCCGCAAGGGGCGCGTGGTCGACGTCACGGGCCCGCGCGCGTCGCGCAATCGATTGCAGACCACGGCCCTGCTCGACGCGATCGAAGAGCACCGTTTCGACGCCTGCGTCGGCGGCGCGCGCCGCGACGAGGAACGCGCGCGCGCCAAGGAGCGCATCTTCAGCCACCGCGACGAATTCGGCCAATGGGACCCGAAGAACCAGCGGCCGGAGCTGTGGAGCCTCTACAACACGCGCTTGAAGCAGGGCGAGCACTTCCGCGTGTTCCCCATCTCGAACTGGACCGAGCTCGACGTGTGGGAGTACATCCGGCGCGAGAAGCTCGAGCTGCCCTCCATCTACTATTCGCATCGCCGCGACGTGTTCTCGCGCGACGGCATGCTCTACGCCGCGTCCGAGGTCGTCGAGCGTCTGGCCTCGGAGACCGTGTTCCAGGAGACCGTCCGCTTCCGCACCGTCGGCGACATGACCTGCACCGGCGCGGTGCGCTCGGATGCGGCGACGATCGAAGAGGTCATTCTCGAGGTCGCGGCCTCGCGCATCACCGAACGCGGCGCGACGCGCGCCGACGACCGCGCCACCGAGGCTGCGATGGAAGACCGCAAGAAGGAGGGCTACTTCTGATGTCCTCCGCGAACACGGCCGCCCCGACGGCGATGGAGACTGGCGCGGAGCTCCTGCGCTTCTCGACCTGCGGCAGCGTCGACGACGGCAAGAGCACGCTGATCGGCCGCCTGCTCTACGACACGAAGTCGATCTTCGAGGACCAGCTCGCGCACGTCGAGGACGTCTCGCGCCGGCGCGGCGACGAGTACACGAACCTCGCGCTGCTCACCGACGGTCTGCGCGCCGAGCGCGAGCAAGGGATCACGATCGACGTCGCCTACCGCTACTTCGCGACGCCGCGGCGCAAGTTCATCATCGCCGACACGCCGGGCCACGTGCAGTACACGCGCAACATGGTCACGGGCGCGTCGACGGCGAACCTGGCCATCGTGCTCGTCGACGCGCGCCAGGGCGTGGTCGAGCAGACGCGGCGGCATTCGCTCATCGCATCCCTGCTGCGCATTCCGCACTTCGTCTTCGCCGTGAACAAGATGGACCTCGTCGGCTGGGACGAGGAGGTCTTCCGGCGCATCGAGACGGAGCTGCGCGGCCTCGCCGCGCGCCTGGACGTGCAGGACATCGTGTTCATCCCGATGAGCGCGCTGCACGGCGACAACGTCGTCGACCGCAGCGACAAGGCGCCCTGGTACAAGGGTCCGGCGCTCCTGCACCACCTCGAATCGGTCCACATCGCCTCCGATCGCAACCTGATCGACGTGCGCTTCCCCGTTCAGTGGGTCGTGCGGCCGCAGAGCGACAAGCACCACGACTACCGCGGTTACGCCGGACAGGTCGCGGGCGGCGTGCTCAAGACGGGCGACGACGTGATCGTGCTGCCCAGCGGCCTGCCGACGCGCATCGCGTGCATCGAAACGCACGACGGACCACTCGAGCACGCGTACGCGCCGATGTCGGTCACCCTGCACCTCGAGAACGACGTCGACGTCTCGCGCGGCGACATGCTCTGCCGCCCGCAGAACAAGCCCGTCGTCGGTCAGGACCTCGATGCGATGGTGTGCTGGATGTCGGATCGGCCGCTCCTGCCGCGCAGTCGTTATGCACTGAAGCACACGACGCGCAACGTGCGCGCGGTCGTGACCGCGATCCAGTACCGGCTCGACGTGAACAGCGGGCATCGCGTGCAGGACGTGCCGAGCCTCGGGCTGAACGATCTCGGGCGCATCACGCTGCGCGCGACGGCGCCGATCTTCTACGACGAATATCGCCGCAATCGATTGACGGGTTCGTTCCTGCTCATCGACGAGGCGACGAACGAGACGGTCGGCGCGGGCATGCTCAACAGCGAGCCGCGCTGAGCGGTGGGCGCGTCGGGGCGCTCCAACACCGGACCTCGAATCGCCGCTGGCCCGTGCACGATCACGCTGCGTGCGACGGTCGTGCACGCCGTGGAGCGGACGACGTGCCATCCACCGCTACACTGACGCGTCCAAGCGCTTCGTGCGCGTCGCCGCCGTGCTCCGCCTCGCTGATCCGCCGCGCATGCCGGGAACCGGCGAGACGCCCGAGCAGCTGCTCGCGCGCTCGACGGAGCTCGAGACCGGCGCCGGTCGCGAGTACGTCGAGCGCCGCGGCGTGGCCTGGTCGGTCGCGCACGCCGCCGGTGTGCGTTTCTGTGCCGATTTCAACGCGCGTCCAGCCGTGGTCGTGCCTCTGCGCGGCGCGCGGGACGAGCTGCTCGCGCTGCACGGCCGCTACCTGCACGCGACGCACGCGCAGGACAAGATGCTCACGATCGGCGCGGGCGGAGGCGTCGTCAGCGTGCTCGACGGCCTGCGCGCGGAGCCGATGATCGTCGTCGAGGGTCTGTTCGACGCGCTCTCGCTCGCCGCGTGCGGCCACGCCGCGATCGCAACGATCGGTCGCGACGTCGCCTGGCTGTCCGACGCTCTCGCGGGCCGCCGCGTCTGGGTCGCGTTCGATGGAGGACGCCCCGGCGAGAAGGAAGCGCTGCGTTTTTCAGCCCGGCTCGAGCGCTCCGACGTGCGCCGGCTGCCGCCGCCGACGCGCTGCAAGGACTGGAACACGGCGCTCGTGAAGCGCGGCGCGCGCGAGGTCGACCGCTGGTTGCGCACGCACCTCGCCGCGGGTGGTACAACCCCGCCGTGAGCGAGATCTACGTCAGCACGGACGTCGAGGTCGACGGTCCGATCCCGGGTCCGTATTCCATGCTGAGCCTCGGCTCGGCCGCGTTCCGCGCCGACAAGACGCTCGTCGCGACCTTCAGCGTGAACCTCGAGACGCTGCCGGGAGCAGCAGCGCATCCCGACACGCTGGCCTGGTGGGCGAAGCACCCCGAGGCCTGGAAAGCCTGCCGAATCAACCCGCGCGCGCCGCAGGCCGCGCTGCAGGACTACGTCGCGTGGCTCGACGCGCTCCCTGGCACGCCAGTCTTCGTCGGCTACCCGGCCGCCTTCGATTTCCTCTTCGTCTACTGGTACCTGATGCGCTTCGCGGGCCGCAGCCCGTTCAGCTTCTCGGCGCTCGACATCAAGACGATGGCGATGGTGCTCCTGCGCCAGGACTACCGCGAAACCACGAAGAGGAGCATGCCCAAGCGCTGGTTCGACGAAGGCGAGCACAAGCACATCGCGCTCGACGACGCGCTCGAGCAGGGCCGCCTCTTCTGCAACATGCTCGCGGACGCGCGGCGCTGAGGGCGGTCGATGAGCAGCTCGAACGCGACGCGCACGCAGATCCCGGAGACCTTGGCGCTTCCGTCGACGGTCTGCTTCCGCGTCACGCGCTACTGCAACATCCGCTGCGGGTTCTGCCTCGCGCCGCCCGACGGAGCGCATCCGACGGCGGAAACGCTGCGCGAACGCCTCGATTGGCTCTTCGCGCGCGGCGTGACGACGATCCACTTCTGCGGCGGCGAGCCTACGATCCATCCGGCGCTGGTGCAGCTCATCGATTGGACTGCGCGCGCCGGCCACGGAGTCAAGCTCACGACGAACGGCGTGCTGCTCTCCGGCGCGCTGCTCGCCGCGCTGCGTCGCGCGGACGCGGAGGTCAAGGTCAGCCTGCACGGCGACCGCGACTTCCACGAGCGCATCGTCGGTCGCCCGGTCTTCGACGCGACGACGACGCACGCGCGACGACTCGTCGAAGCGGGCGTGAACACGTCGATCCAGACGACGATCGTCGCGGGGAATACGTGGGTCGCCGAGTGGGTCGCGAAGTTCTGCGTCGAGGCCGGCATTCGCAAGTTGAGCGTGCTCCCGTTCCTGCCGCGCGGCAACGGCATCGAGCGGCGCGGCGAGTACGAGCTCTCCTCCAGCGAACGCCGCGAGCTGCGCGCATGGGTCAGGCGACGCCGGCGCGACTCGCGCGACAAGCTCGACGTTCGCTGGCTCGATTTCACCGCGCGCCCGATCCACGTCGTCGAAGCCGACGGCCGAGTCGTTCTCGAAGGAGCGAGCGAGTCGCTCGATGTGTTGTTGGCACGCGTTCCGGACGGGCACCCGATCGCGCAGGCACGCGACGCTCAGCGATCCATGCGCGACCACGAGACGACGCTGACCCAGCTCTTCGCGCCGAAGAGCAGGTCCCAGAGCTCGAGGTCGTACCTCGATCGATCCATGCGCGGGTGAGTCAGCGCGACTTCGGAGCTGCCGTCGCCGTCGAGGTCGCCGAGGAAGAACGCGCGCTCTTCGTTCTCGTACTCGAGGTCGTCGCGATCCTCGAACAGGACGCGCCCTTCGCTCCCCGAACGGATGCGGACGAGACCGTCGCGGTCGAACGTGAGCCCGTCGATCGTGCCGTCGCCGTCGAAGTCGCCGACGAGCTGGTCGCGCCGGCTCGGGAGCTGCGTCTCGAGCAGCTTCCTGGCCGCCGCGTCCGTCACCTGCTCGAGCAACACGCCGTCGGGATAGCGGTAGATGCGACACGTCGCCTTGTGCGCGAGGCTGAGCGTCTGCGCTCCGCCGGGTCCCGCCGTGTGGACCGTTCCGTCGGACGTGAAGACCGCGATCGCCGGTCCGCCGCGATCGACGGCGAAGACGGAGATCGTGTCGAGCGGACTTTCGACCTGCCGCTCTTCGACGCGCATCACCATCCCCGGTGGGTGCGGCGTGCTGCGATGCCCCGCGTTGGCGAACACCAGCACGGCCATCACCGGCAGCGCGCACACCACGGCGACGATCGCTCCCACGATCCAGACGTGGCTGCGCTGGACGCGAAACGGAAGCGTGAAACGCGAACGCGCGCTCTCCCACGAGAAGCGCGATGTTGTCGAACCGTCGCCCACGGCTCCCGAGACCAGCACTCCTCGTCAGCCGCGCTTGGTCTTGCGCCGCGCGGAAGGCACGCGCGTGCGACGCGGCGCCGCGTCGGATTTCGGCTTCGCGGCGAGTGACTTCCAGGCCTCGGCGACGAGCGGCTCGAGCAGCTTCTGGCTCGCACGCTCGAGATGGATGCCGAGCGCTCCATTGCGTTCGGTCCAGTAGCCGTAGCTGAAGAAGTTCGCGGGCTGCTTGGCGATGAGCTCGAGCGCGCGCTCCGCGGTCAGTCGCACCATCGCTTCGCTGCCATCCGGCTTCAGCGTCGCGAAGATCTTCTTGCCGATGCGGAACGACGCGCGCTCGAAGTGCGGGAGCTCGACGGCGCCTTCGAAGGACAGAGCGAGCTTGCGAAAAGCCTGAAGTGTCATGCGGTGCGGATCCCCGCGCCTGACTCTAGCGCGGGCCGTCGCAGAGGCTCAATTCGATCCTCGGAAGCGCTCGAAAAGCCATCCGCCGTCCGTCACGCGTCGAGGCTTGGGCGACGCGAGCCGAACGGCGGAGAGCGTAGTCGGGTGAGCGGAGCGCTCGATCAGCGCGCTCCGACGCGCGCGGGCTTCGCCGCGGACTCGGCGCGCGCAAACACCGCCGCGAGGCCGTCGTCTTCGAGCACGGGCACGACTGCGATCTCCATCAGATCGCTCCACGTGTAGGCGAACTCGGCCAATGCCTTGGGATCTTCGGTCTCGAGCAGTACGAAACCTCCCGAGAGATCCGCGCGCGTCAGGCGCCCGATGAACTTCGAGCCCTGCGGCACCTGACTGCCGATCGTCTTGAAGCGCGCGATGCCCTCGGCGCGCTTCTGCGCGTCGGGTTGAAGCGAGAACGTGATCATGAACTTCATTCGTCGTCTCCTCATTTGGGGGTCGATCTTGTTGGAGACGAATACGCACGCAGACGCGGCGGCGGATGTCGCTGGAGCGCTGAAACTCGGCGGCGGCTGGTGAGCTCGCTGAGCGCGAGGCTCCCTCGACCGGGTGCAAGCGAGGGGAGCGGGTGACCCGTTCCGTCCGTTCGAAGGTCGCGATCCGTCGGAACCGCGCTGGCGCCGGGACGCGTGGCGAGTCGGGCGCGGCTGCGTGCTCAACTCGGGCGTGCTGGGCGTGGACTTCCGAAGCTCAACGCACGGCGTGCACGGTCACTCGAACCACTTCACTTCGTCGGCGGGGCGCAGGATCACCGTGGTGGATTCGTGCCGTTGCGCGGGTGCGTCGTCGTCCGCGGTCGCGTCGACGGTGACGCGCGCTTCGTCATCGGCGCGCGCGCGGAATTCGGCGTCGATGGAGCGCGTCGCGCTCGCTCCGCTGCCGGGCTTGCCCAACGCGACGAGTGCGAGGCCCACGAGCAGGGCAACGGCGTTCAATGCGAGGCGGCTCAGGATCTCGACGACGAAAGGATTCATTGCGCGGCCGCTTTGGCAACCGGTATGCCGTGAATGGTGAAGCGGTTTGCGGGCGCTGGAGACGGGTGGAGGTTGCGATTGCTGCTGAATTGGCAGCGGCGCTGGATGGAATTGGCGGAGTGAGCCTTGTCGGGGATGAAGCGTTGAGCTCGGTCGGGAGACGCTTCGTTCGAGTCACCCCACGCCCATTCCCCGCGCGCTCCCCACCCCGCCGCGCGCCTTCACTCCGCCCAGCACCCCGCGCGGATCCGGGTCGGCCGCCGCGGCCGGCCCGCGTCCGCGCGGGGTCAGCGATGCGTAGCACGCTTGTGTGTCCGCGCTCACCGGATCGCGCCTTCGCGCCTCATCTCCCTCGCGCGCTCCTCATCTCCCTCGCACGCCGCGCGCGCCTCTCCCTCTCCGGTCCGCGCCTCTCAATGCCCGGCGCAGATCGTCACATCACGCGTCGAGAACACCGGCCCCTCGACACAACACTTCATATTCGACCACGCCCCGCGCGGCCCATCGGGCAACGTCGGCACCGGACACCCATTGCAGATCCCAACCCCGCACCCCATCAACGTCTCGAGCGACAACCAGCATTCGAGCTCGCGCTCACGCGCAAATCGCTCCACCGCCTCGAGCATGCGCTCCGGCCCGCACGCGAGCAGCCTCACGCGCTCCGGCACCTTCCCGCTCGCCTGCAACTTCGCCAGCAGCTCGAGCACATGCCCGCGCTCGCCATGCGAGCCATCCATCGTGCACGTGAACGTCGTCACGCCCAGCCGCTCGAACGCCGCGAGGTCGTAGAGCATCCCCCCACGCGCCGCGCCGTACAGATAGAAGAGCTGCTCCCTCTTCGCCGCCTTCTTCCCGTCCATCCCGCGCAACGCTTGCTCGATCCCCATGAAGAAGGGTGCCGAACCAATCCCGCCCGCGAGCATCACCCACGGATCGCCCGCCCCGTCGAGCGCCGGCCACCCGTTCCCAAGCGGCCCGACCACGCGCAACTTCGTCCCCGGCACACACGCCGCCAACGCGCGCGTCCCGACGCCCATCACCTTGATCAGGAACTCGAGCTCCCTCCCGAACTGCCGATACACGCTGAACGGCCGCGGAATCGCCGGCGACATCCGATCCTCGCGCCGCAGCATGAAGAAGCGCGCCGCGCGCAGCGGCGGGAGCTCCATCTCGCACTCGATCCTCAGGATCGCGCCGTCCTCGCCGCAAGGCGTGACGGAGACAGCTCGCGCTTGGAAGGAACGTGCGTCATCAGGGGGTGCAGGCATGATCGGGCGAACAGGATAGAGAACGCGCCCGACCTCGTCGCGCCCGCGATCGACCGCCCGCGCTACGCGCGCGGAACCGAACTCCGAAGCGAGGTCACGCCGACGCGCCATCGAGCGCGAGTGCGTCGCTCGAACCCGGCGGAACACGGCTTGCCAAGCCGCGCGTCATGCGCGGACGACCCCTCGACTTGTGCGTCGCTCTCGTGGCGATCGCCTGGTTGAGCGTGACCCTCGGGCTCGGCTTCGATAGCGCACCTGGCCGCGGATCGAACTCCGAACGAGCGACACGCACGCCGTCCGAGCAGAAGGATGCCGCGCCGGGAGCGAGAGAGCCAACCGATCTCGACCCCGGCGCGGTTCCGTTCCAGCGCGTGACGCCGCTCGATCCCGAGCCGTCCGCGCCCGTTCCCCTCGCGCCACCGGTGCGCGACGACTCGAACGAGGTCGAACCGCGGCTCGGCACGTACTGCATCGCCGCGCGGACACCGAAGGAGCTGCCCTTCGACGCCAAGTTCTCGATCCTCGCGGAACGGCCGCGCGCGTTCGAAGAGCTGGACGATCCGCGCGTGCTCGACGAGCTCGACTACGAGGTCCTCGACTACGACCCGCGCGCGGATGACGAGGAGGCTCCGACATCCGCGGAGCTCGCCCCCGACGCCGGCGACGAAGCGGACGACGCGCGCGCGACTGTCGAAATCCAGTTCAAGGACATGCCGCTCGACCGGCCGCTCTGGCTCGTGGTCCACGGCGTCAACGGCCGGCCCGGCGCGCGCGACATCGTTTCGCTCGTGCGCGAGCTCGCGCCGATCGCCGCGGACGGCTCGACGGCGCGCGCGGAAATCGACCTCGAGCCGCACGGCGCGTTGATCGGCAGCTGGACCGCGCTCGCGCCGACGGCTCAGGCCGACGAGGAGCTCGAGGAGCTCGATCTCTCGCTCAAAGCCGAGATTCGCGATCACCCTGACGCGCGCCAGATCGATCACGGCACGAGCTTCATGCTCTTCCCCGTTCTCGACGGCGAGCTCGAGGTCGCGCTCGACGCCGGGCTGCACTCCGATCGGTGGCGGCGCAGCGTGCGCACTCGCGCGAAGAACGGCGCCGCGACGGAACTCGCGCCATGGAACGTGCTCGCGGAGCCGCTCGCGCTGACGTTGGTCGCGCAGAGCGAAGACGGACGGCCGCTCGAGGGCGATTTCAGGCTCGAATTCGACGCCGGCTGGAGTGCGAGCGAAGCTCCCGCCGGCGACGACGGCACGGCGCGACTGCACGGCGACTGGGGCGCGCTGCGACGCGTGCGCTTCACGCCAGGCGTCGACGCGGACTTCGCGAGCACCGAGATCGAACTGTCGGCGCGTCGCGGGCCGGAACTCGTCTTCATCTGCGCGCGCAAGGAACCCGCGCCGTGCCAGTTCATGCTCATCGCGCGACTGCCGAACGGCGACTATCCAGCGGCGTCCACGCTCTCCTGGGCGCGACGCATCGGCGAATCGAACTGGCGGCGCGTGGACCTGGGCTACTGCTCGGGATGCGGCGGGTGCTACTCATCGCGCTTCGCGAGCGGAACCTACGAGCTGTGCTCGTGGATGCCCTCGAAAGCGGCATCCTTCGAGGGGCGCATCACGCTGCCGGAGGATCTGGAAGAGGGGCGCTACTTGAGGCTCTCGTTCGCACCGCACGACACGCGCGTCGTGTGCGAAGTGAGCGCCACGCTCGCGGGCTACCCCGCGTGCGAGTTCCTTCGACCGCAACTGCACCTCGACGGCGAGACGCTCTCGCTCGACGCGGGCCCGCGGGATGCATCGTGGACTCAGGGCAACTCGCCGATGACGCTCGACCTGCGCGGATTGCCGCCCGGACGGAGCTTCACGATCTCTCTCGGCACCGCGGACGGACGCGCCCTGCGCCGGCTCCCCTGCAAGGCGCGCGAAGGCGGAGTTTGCGACCTGGGCTCGGTCGTCGTCTCGCTGGACTGAGCGGGAACGAGCCCGTCGAGCTCATGCACGTCTCGCGGTGCGCGCAGCCGCGCTTCGACGGCCGGTGGGGCCGGCAGCCAGCGCATTCCGCGGCCGTTTCGTACGTGAGCGGCGCCCCGCGCGCGGACACAATGGGCCACGGCACTGTTTCCGCGCTCGAGCCCGCCATGAAGACCTTCGCTGACCTCGTCGCCGGCCGCGTCGCACGCCACGTCATCTACGAGGACGAGGAGCACCTCGCCGTGCTCGCGCCGAGCCCCGTGAAGCCCGGCCACACGCTCGTGCTGACGAAACGCGCGCATCCCTACGTCTTCGACCTGTCCGAAGCCGAGCACGCGGCGCTGTGGAAGGTCGCGCAGCGTGTCGCGCGCCACCTGAAGAGCGCGCTCCCCTGCGAGCGCGTGTGCGTCGCCGTCGTCGGCTGGGAAGTGCGCCACGTGCACGTGCATCTCGTGCCCACGGACCGCGGTGGCGAGTTTCCTCCGTTGCCCGGTACGCCGGCGCAGGAGGGCGAGCTCACCGCGCTGCGCCAGCGGCTTTCGCTGAGCGACTGATTCGCGCCACCTCATGGCCGCATTTGTCAAGCGCGCCGTGCAAGCGCGACGCGGGTGGCGCGATCGCGCCGAGCCCTGGACAATGCGCACGCATGTCGAATCCGCGAACACGTGGCGAACTGCTGCGCTCGGGCTGGCGCTCGCGCAGCGTCAAGGAAGAGCTGCGCGCCAACGTGATCGCGCACCTGCGCGAGGGCCGCGAGCTCTTCCCCGGCATCGTCGGCTACGAGCAGACGGTGGTGCCGAAGGTCGTGAACGCGCTGCTCTCCGGCCACGACTTCATCCTGCTCGGGCTGCGCGGACAGGCGAAGACGCGCCTCCTGCGTTCGCTCGAGCGCTTCCTCGACCCGGAGTTGCCCGCGATCGAAGGTTGCGAAGTCAACGACGACCCGCTGCGGCCGGTGTGCGTGAGCTGCCAACGCCGCGTCGAGCGCGAGGGCGACGCCGTGCCCGTGCGCTGGATCCCGCGCTCGGAGCGCTACCGCGAGAAGCTCGCGACGCCCGACGTCACGATCGCCGACCTGATCGGCGACGTCGATCCGATCAAGGCAGCGCGCGGCAAGCTGACGCTCGCCGATCCCGAGGTCGTGCACTACGGCATCCTGCCGCGCTCGAACCGCGGGATCTTCGCCATCAACGAGCTCCCCGATCTCTCGGCGCGCATCCAGGTCGGCTTGCTCAACATCCTCGAGGAGGGCGACGTGCAGATCCGCGGCTTCCCCGTGCGATTGCCGCTCGATCTGCTGCTCGTCTTCAGCGCCAATCCCGAGGACTACACGCACCGCGGGCGCATCATCACGCCGCTGCGCGATCGCATCTCCTCGCAGATCCTGACGCACTACCCGCGCTCGCTCGAGGAGGGCCTGGCGATCACGGAGCAGGAGGCGTGGACGAAGCGCGACGACGCGCCCGTGGTCGAGGTGCCGCGCTGGGTGCGCGAGATCGTCGAGGAGGTCGCCATCCAGGCGCGCGCGAGCGAGCTCGTCGACCACGCCTCGGGCGTCAGCGCGCGCCTGACGATCGCGCTGCTCGAGAACGTGGTCTCGAACGCCGAGCGCCGCGCGCACAAGCTCTGCAGCGAGCGCGCGCTCGCTCGCGTCTCCGACGTCATCGCCGCGTCGTCGGCGATCACGGGCAAGGTGGAGCTCGTCTACGAAGGCGAGCGCGAGGGGCCGGAGAAGGTCGCGCGCCATCTGACGGGCAAGGCGATCAAGGTCGTGTTCGATCGCCTGTTCCCGGATGTCTACGCCGCGAACGACGGCGGCAAGCAGGCCGACCCGGAGTACGCCGCGATCGTGTCCTGGTTCCAGCAAGGCAAGACGCTCGACGTCTCCGACGAGCTCGACGATGCGGCGCTCGAAGCGCGCTTGAACTCGGTCCCCGGGCTCGCGCGTCTCGTGCAGAAGCACGTCGAGAGCGCGCGACCGGGCGAACTCGCGGCGGCGATGGAGCTCGCGCTCGAAGGTCTGCACCACAGCGCGCTGCTCGCCAAGGACGAACTCGTCGGCGGCCGCGTGTACCGCGACATGTTCGAGGACATGATGCGCGGACTGAAGAAGAACGGCGGCGGCAAGGGTCCCGCGAGCGGCTCCGGTCCCTCGAACAAAGGCCGCTGAGCGCGGTCTTCCCCGCCCCGATCATGGATTGGCGCTATTCGCAGTTCGACGCGGCGCTCGCGAGCCTGCGCGAGCGACTCGAGCACCTCGAGCACATCTTCAACGAGCTCCTGCTGCACGTCGACGGCGACGTGGAGCGCGCGCTCGGGATCCTCGACGACGTCGGGAAGCGCTACGGCCTCTTCGACGAGCAATTGACGCTCGAGCAGTTCAAGCAGTGGCTCGAAGCGCGCCGGACCGTTGCGCGCGACGAGCGCGGACGCATGCAGCTCACCGGCGGCGGCGAGCGGCAGATGCGCGAGCGCGCGCTCGACAGCGTCTTCGGCGGGATGCGCCCGGACGCGCGCGGCGAGCACCGACTGCCGTCGGCGGGCGCGGGCACCGAACGCTTGTCGGAGACGCGCGCCTACGAGTTCGGCGACGAGATGCACCTCGTCGACGTGCAGGCCTCCTTACGCGCGGCGCTCGAGCGCACGGGAGGGCTCGAGCTCGGCGAGGAAGACCTGCGCGTCAACGAGACCGAGCATCTCTCCTCGTGCGCCACCGTGCTGATGATCGACGTCTCGCACAGCATGGTGCTCTACGGGGAGGACCGCATCACGCCGGCGAAGCGCGTCGCGCTCTCGCTGGTCGAGCTCATCCGCCGCCGTTATCCCAAGGACGTGCTGCACGTGATCGTCTTCGGCGACGAGGCGCAAGAAGTGCCGATCGAGCGCATCCCGTATCTCTCCGCCGGTCCGTACCACACGAACACGAAGGCCGGGCTCGAGCTCGCGCGCGAGATCCTGCGCAAGAAGCACCAGGCCAACCGCCAGATCGTGATGCTCACCGACGGCAAGCCGTCCGCGCTCACCGAGCGCAACGGGTCGATCTACAAGAATCCCTTCGGTCTCGACCGACGCATCGTGAACAAGACGCTCGAGGAAGCCGATCACTGCCGGCGCCTGGGCATCCCGATAACGACCTTCATGCTCACGAGCGACCCGACGTTGGTCGAGTTCGTCGAGAACTTCACGCAGATCAACCGCGGCCGCGCCTACTACTCTCAGCTGGACGAGCTCGGCTCGTACGTCCTGGTCGACTACGTGCAGAACAAGCGCCGCGTCGTGCGCGGTTGAGTGCGATGCCGGCGGCGAAGTTCGAGCGCATCGACTGGTACGACACGCCGCGCTTGTACGACCTCGTGTTCGACGTCGACACGAAGAGCGAGGCGGAATTCCTCGAGGCCGTGCAGCGCGAGCACGGGCGCACGCGCGGGAGAACAGCTCTCGAGCCCGCGTGCGGCAGCGGACGGCTCGTGGCGGAGCTCGCGCGTCGCGATTGGAGCGTCGAAGGCTTCGATCTCAACCAGCGCATGCTCGAATTCGCGCGCGAGCGGCTCGCGAAGCGTCGCCTGCGCGCGCGAGTCACGCTCGGCGACATGAGCCGGTTCCGCGTGCGGGCGCGCGTCGACCTCGCGCACTGCCTCGTGAGCACGTTCAAGTACCTGCTGAGCGAGGAGCAGGCGACAGCGCACCTGCGCTGCATCGCTCGCGCGCTGAAACCGGGCGGTGTGTACGTCCTCGGCTTCCACTTGAGCGAGTACGGCGTGCGCAGGCTCCAGCGCGAACGCCATCGAGTGCGTCAAGGCGGCCTCGAGGTCGTCTGCAACACGCAAGTCTGGCCCGCCGACCGCGAGACGCGCCTCGAGCACGTGCGCACGCGCCTGGTCGCGCGCGAGCGCGGCCGCGAGCGCCGTTCGCAGACCGAGTGGGACTTCCGCACGTATGACGTGCGCCAGGTGCGCGCTCTCCTCGCGCGCATCCCCGAACTCGAGCACGTCGCCACCTACGACTTCACGCACGACATCGAGCGGCCGCGGGAGCTCGACGGCGAGCTTCTGGACATCGTTCTCGTGCTCCGTCGGCGCTGAACCGTAGTCGCGTTCGAACGGGCTCCTGTCGCTTCAGCGCATCCTGGCGTCGCGTCCCGAAGTCAGGGCCAGTCTTTCAAGGGGATCTCGAACTTGCCGGTAGATGGTCCGAATCCTTCAATCAGAAGTGTGCGCACGATCCGAGTGGAGTGCCCATGGGCGCCATCGGGAGCGTCGCGCAACAGGGGCGACTGAACCTCCCACGTCTGGACTCGTACGGCGCGATGGCGAGCAAGTGTCGCACCCACGACGCTGTCGCGCTCCTTAGCAGCAGGGATGCGCACCTGCGACGTCGCGCTCATCGTCTGCTCCCAGCTCAATGCATGAACCGGGCTACTTGAGGCCCCGACAAAGCGGCACTTCGGCAGTATCGTGCCCTCGTACAACTCGCGGACACGAACCGAGCGAGTCTCGCCGCCCGATCCGCGCACTGGTGGCCCGATCATGGCCGAGGAGACTTCGACTTTGGAGTCATCCTTGTGCTCTCGAACGTCGCTGCCGTCGGCAAACCACGAATCCACGGGCAGGGGTTTGGGCTCCCAATCCGGTGGAGGCTTGGGAACGGCGGCAAGGATCGACGAGGGCCAGTTGGCTACGGCCACTTGTCGCTCGCCGTGCGCCGATGGGAGTGTGGACTGCGCCAAACCGGTCGGGAGGTTGCTGCCGAACATCAGTAGAGTAGTCCCGCGCGTCAGGCTTCCTGAGAGCCCGATCTGTACGAGGTCGGTGCGCTCCAGAACGACAGTCGAGACGCGCAGATCTGGATCGCGCGCCAACTCGCGGTGTGCCAGCTTCCACACGGCGCATTCCAGTCCGTTGCGTGTGCTGCCCGTGCACTCACGGCTGATGCCCACGATCGATTCGTCGACCACGATCCGTTCGGCTGCAGAATCGATCAGGAGTGCAAACGCACAATTCAACGCGGTGACATCGATCTCGTGGAATCTCAAGAACCTCCGCACCTCGCGCGAGGACGGAAGCAGAGCGACCAATACGGTCGTAGCATCCGGCACCACCGACCCAGGATCTATGACCCAGCAATCGTGCCACGGTTCAGCGTACGTCTCGGCTCCCGGCCGCAGACGTACGCGGCTCGAGAACGGCTGGACAAGGTGGATCAGGGCATTGATTGGGTCGTCGGTCGAAGTAGTTCCAAGTTCGGCCACGTCGAGGTCGATCAACTGCCCCACACTGCGCCCGGCCTCGGTCTCGCATTCTCCAATCGAGACGCGCGCCGTCGCGCCGCGCAGCTGGACGCCAAGAATCCGACCTTGAGCATCGGTCCGACATGTCTGCTCCGTCGTACCGCCGTCCCTGATGACGACGGTCGCGCCGACAAGCGGGCTCAACGTGTCGGACTCGACGACAAGTGACACCCCAAGGGAAGATTGGGCTGCGGACGGCAAGCATCCTGAAAACCAGATGAGACTAAGCAAGTGCATGGAGATGACGCCGATCCAGGAAGCCGGGGAGAAGCACCGTGACCCACCAACCCGGAGGTCGCCCTGTCGATGGACACGGATTCCGTGCTGGGGCTTGCGAGATTCATCGTCACTGGCCCAGCCGGCGGACGCATGCGAGTAGAAGCGGGCGCACACGAATTCGCGTGGACGAGGCAAGCGAGTGGCGGGCGCACCAAACTCGCCCGTCACCCGCATCTTGAACGTGCCCGGTGGAGAATTCGACCACCCCGGCGCCTCGCCCGTGCGGTCGGACAAGCTACTCACCGTCAAGCGCTCGGGCCACGGGACTAGGGGGTCCTGTTGCACGTGGTGATCGAAGGTCCGGCCTCCTCACTGCATTCCGCGTCGACATCTTCGGAAAGGGTGCAGGGGAAGCGTTCCCAGGTGAGTTCGATGGCAACCCATCTGGACTTGTATTCGTCACGATATCGGCGGTAGCGTTGTACGCATACCAGGACGTGAGTCCAACTCCTCTTGCATTGGCCCTGTCCGGTACCACCGCCAAATGTGTACGTCGTTCCGGATTCGAATTCCCAAGAGTAGTCGCCAGCAACGGTAACCGTCGTTCCGGCAATGCGGAGTGGGATAGACACGCTACCGCCTCGGTGCCATCTCCACCATACAGAATGTGTGTCTCCAGCATCTCCGCAAACCGTGCTGTCAACAGAGACGGTCGACGTGTTGCAACCTTGCGAACCGATCGAAAAGGCCGGACAACCATCGCGTGGCGCAGGCGAATCCGGAGTGCACGACCAGGGAGTCGGAGGCGACGGCGACGGCGGTGAACAATCCGTAACTGGGGCTATGATGGGCGGGTCGAGTGCAGGCGGTGATGATTGAAGGCGGGCACTGGGTGCACCACAACCGCCGAACAAGATTACGTTGTCACCTCTTTCCAACTTGCCGGTCAACGAGTAATAGCCGCACTCGTTCACCGCGTCCCAGAAACCGCCCGTCACGAAAAACGTGTACGGATTGGCAGCTACTGCGGACGGGCTAACGTGAAACGTCGTGGCGCATGGCAGGGTGGAAACGCCATGCCCGGCCAAGTCCACCATGAGCGCAATCGGCGCCTTGCTTCCCAACTGTACCGCGGAGGTTGACTTGATAACCAATCCAAGCGTGTAGGAAGTCGAGGCAGGCTGAGGGAAGCTCACCCCGTAGTACGATTCGTAGCCGGCGATCTCGTTCGCCGTGAGCAACAAGGCGACACCGACATTGGCTCCGATATCTGCGCCTCCCTCGATCGGAGCAAATCGCCAGCGCAGGTGATTGGGCTCCGGCGTCGCGGGATGTTTGGAGCTCAGGAAGATTGGGAGCGCAACCGGTTGGTGGAAACCACGAATGAAGTTCGACTGTTCGAACGCAGGCTGTGCAGCGGGGATTAGCACTTGCAGTCGCTGGCCGACTGTTGTGCCACCCTCGGATGCTGTCTCTCCCAGTGTGACCCTGACGGTCGAGGACTCGGCGCAAATCACGGGGAACGCGTGTTGTCCTTGCTCATTCGTACGCATCTCGACGGAGTCATTCGGCCCACGCAAGACTTCAAATGCGGTGCCCGGGACGGCGCGGTTCAGATCGTCGAGCGTTTGTATCCGAAGGCGAATGTCCGATGCACAAACAGCGCCTGCCGCCGCGCATGCGGCGAACGCGGCGCTCAACCCATCCCGAAGCGGCGACCTGGACCTGATCCAAGCAGAATCAGGAGGGAATAGCGAACCCATGAGCACTTTCCTCGCATGATGCCGCGCAGCGGGAACCAGAGCGCGGACGAAGAACAGCTCGACGCCGAACAGGGGGAGCGTTGCGTTAGTTCGCAGACTACTCGACCGACGCAGTGATCGTGCACGCAAAGTCCACACTATGTGGAATCCGCCGTTGTCCCCTCACACTGGCGGACTTCTGGACATCGAGCTCGTCCTCCGTCGGCGTTGATACCCGCCGCCACGAAACAAGGCGAGCCGCCCACGCGTTTCGAACGCGGGGGCGGCTCGTGCAGGAACGGCGATCCGTCAGGAGGGAATTCAGGGGAGACGACGGACCGGACCGGCAATCAAGCGAGCGTGTCGATCCGGCGCGTGTGATCGTCGCCGGACTGGACGGTGACCGGGATGTTGTTCGCGCTGTTGTTGCCGGAACGCGTCGGACGGCTGGGCGAATCCGACTGCGTGGGCTGGAACACGGCCGAAACCGTGTCGCGCAGATGGCTCATGATGTTTTCCATTGCGCCCGTCGCCTGCCCGTCGTCGAGCGCGTGATCGAGGCGGCCGAGCATGCCGTGCAGCTTCTTCTGCGCGTCCTCGAGGCCCGCGCGCTGCTCCGGCGTCAGATCCGAGCGGCTGAGCATCGCTTCGAAGCGCCGGCTGATGCGGCCTTCGAACGCCTCGATGCGCTGGCGCATCTGCTCGCCTTGCAACGGAGGCGCGGTCGTGGCGCCGCCATCCGTCGCGGCCGGCTTGGCGGACAAGAGGGTCTTCGCGGTCTGGCCTACGGGCGCGAAGTTGCCCGCTTGGAACGAGCCGAGCTGTTGGATCTTCATGCCTTCGCTTATCGGGACGCGGCTCCAGCGCTTGAGTCGATTCGCGTGTCCACGTGCCTCGCGCGGGCCAAGTGCCTGATCGCGTACGCACTTACGCGCTCTTCCCGCGCCGCGCACCGCGCGCTCGGGCCGCGAAGGAATCGACCGGAGCGTGGAGGACTTTTCCAGCTCCACGCGATCTCCCGCGCTCGCGCCCTGCTCTCGATCGGCGCGTGTGGATATCCTCTGCGCCCCACACCGTGTCCCTGCTGATCCTCGAAGACGTCAAGAAGCACTTCGGAGCCCACGAGGTGCTGCGCGGGACGAGCCTGCGCATCGATCCGGGCGAGAAGGTCGGTCTCGTCGGGCGCAACGGCGGCGGCAAAACGACGATCCTGCGCCTGATCGAGGGTCTCGAGCAGCCCGATTGGGGCACGGTCACGTTGCGCAAGGGCGCGACGCTCGGTCACGTATCGCAACGACCGGAGTTCCAGCCGGGCGTGAGCGTGCGCCAGTACGTCGAGCTCGGGCTCGAGGAGACGCGCAAGGCGCTCGCGCGCCTCGAGCAGATCTCGCACGAAATGTCGGAGGCGAAGGACGCGGCGCTCGAACGGCTCGTGCGCGAGCACGACGAGCTCTCGCACCATGTCGAGGTGCTCGGCGGCTGGGAGACGGAACGGCGCGTCGAGGCGGTGTTGCGCGGCATCGGACTCTCGGTCGAGTTGTGGGAGCGCGAAGCGCGCACGCTGTCGGGCGGCGAGAAGAGCCGCGTCGCGCTCTCGCGCGAGCTCGTCGCCGGCGGCGAGATCCTGCTGCTCGACGAACCGACGAACCACCTCGACCTGCCGGGCATCGAGTGGATCGAGGGCTGGATCCACTCGATCAAGAGCGCGGTGCTCGTCGTCAGCCACGACCGTCGCTTGCTCGAGAACGCCGTCGACACGATCTACGAGCTCGAGCGGGGCGAGCTCGTGCGCTACTCGGGCAACTATTCGCACTACGTGCGCCTCAAGCAGGAGCGCTTCATCAGCGAGCAGCGCGCCTGGGAAGAGCAGCAGGATTTCGTGCGCAAGGAGCGCGAGTTCATCAGGAAGCACATGGGCAGCCAGCGCACGGCGGAAGCCAAGGGCCGCGAGAAGCGCCTGGCGAACCTCGTCGCCGTGCCGCGGCCGTTCAACGACGTGCGCAAGCCGGTGATCCGCGCGCCGAAGGCCGAACGCGGCGGCGAAACGGTGCTCGAAACGCGTGGACTGTGCGCGTGGTACGACGAGAAGAAGAAGCTGCTCGTCGACGTCGACCTGCGCATCGCGCGCGGTGAGCGCATCGGCATCGTCGGGCGCAATGGAACGGGCAAGACGACGCTGCTCAAGATCATCGCCGGTCGCCGGCCCGCGCAGGGCGGCACGATCGAATACGGACACAAGGCGTCGTGCGGTTACTACGACCAGGACACGAGCGAGCTGCGCAACGACAGCACGCCCCTGCTCGAGATACGCCGCTCGTGGCCGCAGATGCTCGATCAGCAGATCCGCGACCACCTCGCGCGCTATCTCTTCCGCGGCAACGACGTCGACGCGACCGTGGAGTCGCTCTCCGGCGGCGAGCGTGCGCGTCTGTGCCTCGCGCGCTTGACGCTCGCGCAGCCGTCGTGGCTGGCGATGGACGAGCCGACGAATCACCTCGATCTCGCGGCGCGCACGGCGTTGGAAGAGATGTTGAGCGAGTTCGACGGCGCACTCGTGTGCATCAGCCACGACCGAGAATTCCTCGACGGCTTGTGCAACCGCATCCTCGAGGTCGACGGAGAGCACGTCACGAGCTACACGGGCAACTACTCCGCATGGCGCGCCGCGAAAGGCATCGAACGCGCCGAACGCGAGGCCGAAAAAACGCGCAAGCAGTCGACTCCGGCCGCCAAGGCCGCCGCGCAGGCCGCGAAGAGCGCCGCGCAGCAACAACGCGTCGCGGCTGCGGAAGCCGACGGCTCGAAGAAACCTTCGTCAGGCAAGGTGCGAAACCCGTGGGCGTTCGAGAAGCTCGAGAAGAAGATCATGGAGCTCGAAGCCGAGCGCAAGACGCTCAACGACTCGATGGTCACCGAGGACTTCTATCGCAACGCCACGCGCATGCGCGACGCGCAATACCGACTGGCGGAGATCGAACGCGACCTCGCCGACGCGAACAAGCAGTGGGAGGAGTGGATCTCCTGAGTACGGAGTCCGAGCCATTCTTCCCCAGATCCATCCGCGCATCCGGGGAGGAATGAGGCGCGGTGCTCCGGCATTCACGGCGCGAGCGTGATCACGATGGGATTGGTCCATGCGGCCAGCGCGGGCGCGGCGTAGGAGCTCACGAGCGCCTGGAACGCGAACGTGCGGCCGATCGCGCTCGCGCTGAAGGGCAGCGGGAAGGTGACGATGTTCCCCGGCGCGGACGACGCGCGCAGGCGGAGCACGAAGATCCTCGACGCGGGATTCAGGTCGAGCTCGCCGAAAGGCGTCGCGATCGGCGGCACGAGGAGCGCTCCATTCGCGGCATACAGCGCGCTCGACGCGAAGTCGGGTCCTTGCAGCTCGAGCGAAACGACGCCGCCGACGTGCGCCGTGCCTGTCGCGACGAGCGGCGCGAACTCCTGCGCCCCCATGTCGCCGAGTTCGAGCGCATCGAGGTCGCCGTCGATCGGCCGGAGGAGTCCATTGCGATCGGGCGTCCCCGCGACAATTCCGGGGACGGTGTCGATGCACGGGCTGCCCCAAGTCAGACGGAAGTCGCAGCGCTCGGGAGCGCGAAAGCGCGGATCGGCGGAAATCACCGTGCTGCCGGTGAGATCGCCGTCGCCGACATCACTGTAACTGCCGGTGAGCCTGCTGGGAGCAACGCGGAGATCGTCGCCGTTGCCGTAGACGATCGAACCCGAGACGTCGACTCTCAGGCCCGACTCGGCGCGGATGCCCGCGCCACCATTGAACGCCACTGTGCAGAGGTAGAAGAACGCTCCTTGAGCCAGCGCCGGCGAGCCCGTGAACCCGTCGCCGCTGTTGCGGACGATGGCGGTGTTCACGAAGTTGGCGTAGAGGCAGCAGCCGTCCGGCGCTTCCGTCAGCACGCCGTCGCTGCGGCCGTCGGCGACGAGGCAGCGCGTCAATCCGAGCGTGCTCGATTCGTCATGGCCGACGCTCGAGAAGAAGACGCCGTAGCTCCCGCTGTAGACGATCTGCGTGTCCACCGCGGTGAGGAGCGATGTCCCCCAGTTGCAATTCGAGCTCAGGAACAACCCTCCCCCGCAGCGCGCGATGCGCACGTCCGCGAGCTCGATGCGCAGCCAGCGATTGTTGCCCTCGGCGAATGCGTTCACGGCCCACGAGCCCATCTGCAGGATGCGCATGTCGCGCAGGCGCAGCCCCGCCGAGCCGAAGTACCCGCCGACGCTGAAGGCCTGCGAGCCGTCGCGCAGCGTGAATCCGCTCATCGAGCCGGTGGCCTGGTACTCGACGCGGGCGACGAGCGAGCTCCCGCTCGCGTCGATCACCGTGTCGGCGCTGCCCGCGTCGCCGACGAGCTCGACATTCGCGCGCAACGTGAACGGCAGCGTCTCGCCTTGCGCCAGCGAGTACGTTCCCGGCGCGACATGGATCACATGTGTCGTGCCGGCGCCCGGCGATGGAACTTGCGCCACCGCCCAACTGACGTTGCGCCACGCGCTCGCCGGGGTCGTCCCGTCGTTCGCGTTGCTGCCGAGACTGCCGTCGACGTAGTAGTCCGCTGCGCCCGCGATTCGCGCGAGCCCTGTCAGCACGGCCGCCACGCCGGCGAATCGAATGCTTGCGCCGATCCCGCCGCGTGCCATGGAACACCTCCGCGCTCAGTCTCGCGCGGCGCGAACAAAGCACCATCCCGCAAGGTGGGGCGGCGCATGCGCGCACTGTGCGTACCTCGCGCGTAGCTTGCGCTTCCGTCAGCGGACGAGCACGCGCAGCGTGCGTGTCGAAGTCACGACGCCGAAATACGGTGCCTGAGAATCCCGTCTCCGGTTGCGCCGGCGCATCGGGAGAAGAAAGGTTCGGGCACCGTATTCAACGCGATCCGACCGCGGCGATCTGGCTAGCGCTCACTCCCAGCACGGATTTGGCGATGGCGTCGAGCGCGCGCTCCTCGCCTTGCAGGTGGATCGTGCGATGCACGTGCGTCGCTTTCGCGCGCGGTTCGAGCGCGAGCGCAGGGGACGACGTCTCCAGCTCGTAGAACTTGCCGAGCTGCGTGCCGCCGGGCTTCGACGGGCCGTCGTTGTAGCTGTTCACGACGTCGCCGGCGTACGGATCGTCCTGCGCGCGCCAGAGCGAGTTGACGTAGCCCTTCTCGTCCTTCGGCAGGCTGAACTCGACGATCGTGAGCACGCGCGCGACCGGGTCGTAGCTGCCGAGACGCTTGGCCGCGCGCCGCGGACCGACGCCGATCTTGCTTCGAAACGCGCCGTCGGCCTTGAAGTAGAGCACGCCCGCTTCGTTGTCGATCTTCAAGCGCTCCGCCGGGACCTTGCCGAAGTACTCGTCGTTCACGAACGGACCGCGGATCGACTCCGGCCCGGTCTCGAACGGGATCGCGACCGTCGTCGCCGCGCCCGCGTTGAACATGCCGAGGATCCAGATCGACGGCAGCCCCGTCGGGCGGTGCCAACCCGTCGTTCCGACGTTCGTCACGGTGTTCACCGTCTCGAACGCGACCGCCGAGACGCCCTTGGGCAGATCGACGCGCATCGCGGCGAGCACCTGGCTCGCGTCGCGCATGCGGATCTCGCGCGTCACCTCGAGATCGAAGGTCGTGCCGGCGTAGTTCGTGAGCTGCATGCGCTTCTTGAAGCTGGCGCGATCGCGCTCGTGCTCGACGAGGTCGAAGGGCTGCGTGTCGAGCGGCGCGGGCGTGTTCCAGTGCTCGAGGTCGAAGCTGGCTCCCTTGGCGAAGAAGAGCGCGAAGGGTCCGCCTTCGGGACCGAGCCAGAAGCGATCCTCGCCGCCGTAGGCGTTGATGTGCTTCTGCACCTTGCCCGAAGCGATCAGCTCGCGGTTGATCCAGCCGTACGAAGCGCCGTCGCTGCCGCTTGCGGTGCTCGTCATCACGCGACCTTGGTAGGCGGGCACGACGGCGAGCTGCGCACGCCCGTCCGAATCGGTGAGCACGAGCGTCTCGACGTGCTTCTTGAGGAAGGCGACGTCCGATCCGAAAGTCGTCGGCCCGTCCGGCTGCCGGACGGCGCTCGTCGTGCAGGCTTGCAGGGTCATGCTGAGCAGCGCTCCGAGGGCGAATAGCTTGTGGGTCATCGCGTGCGTTCCTTGGCCTGACGTGCGGTCTTCGCGGCGGTCGACATCCTAGCGAGCCGCGCTGTGGCATTCGCACGGCGCAAGCACTCTCGCGCGGGTTCGAGGCCTCTCGATCGCGTTCTCGATCCTTGCCAAGGCTCGCGCGCGCAACCTAGGCTCTCGCCCTTCGACCATGCGCACGTTCTCCGAGCCGATCGCGGCAGCCATCGCCCGCAAGGCGGGTCTCATCCCGGCCGAGATCAAGATCGAGCTCCCGCGCGATCCGGCGCTCGGCGATCTCGCGTTTCCGTGCTTCGCGCTGGCGAAGAGCCTCAAGAAGGCGCCGCCCGTGATCGCGAGCGAGCTCGCGGCGCAGCTGTCCAGTGAACTCGAAGGCGTGACTGCCGTTGCCACGGGGCCGTACGTCAACTTCCGCATCGATCGCACCGTGCTCGCGCGCACGGTCGTCGGCGACGTCGAGCGCCAAGGAGCGTCGTACGGTCATTGGACGCTCGGCGCGGGCAAGACGATCGTGATCGACTTCTCGAGCCCGAACATCGCGAAGCCCATGCACGTCGGTCACCTGCGCTCGACGATCATCGGGCAGGCGCTCGTCAACCTGCACCAGGCGCTCGGCTACCGCACCGTCGGCATCAATCACATCGGCGACTGGGGCTCGCAATTCGGCGGACTGGTCGTCGCGTTGAAGCGCTGGGCGGGAGTGAAGGTCGCGGGCGTCGGCGCCGCGACGCAGGTCGCGCCCACGCAGCCGGGCTTCGACTTCGTCAACGAGCCGATCCAGGCGCTGCTCGAGCTCTACCAGCGCAGCAAGCGCGCGATGGATCCCGCGCACGCCGAGCACGATCCCGCGTTCACGAGCGCCGCGCGCGAGGCCTGGCAGGAGCTCGAGAGCGGCCGCGACGGCGAGACGCGCCAGATCTGGCAGTGGGTCACGCAGGTTTCGCTGCGCGGCTTCTCGCGCACCTACCAGCGCCTGGGCATCCGCCACGACCTCGTGCGCGGCGAGAGCTTCTACGAGCCCTTCCTCGCGCCGACCTTCGCGCGCTGCGAACAGGCGGGCATCACCGAGATCTCCGATGGCGCGACGATCGTCGCGTTGAAGGCGATCGACAAGGGCCTCGCCGAAACGCCGTGTCTCTTGAAGCAGCGCGACGGCACGACGCTCTACGCCACGCGCGATCTCGCGGCGCTGTTCCACCGCTGGGACGAGTTCCACTTCGAGCGCTGTCTCTACGTCGTCGGCGCGGAGCAGAAGCTCCACTTCCGCCAGTTGAAGGCCGTGCTGAAGCGCCTGAACGTCGATTGGGAGCCGCGCATCGAGCACGTCGACTTCGGTTTGTTGCTCGGACCCGGCCGCGCGAAGCTCGCCAGCCGCAAGGGCGACGTCCTGGTGCTCGACGAGCTGCTCGACGAGGTCGTCGACGAGGCCTTGCGCGTCATCGAGGCCAAGAACAGCGCGCTCGCCGACAAGCGCAAGATCGCCGAGCAGGTCGGCCTGGGCGCGGTCGTCTTCAACGACCTGAAGCGCGAGCGCATCCGCGACGTCGTGTTCGACAAGGCCGAGGTGCTCAACTTCGAGGGCGAGACCGGCCCCTACGTGCAGTACACGCACGCGCGGCTCTCCTCGATCCTGCGCAAGGCGCGCGCGGCCGATCAGGGCGGCGCGGCGCCGGACTGGACGTCGCTCTCGGAGGCGGGTTCGGTGCTCATCCGCCTGGCGCAGGTGCCCGACGTGATCCGCGGCGCGGCCGAGCATTGCGAACCGAGCGAGCTGACGGTGGCGCTCTTGGCTCTTTGCCGCGAGCTCAACAATTGGTATGTCGGGAACCGCGTGCTGGACCAGGACGCGCCCGTGACGGCGGGCCGACTGGCCCTGGTGCGCGCCTGCAAGACCGTTCTCGCGAATGGCTTGCAGCTCCTTGGCGTGGCCGCGCCCGAGGAGATGTGAACCCAGCGCTCAAGTCCGCGACGACCCCGACCGATACCCCGAGCCGGTCCTTCCTCGCCTTTTCGGAACTCGGCTACCGAAACGGCGCGGGAGCGACTCCCCGGAGCTGCAGTTGATCCAAGAGCTCATCCGCGATGTGCCCGACTTCCCCAAGAAGGGCATCGTCTTCAAGGACATCACGCCGCTCCTGCAGAGCGCCGCTGGCTTGAAGCAGACCATCGCCGAGCTCGCGCGCGGGACCGACCCGCGCTCGTTCGAATTGATTTGCGCGATCGAATCGCGTGGCTTCATCTTCGGCAGCGCGCTCGCTCTCTCGCTAGGCAAAGGCTTCGTGCCGATCCGCAAGCCCGGAAAGCTCCCCTGGCGCACGACGAGCGAGGGCTACCAGCTCGAGTACGGCACCGACCGCATCGAGATCCACGAGGACGCGGTCAAGCCCGGACAGGCGGTGCTGCTCGTCGACGACGTGCTCGCGACCGGCGGCACGATGCAGGCGGCGGTGAAGCTCGTGCGCAAGCTTGGCGGAACCGTCGCCGGCTGCTCGTTCGTGATCGAGCTCACTTTCCTCGAGGGCCGCAAGCGCCTCGAAGGCGTTCCCATCCATTCCATTCTTCGTTACTGAACGTCGCTCGTGCGCCCCACCGGCGCGCGGCGACCGATCCCCACCCGGCACATGACCAAGAAGAAGCCCGTGGAACGCAAGCACGAGCCCGAACGGCGCACACGCGCCGCCGGGGCCGAACAGTCCTCCGCCGCGCGCAGCGAGGTTCACGCCGAACCCGAGACGCGCGAACGAGCGGCTCCCACGGCTTCCCGTCCTCGCATCAAGATCGAGAAGGTCCACGATCAGGAGCTCGAAGCCCTGACGACCGACGAGATCTGGGAGCGCTACCGCAAGGCCCGCAAGACCAAGGCCGACGCGGACATCGAGAAGCTGCGCAACGTGCTCATGGAGCGGCACTATCCGCTCGTGCGCTACATCGCCGAGCGCCTGCTGCAGACCTTGCCCAAGTCGATCGAGCTCGACGACCTCGTCAGCGCCGGCCTCTTCGGCCTGATGGACGCGATCCGCGGCTTCGACCCCGACCGCAACATCAAGTTCAAGACGTACTGCACGACGCGCATCCGCGGCTCGATCCTCGACCAGCTGCGCTCGCAGGACTGGGTGCCGCGCCTCGTGCGCCTGAAGGCCGGGCGCATCGAGAAGACGCTGCAGAAGCTCATCGGCGAGCACGGCCGCGAGCCGACGCACGCCGAGCTCGCCGGCGCGCTCGAGATGGATCACAACGAGCTGACGACCGAGATGAACAGCGCCAGCGCGAAGACGATGTTCTCGCTGTCGGAGAAGTGGGAGGACCGCGACGACGACAGCTCGATCGAGAAGGTCGACGTCCTCGAGGACCGGCGCGCGATCGATCCGATCGGCGAATTGAACCGCCGCGACATGCTCGACTTCATCACGCGCTCCCTGACGCACAAGGAGCGCTTCATCATCACGCAGTACTACCAGGTCGGTCACACGATGCGCGAGATCGGCGAGATGCTCGAGCTGACCGAGAGCCGCGTGTGCCAGATCCACTCGAACGTGATGAGCCGCCTGAAGAGCCTGCTCGGACAGAAGCACGGGACGCTGCTCATGTGAGCTGACGCGAAGAGTGCTGAATCAAGGAGCGAGCGCCCGCGGGCGCTCGCTCCGTTTCAGTGCGCCTCACTCGCGACCATCACGGCGCGAGGATCGTCACCGTCACGAGGTTCGTCCACGCTGCGACGGGTGAAGCGAGACCGGAGCGCGTCAACGCCTGGAAGCGGAACTGCTGGCCGACGAGCGCGTCGTCCTTCGGCAGCGGAAGGCGGCGAATCGCCGGCGGACCCGATCCCGCCGGTGTCGAGCCGAGCATGCGCACCGCGAGCGGGTCGAGCTCGAACTCTCCGAACGGCGTCAGGATCGGCGTGCTCACGAAGTGCGAGCGAGAGAGGTAGAGCACGCAGCGCCCGCCAGCCGGTCCCCACTGCTCGAGCAGCACTTCGCCGCCGCTGTGCGCCGGCGCGGCGAGCGCGAGTGGAGTGAACTCGAAGGCGCCGATGTCGGAGGTCTCCACCGCGTCGAGATCGCCGTCGACGGGGCGCAGCACGCCGAGCAGATCGGGCGAACCGACCGCTGCGGCCGGGTCCGCCCGATCGATGCACGGGCTGCCCCAATTCAACCGATAGTCGCGCGCCGCCGCGTCGCGAAAGTGCGGATCGGCCGCGATGTTCCCGCTCGCGCCGGCGAAGTCGCCGTCGCCGATGTCGCAGTAGCGCACGCTCGTCAGCGTCGGACGCGCTGCCGTCTGCTCGATGTCGTCGACATTGCCGTAGAGCAGGCATCCCTCGAGCGTCGCCGTGTACGCCGCCGCGCTCGCGCTCGGCCGCGTGACATCCAGACCGATCCCGCCATTCTCCGCCAGCGTGCAGCGCGCGACGTCGACGCCGAGCGACGTGAGCGACCCGCCGCCATTGCAGATGCCTCGCACGCCACCGGCAGCGTTGGAAGCGATCAGCGAGTCGACGAGGCTCGCACGAGTGAACACGTGGCCCAACATGGGGTTGGAATGCGTGGCGAGCAGGCCGTAGCCCGCGTTCCCGACGAGTTGCGTGCGCTCGCATCTCACGCTCCCGCCGTTCGCGCTGATCGTCAACACGACGCCGTCGCTTCCGCTGTTGGAGACCACGCAGTCGTACAGACTGAGCGCAGCTCCGCCCGCACTTCCGGATCCACCACTGGTGACGCGCGCGCCGAGCGCACAGCCTTCGATCGTCGTGCGGCGGAGCGTCAAGCCGGCGCTGCCCCACTCCGGCAGCGAGCTCCCCGATCCGCAGGTCGCGCCCGCGGTGGTCATGCCCAGGATGCGCAGATCGGTGCAGTCGAGGTAGGCGCTCGCGGAGCTCGCCGCCACGACGACGCCCGTCGCCGCGTTGATCAACGTGAACCCTTCCACTCTCGTGAGCGGGCCGGGAGCCGGCGGGTGCGAGTAGGTGTTGAACTGCGACGTGATGACGGCGCTCGAGCCGCCAGCGTCGAGAATCGTCGCCGCGGATCCGCCATCGCTCACGATGCGGAATGCGTTGCGCTGGTTCAGGGGGAAGGACTCACCGCTCGCCCACGAGTACGTTCCCGGCGCGACATGGATCACTTGTCCGTCCGCACTCGCGACAGGCGTGACCGCGAGCGCATGCGTGATCGTTCTCCACGCCAGCGCGGGCGAGGTCCCCGCATTCGCGTCCGAGCCGGAGACGACGTTCACGTACCAATCGCTCGCCGTGGCGACGCCCGAGAGCACGACGGACGCGACGCCCGAGCACACGAACCAACTGCGCACCTTCATGGAGCACCTCCACCGGCGGAGCTAGTCCGCGTGCGAGTGCTCCCATCCCCGCGCGAGTCGTAGAGCGGCGCCAACAAGTGGGCAAACAGTTCCTTGCCGCGATCCGCGGCCGCGGTGCTCGGCACGAATGCGCGCCGATCGTCGACCGAAAACACCGAGGCCCAGCCGAACTCGCGTTCGGCCGGGCCTCGGGTTGTCGTGAGCCGCTCCTCGTCGGAGCTCTCGCGTCGAGTCAACTCAACTCACGGAGCCCAGGTGATCTGGAGACCGTTCGTGCGGTTGCTCGTCGCGGGCGGGCAGAAGGCCGCGACCGCGTTGCGATAGAAGCACTGGTAGTAGAACGTGCCACCGGCCGGCGGGATCGCGCCGCGCACGCTGACGAGCGGGTCGCCGACGTCGGGGAAGAACGCGGCGCCGCCGCCGACGACCTTCGTGCCCAGACGCACGATCGGACCGCCGACGCAGCCGAGGCCGTCGTCGACGACCGAGGCCGGAATCTGCGACGCGCCCTGGAAGAACACCGCGACGGAACCGGTCATGTCGGTCGACGTGAGGAAGAGCGAATCGGACGCGACGCTCGGCGTCCCGGTGGCGCTGAGCAGCGCGCCCGTGGGAACGGCCGAGTTCGCGCAGCCCGCGCCGCCGCTGCCGTCGTTGCCGCACGGGCAGCCGGTGCCGGGGCAGTAGGACACGATCGGCGCGCTGCCGGGCGCGTCGATGTTGTTGACCGTGACGGTGTTCACGACCTTGAACTGCTCGAGCGAGAGCGTGGCCGGGGTCGGGGCGGAGTTCGCGTCGAAGCGGAACGAGTACATCGTCGCGAAGCGCAGCGCGTTCGCGCCCTGGTTCACGGCGAACGTCTGCGTGCTCCACGTGATCGCGCCGCCGCTGACGACCGGCGCCCAATCGGTGCCGTCATAGGTCACGCCCGCCGTGCCCGTCGGACCGACACCGTCGGCACCCTGGTACACGACGTCGTCGAAGCCGATGTTCGTGATCGACACGCCCGCGGGAACCGGCAGGCTGAACGAGCGGATCGAGCGATCGCTGTTCTGGTTGTAGAGCGCGTACTCGTAGTGGTACTGGCCACCACCGATGTTCGTCACGCGCGAGCCGAGCACGAGGCGCGCGTTGCCGTCGTACGGCGCCGCGCTGCCTTCCGGCACGCTGATGTTCGTGAGCGTGACGGCGGGGTCGGCGGCGACCCAGGCGTCGATCGGCGTGCGCATGCGCACCGTCGCGCCGATGCCGCCGAAGGTCCACGCGGTGCCGCTGCCCGACACGCTGATCTCACGGTAGGAGGTGTTGTTGTCGCCGTTGTTCGCGCGCGCGTCGTCGAGCGCCAGGTACTGGACTTCGCCGAAGTAGCGGATGCTGGCCGAGTTCGGCGCCAGATCCGCGATGTTGACCTGCACGCGGCCGAGGTTGCCGCCGCTGGGGTGCGGATTGCTGGACGGATACACGCCGGTGTGCGCGTTGAGCTGGTAGCGCGGGCCGAGCAGGCTCTGCGTGCCATTGCGCGGTCCGGTGTACGGATCCGAGCAGCCGACGCCGAGGAACGAGAACGTGTTGAACTCGTTGCCGTTGGGGCAGGTCGTGCAGCACAGGTGCTGCTGGAACGCCGCGAAGGTGTGCTTGATCCAGCCGTGCCCGATCTGCTCGAAGCGACCGGCGCCCGCGACGGTGGTCCACTTGTACAGACCCGACGCGATGACCGGGTGGTTCACGTTCGGCGACGGGATCCAGTTCAGGTTCGTGTTGCCGACGTTGCACGATGTCGTGCCGAGCGCGAGGGCCTCGAACGAACCGACGGACGAATAGTTCGCCACCTCTTGAATGTCGCCCACGATGACGTCGGGGCCGTTCGTCGAGATCGGACAGGCCTGCGCGCCGGCGATGGACGCGAGCGCAAAAACGCCGGCTGAGCCGGCGACGACGCGGAAGATGGAGTTCCGTTTCAACTGCATTGGGACAACCTTCTTGAGTGGAGTGACGACGAGAAGCGCGCGCCCGGCACCGCGGAACCGCCGACCGAGTCGAACGGCGGGGTCGAGCGGATCGACGACGCAGCCAAGGTGACGATGGATCTCGGGTCCGATGGCCAGCGGACCCCCATTGGGAGCATACAGCCCCCGACTCGGCCTGAGTAGGTGAGCACGGCCGTTTCGGCCGTGATCGCGGCCGAATCGACGCGACGGGACGAGCGACGGAAGCGGTTTCCCGGCGCTCGACTCGCGAGACCTTGAGCGAATGTGACGGCGCCGCAAGGCAGCGGGCGGTGATTTACTTCCGGCTCACGCCGCCACGGGCCGGCGGCGCGCCGTTCAGCGCGGCGCCGGCACGACTCCGACCGAGCAGTGCAGCGCGCCGTGACGGCGCTGGCTCTCGCTCGTGAGCACGGGAACGACCCGCACGTCCGCACCGAGCTCGCGTTCGAAGACGCCGCGCGCCGCGGCGTCGAGCTGGGCGAAGAGCCCCCCCCAAACGGGCAGCAGGTAGAGCCCGCGCAGCTGCACGCCGTTGAGGTAGTTCACGCTGCGCTCGCCGGCCGAGAGGCTCGGGACCGCGACCACGCGCCAGCCTTGCGCGCGCAACAGGGCTTCGAGCTGCGCGTGCTCGGCCGTGCTGCGCCGCAATGCCTCGAGGTACGAGGCGAGGTAGCGGTCGCCTTGCGGCAGCATCGACGTGCGGCTCGCGAGGAAATCGAGCGCGAAGAGCACGCGCTCCAGGTTCGCGACGTGCGAATCGGCGTCGCCGCGACGGAAAGCCCGCGCGAAGGACTCGGGGAAGCGTCCCGCGCCGACCGAATGCGCGAAGAGGGCCGGCGCGAAGCTCTCGACGAACGCGGGCCAGTCCTTGCGCTCCAGCGCCTCGCGCAGCGAACGCGCGCTCGGCGCATCGAGCTCTCGCGCGCCTTCCAGCACCTCGAGCGCGGCGCGCAGGATGAAGCACGACGCACTCTCGGGATCGTTCACGAAGCACACGAGCTCGCCGCCGATCGCTCGGCACGAGATCTCGTAGTCGACGTGGTAGGAGAGCGCGGGCAGCACGAGCACTCGTTGCACGCCGAACTCGATCCGGAACGCTTCGCTGGTCTGCTCGCGCGTCAATCCGAGCGCGACATTGCGCGCGACCTCGGCTTCGCCGAGCAAGAGCACGCGCTCGGCGCGACGCGGATCGCGAACGGCGAGCGCGTTGCCTCCCTGGAAGAGCAACGGCGAGCGCGCGACACGCAGGCCGTCCGCGCTCGCGGCTTCGAGTGCGCGGGCGTCGCCGCTCACCCACGCCGAGGCTTCCTCGCCTCGATTCACGTAGCGCGGCGCGAGCGTCAGCACGTCGCTCGACCCGCCGACGAAGCCGCTCTTCCCGTTGTCCTGCGCCCACTGCGAGACGATCAGGTCCTGCTCGAGCAGGCGCACGCGCTCGGGATGCGGCACGTTCCACGCGCTTGCGAGCTCGAGCAGCGGCTCGACATGGCGCGCCTCGATCGCGGCGCGGATCGGGAACTCGCGCGGATCCAGGGCGAGCTGCCGGAACACGTCGAGCGCCCCGCCGTCCCCGACTCCGGCCCAGTAGCGCGCGCCGACGACGTGCACGCGCAACGACGCGATCGCGTGCTCGCCGCTCTCGCTCGCGACCTCGAAGCCCGGCACGCTGGCCTGGAACGCGAACCTGGGCAGCGCGGCGAGCTCGAAGAGCTCGTTCTCCGATGCGTGACCGCTCGAGCGGCCCGCGAGCCACGCGACGAGCGACGCGCCGCCGTCGGGCGGCACGAAACACGCGGCCCAGTCCATCGGCAGGCCCACACCGCACAACCACGACGTGCGCTCGTCGGAGACGAAGGAGCTCGGCCCGGCGAGGTCGATCACGCGCGCGAGCGTGCTCACGAAGCCGTCGCGTGCGAGCCGGCGCGCGACGAGCTGTGCCGCGCGCGCGCCGAGCTCGTCCTGCAACGGCTCCCACGCTTCGCAACGCGGCGCACCGGCCGCGTCGATTCCCTGGCCGAGGCGCGGGAAGAAGCCGCGCAACGGCGGTCGCGCCTCGCTCGTCGAACGCTCGAGCTCGCCCAGCGGCCGTTCGAACGCCGTGCGCACGACGGTGAACGCGGCCTTGTCGCCTGCGAGCACGGGACCGAGCGCGCCGAGCACGAGCGCGATCACGCGTGGCTCCGCCGTCGCACGACGAGCCAGCCGATCAGGAGCAAGCCGCACGCGCCCGCTCCGAAGTAGAGCCACGTCGCGCGTCCCTCGGCAGCACGCGGTGCTGGCGGCGTCGAGCGGTTCGCGCCCGTCGGCGGAGCCTCGACGCCGGGCACGACCGATTTGGGATCGGCGTCGCTGACGACGAGCCTCAGGTTGGACTCGAACGACGCGCGCACGACGCGATCGGCGAAGCGGCGCAGGAAATCATCCGGCAGGGCGAGGTCGCCGACGGTCGCCGGACCCAGAGGCTGCGCGCGGATGTTGGCGAGCACCTCGTCCTCGATCGAAGGCTCCACCGCGGCCGCGGAGCTCGTCGCAGGCTGCTGTACCCGCGCTGCCGCATCGCGCGCGTACGACGCGCCGCAGGCGAGGAGCAGCGTGGCGGCGAGTGCGCGCGCGGATGTCGAGACGGGATCGATCCGAGCAGGCTACCCGCGAGAACGCGCGCGGCCAATTGCGGCGCTGCGTGGCGAGGCGAGCACGCGTGGAGCACCGCGACGCGCGCGGCGGAGTTCGCGCGCGCGCTTCGCGAGAGACCGCGCACGGAAGTTCCCTGGGCGTGATCACCGCGCT
>JBGATX010000241.1:0-7290 GCA_044228975.1 Planctomycetota bacterium | reverse complement strand
TTGCTCGCGTTCTGTCGCGCCGGAAATCTCGCCGTGGGCATTCGCTTCGGCCTCGGTCCGGCGCCGGCGAGCGGCGAGTTGCTGCCGTGGCTCGCGTTCACGCCCGCGCTGCTCTACGGCGCCTACGTCTTCTGCGTGTCGCGCGTCGGACGGCTCGAGGACGCCGACGAGAGCACGATCGCAGCGCCCGCGCCGTGGATCGCGGGAGCGCTGGTCGCGCTCGTTGCGTCCCTCGGCTCGCCGGTCGGCTGGGTCTGCGCCGGCGGCCTGCACGCGGCCGGCTTCGACACGTGGACCCGTATCGACAGCTGTTGGACGCGACAGCTCGTCTACGTCGTTCCCGGGATCGCTCTGACGCTCGCGGCCCTCGTCGGACCTGTGCGCGAGCTCGTGCGCGGCGGTGCGTGGCCGCGTGAACGCATCCTGCGCACGATGGGCATGCTGTTGCGCCGCCTGCTCGTGTTCACGGCGTCGCTCGCCATGATCAGCGGTTCACGCGATGGCGCGCTCGCCGGCGCGCTGATCCTGTGCGGCTATCCCTTGTCCTTCGCCCTGCGCAAGGTCTTCCCGCCGTCCTGAGCGATCTCCGCCGCGCGGCGCGCGAGCCACGCGCGCGCGGACTCGGCGTCGCGGTGCACGAGATCGAGCTGCAGCGTCTCCGCTTCCTCGATCAACGCTCCCCACGCCGGTCCGCGCGGCACGGCGGCGGCTTCGAGCTCGCGCGCGCCGATGAAGAGCGCGGGTTGGAGAGAGCGCGCGTCGAGCGTGCTCGCTTCGCTGTCGAGCGCATCGACGACCATCAGCTCCGCGCCGCGCGCCGCGCGCCACGCGCGCGCGAGCGCGAGGGCGTCACGAAACGCGGGCGCGCGGATCCAGCGCACGCGCACGGCCCGGCTCTCGGGCAAGCCCGAGCACGCGTCGATCGCGCGCGCGAGGCGCCACAGCTCCCCCACTCCGTGGCGCGTCGCGCGCGACACGCGCAATCGCTCGAGCGCGTCGAGGTGCGCGTCCGCGTCGAACTCCTGCGTGCGCTCCAGCGCCGGACCGTAGAGCACCGCGAGACCGAGCTCGAGCCCCGGCGCCGCCGGCAGATGTCCGAACGCGGCTCGTCGCGCGCTCCACGCCGCCGCGCCAGCGCCGTCGCATCCCGGCAGCGCTCGCTCGAGCAGGCCGAGCCCCGCGAGGATCTCGAGCGCCAGCGCCCGGCGTTCGCGCGCGCGGCCTCGAGCGTCGCGGGCTCGATCGCGAGCTCCATCCCGGCCGCGAAACGCGCCAGTCGGATCAAGCGCAGCCCGTCCTCGCGAAAGCGTTCCGCCGGATCGCCCACGCAGCGCAGGCGCCGCGCCTCCAGATCCGCAAGTCCGCCGGTCGGGTCGCGCACCTCGCCCGACAACGGATCGAGGTAGAGCGCGTTGGCGGTGAAGTCGCGCCTCTGCGCATCCTCCTCGACGCTCGCGCCGAACTGCACCGCGTCCGGCCGGCGCCCGTCGGCGTACCCGGCTTCGCTGCGAAAGGTCGTGTGCTGCACTTCGACGCCCTCGACGAGGACGATGACGGTTCCGAAAGCCCGACCGACGGCGATCGTGCGCTCGAAGAGCCGCTCGACCTCGTCGGGGTGCGCCGCCGACGCCATGTCGACGTCGCCGGCCTCGCGGCCGATCGCGAGATCGCGCACGGAGCCGCCGACGATCCAGCCGCGCTGTCCGGCGGCCGCGAGTCGCGTCGCGACTCTGCGCGCGGCGCGCGCGAGCGGAGCGGAAAGGCCTTGCATCGAAGGTCGGCGGAGCATTGAGTAGCGGAGCCTACGCGCTCGCGACGGCGCGAGCCAACCGTGTTGCGACAGCGCGTCGCACGCGAGGCGGCCGCGAGCCGCACGCAGGCGATCGGGGAGCGACCTCAATGCGCCGCGCGCGCCGAGCAGTCCGTCTCGTCGATCTCGCATCGACGTTCGTTCGAATCCGTGCCTCCAGGAGACGCAGTGAGCGCCAGCACGTCCGCCGACAATGCCTCGAGCCCCGCAGCGAGCGCGGTCGCGATTCCCGCGCCATCGCACCGTCGCACCCACGTGGCGTCGCGTCCGCTGACGCTCGTCGACTACGCGACGCTGCTCGCGATCGGCCTCGTGGTCGTGCTCGTCTCCCTTCCGCGCCTGCGCGCGTTCGCGTTGCGAGAGAACGAGCTCGATGCGCTGCGCATGCTGCGCGTGCTCGCGAGCGACGCGCGCGCGCTCGGACCGGTGATGCACGCCGGCGGCCTGGGAGCGCTGCTCGCCACGCACGGTGACCATCGCGTGCGTTTCGAGGACCTCGAACTCGTCGACGGCGGCCGCCTGCGGCGCCACGGTTATCTCTTCGACGCCGTGCCCGTCGCCGTGCCGGGCCTCGCCGCAGGCGACGGACTTCTCGCGGCTCGGGACGCGCACGGCGCTTCGATCGCCGTCCAGCGCTGGGTGCTGCGCGCCTGGCCATGGGAGCACGGACGAACCGGACTGGGAGCCTTCGAGATCCTGCCGGGAGGCGAAGTGCACGGCTGCGCGAACGACGATGGTGCGTTCAGCGGGCCGTTCGGTGCGCCCCCACCGCTGCTCGAGCCCGCGCAAGCCGGTTGGGTGCCGATCGCCCAGCGCGGCGACGGGTGACCGCGCGCTCGATCGCGACGTGCTCGGCGAGCGTCGTCCGCCGGAGTGGGTAGCCCACGGCGAACACTGCGTACGCGCCGTCCAGCGCACCTCCGTCGGCGTACGATTCGAGGTACGAGTGCCGATCGTCCGCCGCGGGCGTTCGACGGAACTCCTGGATCGCGGAGCGCCTCGCTTCGACATCGATGCGCTCCGCCTTGCGTGCCCGCGCGAGCTCGCTGCTGCGCCGTCGGCTTCCGGGCTTCGATCGACACCATGACCGACCCCAAGCTCGACGCACTCGCACGAACGCTGGCGGAGTCGCGCGTTCCCCGCAAGTTCGCCGTCGAGGTCAGCGCGCACTGCAACCTGCGCTGCACGATGTGCCACCACCCGCAGATGCGCCGGCCCAAGGGGCGCATGCCGCTCGAGCTGTGGCGCAAGTGCGCCGATCAGCTCGCGCGCGACTGGCCGCAGAGCGAAGTGTGGTTCTCCTTCTGCGGCGAGCCGCTGGTCGAGCCGCAGCGCCTGCTCGAGATGCTCGCCTACGGCCGGACGGTCGGCCTGCGCTCGATGAACATCAACACCAACGGCCTGCTGCTGACCGAGGAGCTGGTCGAGCCGCTGCTCGACTCGGGTGTCGCGCTGATCGTGTTCGGCATCGATGGGTTCACGCGTCCCACGTACGAGCGGCTGCGCGTCGGCGGCGACCTCGCGCTGCTCGAAGCCAACCTCGGGCGCTTGCTCGCCGCACGCCGCGCGCGCGGCGCGGGCCCGGAGATCCAGGCGCAGTTCATCGAGATGGACGAGAACCAGCACGAGCTCGCGGATTTCCAGCGGCACTGGCTCGCGCGCGGCGCGACGGTGAAGGTGCGCAATCGCCTGAGCTGGGGCGGCACCTTCTCCACGCCGCTCTGCGTGCCCGCCGCCGAACGCATCCCGTGTCCGTGGGCGGTGACGATGATGCACGTGTTCTGGGACGGCCGCGTGCCGCGCTGTCCGGGCGACACGGAAGGAGAGGAGGGTGTCGGCAATGCCTGGGACGAGCCGCTCTCGACCTTGTGGAGCGAGCTCGGCGGCTATCGCGCGAAACACCTCGAGCGGCGCTTCGACGAGTTGCCGGCGCGCTGCCAGGCGTGCCAGGACTGGATGGTTGGCGCGGCGCAACGCGTGCGACCGCAGCCGGAATCGACGGCCTGAGGCGACTCGACGTGGAACCCCCGCGCACGAACGCAGCACGCAAGACGCTCTACCTGTGCGGGGCGACCAACTCCGAGGCTGTGCGTCTGGCGCTCACGATCCAGCGCCGGGAGCAGCGCTGGGACCGCATCGCGCTGCTCGACGACGACCCCGCGCTCCACGGCCGCGAGGTCTTGTCGGTTCCGGTCGCAGGTCCGTTCCGCCTGCTGGGGCAGGCCGATCCCGCGGCGTCGGAGGTCGCCAACCTCGTGGGGCGCACGACCGCCAGGCGCTGGGCCGCGCAGCAGCGCATCGAGAGCTACGGGCTCTCGTGCGCCAGCCTGATCCATCCCGACGTCGACACCTGGGGCGCCGAGTTCGGGCGCAACGTGATCGTCTACGCGCATGCGACGATTTCACCCGACGTGATCCTGGGTGAGTCCTCGGTGGTGTTCATGGGCGCCGTCGTCGGCCACGAGACGCGCGTCGGCCGCTGTTGCGTGGTCGCCGCGGGAGCGGTGCTCAACGCGCGCGTCGTGCTCGAGGACAGGGTCTACGTCGGCTCGAATGCGAGCATCTTGCCGGAGCTGCGCATCGGAGCGGGCGCAACGGTCGGCGCGGGCTCGAGCGTCTGCGATCACGTGCCCGCGGGGGCCACGGCGGTCGGGGTTCCGGCGCGCGTGCTGCAAGCGGCGGACGCAGGCGTCGATCTCGCGCTGGAGAGCGAGAGCGCTCCGCCGGAGGAACCGCGCGCGCCGGCGAACGCGCAGAGCGCCTCCGAACTGGAACCGCGCATCGCACGCTTGTGGGGCGAGTTCTTCGGCCGTTCGCCGATCGATCGCGACGCGAACTTCTTCGACCTCGGCGGGACGTCGTTGCTCGCGATCCGACTCCAGCGCCGCATCGAGCTGGAGCTGGGCCGCGTCGTTCCACTCACGGATCTCTTCTGCCACACCAGCGTGCGGACGCTCGCACGCCACCTCGCGCTGGCGCCCGGGGCGATTCCGCCGAGCAGCGACGGCACCCGCGGCACCGACGGCTTCGGACTGCGCGCGGATCTGCGCCAGGCCTTTCAGCGTCGTCGCCGGACCTGAGACGAGGTCCTGCACGGCGCACGTTGCTCGAGCGGAGCGGGCTCCGGCAACGGCACGTGTGGCGCCACGACCCGCGCGCTGGCGCGTTCCTCGGCCGGTGTGACGAGCGAGAGGTGCGCGCCGCCCGCCACCACGCGAGCGTGACGGAGTGGCAGGCGCGCTGTCGTTCCGCACAGCGCGCTCCATGCCGGCGAAGCTGCGCACGTGCGCAGGCCGTGCACGCACTTGCGCGCAGAGATGCGTACGCGCGCTGCGCTCAATGTCCCGCGCTCACGCGGCGCTCGGCGAGGTAGCCTCCGAGAAGGCACATCCGGCCGGAACTCCCGAGGCACGAGACGCGCGCCAGTGGACTCCGGCTCAAAAGGGGTCTCATGTCGACGACCAACTGCAGTGTTCCGCGCCGTCCATTCTGGCCGTGGCTCGCCGGTGGATGGATCTTGCTCGCGGGCGCCGCCACCGCGGCGCTGATCCAGATGACGCTGGAGGACTTCCACGTCCCAGGCACGCAGGTCGGTGACGCGGATCCGAACGCCTTCCACGACTCGTCCGATTGTCGCGGATGTCACGGCGATTTCGATCCCGTGCACGAGCCGGCGCGCAACTGGCGCGGCAGCCTGATGGCGAACGCGGGCCGCGATCCGCTCTTCTTCGCCCAGCTCACGACCGCCAACCAGGACGTCGACAACGTCGGCTACTTCTGTCTGCGCTGCCACGTTCCCATGTCGATCGTCACCGGGCACGCCAACGTGCCTGACGGCAGCACGCTCGATCCACTCGATCGCGACGGAGTCACGTGTCACTTCTGCCATTCCATGGTGAATCCGAGCTTCGATCCGCTGACCAGTCCGCACGTGGACCTCGGCATTCTGCAGGCACTGGCCGATCCGCCGCAGCACGTGGGCAACGCGATGTTCGTGCTCGATCCGCAGGGCAGGCGACGTGGACCGCTGCAGAATCCGGTCACGCCGCACGAAGCTCTCTACTCACCCTTCCACGAATCGAGCGAGCTGTGCGGCGCGTGCCACGACGTCGGCAACGTCGCGACCACACGCCAGCCGGACGGCTCGTACGTGTACAACGCGATCAACCAGCGCGCCGACAGCCCTGACCCGTGGACTCAGTTTCCGCTCGAGCGCACCTACACGGAATGGCGGCTCTCGCAGTACGCGAGCACGGGGGTCGACACCCTGGGCAGGTTCGGCGGAGAGAAGACCGGCCTGCTGAGCAGCTGCCAGGACTGCCACATGCCGGCCGGCACCGGCAGGGTGTGCTACTTCGGACCCGAGCGCTCCGACATTCCGATCCACCAGTTCGCGGGCGCGGCCGCGCCGGTGCTCGCGCTCATCGCCGAGCAGGAGCGCGCGGACCCCAACTCCACCGTCGACCCGGCCGACCTGGTTCAAGGCCAGCGTGCCGCGATCTCGATGTTGCGACGCGCCGCCTCGATCGGATTGCGCCAATCGAATGGTGCTCTGCGCGTGCGCGTGACCAACGAGTCCGGCCACAAGCTGCCCACGGGTCACATCGAGGGGCGGCGCGTGTGGCTGGCGGTGCGTTTCCGCGACGTGCACGGAACTCTGGTCGGCGAGTATGGCCACTACGACGGAGCCACCGCGCAGCTCGACGAGCCCGCGACGCGCGTCTACGAGATGCGCGTCGGGCTCTCGGCCGCGGCGTCCGCGGTCACCGGGTATCCGCCCGGACCCACCGGACACATGTCGCTGGCCGACACGATCGTCAAGGACAACCGCATCCCTCCGCGCGGCTTCTCGAACGCGAGCTACGCCGCCGGCGGAGCCCCGGTCGTCGATCACGTGTACGCGGATGGACAGTACTGGGATGACGCATGGTTCACGCTCCCGGCGAATGCGGTCAGCGCCGAGGTCGACGTGAACTACCAGAATCTGCCGCGTCACTACATCGAGGAACTGCGCGACAACAACCACACCGACGCGCGCGGTCAGCAGCTCTTCGACCTGTGGACGGCGACCGGCAAGGGCGCACCGATCCTGATGACACGAGCGTCGATCGCGCTGACGCCGTTCCTGTACGGCGACATCGACGGCGATTGCCGCGTCGACGTCAGCGATCAGGCGCTGCTCATGGCGAGCTGGGGCCGGCGTTGGAACGAGCCCGGCTTCGAGCCGCGTGCGGACCTCGACGGCAATCACCAGATCGGTGCTCGCGATCTGCTGGCGCTGCAGGCGCGATTGGGGTCACAGTGCCCGTGAACTCGCGCGCGCCAGGCCGCGCATGAAGCGCAGTGCCGCGGGTGCCGACGCGCAACCAGCGCCTCTTCGAGGCTCGCGACGATCGCGGAGCGCGCGCCTCAGCGCGGCGCGCGCTCCTTGAGCTTCTGGCGGCAGAAGGCGGCAAGCTCCGCGCGCCCGAGGAGGTCGA
>JBGATX010000240.1:0-8063 GCA_044228975.1 Planctomycetota bacterium | reverse complement strand
GACGGGCCAGCGCCAGAAGGTCTCGATCGCGCGCGCCGTGCTGCACGATCCGCCGGTCCTGATCCTCGACGAGCCGACGACCGGCCTCGACATCATCGCCAGCTCGGCGATGATCGAGTTCATCGAGTCGCGCCGCAGCGCCGGCACGTGCGTGCTCTTCAGCACGCACGTGCTCTCGGAAGCCGAGCGCCTGTGCGACCGCATCGGCGTCATCTTCCAGGGCCGCGTGCTCGACGTCGGCACGAAGGAGGAGCTCGCGGAGCGCACCGGCCAGCGCTGGCTCGAGGACATCTTCAAGGAGCTCGTGCGCCGCGCCGGCGCCGAGCCTCCGGCTCGCGCGAAGCCGGCGCAAGCGCCGCGCGCCGAGCGATGAGCGCTGCCGCGCGACAACCGTCCCGGCGCACGCCCGCGGCGCGCGAGCGCTGGAGCCAGGCGCGCGTCATCTTCGCGCACGAGATCCGCTCGCTGGCCCGCGACCGGCGCGCGCTCTTCCTGTCGGTCGTGCTGCCGATGCTGCTCTACCCGCTGCTCTTCTGGGGGCAGGACTGGCTCAAGGGCTTCTCGCGCCAGACGCTCGAGGCGCGCAGCGTGCAAGTCGGCGTCGACCTCACGCGCGCGAGCACGGCGCTCGCCACGCGCGCGCGCGAGCTCCTGGCGCTCGAGACGCCGATCGAGCTCGTCGACATCGACGCGGCTTCGTTGCAGGAGCTCGAGCCCGAGGTGCTCAAGGGCACGCCCGAGTCGATCGAGCGCGAGCGCAAGGCGGTGACGCAGCTCCTGGGGCATGGCGTCGACGCGCTCTTCGTCGCGCTCACGGTCGACGCCAAGCCCGAGCTCGAGCTGCGCGCCTACTACGACAGCACGAGCGACGATTCGAACGAGGCGCAGCGGCGCATCGAGAAGGCGCGCGCGGCGCTCTTCGAGGAACGCTCCGCCGCTCGCATCGAGGAGCTGCTCGGGGGCGATCCCGCGCGCGGCCTCGATCCGCGCGCGATCGACGTCGCGAGCTCCGAGGACCAGAGCGGCGCGGCGCTGGGACAGCTCCTGCCGCTGATCGCCGTGCTCGTGCTGCTCTCGGGCGGCTCGTACGCCGCGCTGGCGGCCTTCGCCGGCGAGCGCGAGAGCGGCACGCTCGAGACGCTGCTCGTGCAGCCCGTCGGCTCGAGCACGATCGTCGGCGCCAAGTTCGCCGCCGTGCTCGTGACGGCGCTCGCGACGCTCGTGTGCAACACGCTGGGCATGCTCGGCAGCGCCGCGATCGGTCTGGGATCGATCCCCGGCATCGATTCCGAGCAGGCCGGCGGCGCGCTCGGCGCGGGCCTGGCGCGCCTCGCGCTCGCCGCGCTGACCTTCGTGCCCGCGGTCGTGCTCCTGTGCGCGCTCCTGTGCGTGATCTGCGGCCGCGCGCGCACGTTCCGCGAGGGCCAGCACCTGCTGCTGCCCTTGATGCTCGTCGCGCTCGCGCCGACCTTGCTCGCGACACAGCAGGACGTCCGGCTCGATCTCCTGCTCGGCGCCGTGCCGCTCGCCGGTCCCGCGCTCGCGGCGCGCGACGCCTTGCGCGGCGAGCTCGACCTGCGTCTCGTCGCCTGGACCTTCGTCACCGGCGCGGGCTGGGCGTGGCTCGCGCTCGCGCGCGTGAGCACGACGCTCGACGCGGAGCGCGAGCTGAACACGCAGGGCGACGAGAACGAGGACGCGCGCCGCGCCGTGCAGTCGCAGAGCGCGCTGCGCTGGGCGGTGGCTTGCGTGTTCGCGATCTACCTCGTCGGCGGCAGTCTGCAGGCGTGGAATCCGGTCTGGGGTCTCGTCGCGACGCTGGCGCTCGTCGTGCCCGCGTTCGCGTGGCTCTCGGCGCGCGGAACCGCGAAACGCGCGAAGGAGAGCCTCGCCACGGCGCTCGGGTTCGTGCGCCCGCGCCTCGCGCACCTCGCCGGCGCCGCGCTGTGCGCTCCGGCCTTGTTCCAGCTCGCGCGCGTGCTCTTCGACTGGCAGCAGCGCGTGCTGCCGCTGCCGGTCGGCTTCGCCACGCTAGGGCTCGGTCTCGAGATCGGCGGGCTCTCGCGCACGGCGCAGGTGCTCCTGCTCGCGCTCGCGCCCGCGATCGGCGAGGAGCTCTTCTTCCGTGGCGCGCTGTACTCGGGCTTGAAGCGCGACCTGCCGCTGTGGCGCACGGCGTTGTGGCAGGCGTGCCTGTTCGGCGCCGCGCACGCATCGATCTATCGCTTCTTGCCGACCGGACTGCTCGGCATCGTGCTCACGCTCGTCGCGGCGCGCGCGCGCTGCCTCTGGCCGTGCATGGTGCTGCACGCGAGCTACAACGCGCTCGCGGTGCTGAGCGACGCGTGGCCCACGCTCGCGCGCCCCGTCTGGGCCTGGCTGGCGCTTCCCGGCGCGGCCTGCTTCCTCTGGCGCGCTCACTCGAACGCGACGCGCGCGAAGTAGCCGAGATCGTCGACGTCGTTCGCACCGGGCAGGTCGTCGGTCTCGAGCACGAGCTCGCAGCCTTCGAGCGGCTCGTCCGCGCTCGCGAGCGCGCTCCACTCCGCGTCGAGCTCGAACGCGCCGCGGTCGGCCTCGACGTGCGCCGGATCGAGATGGCGCTCGAAGAGCACGCGCGGAGCCTCGCCCGCGCGCACGAGGCTCGCGCGGAAGACGAGCCCGTCACCCACGCTCTGTGGACCGACGCCGGCGAGCACGCCGTAGTCGGCGCGCACGCGCCGCGCCAGGGCGGGCACGGCGAACCTCAGACGCGCGCGCGGACCGAGCGCGAGCACGACCTTGCCGTACGCCGAGCGCAGGAACGGCGGCAGGGTTCCCTCCCACGACGTGGGCGGCGTGCCGAGCACGCCGAACGGCTCGCGCACGAGCGGCACGTCGCGCGGCGGCGGCGGAGAGCTCGGCTCGACGGTCGGTGTGCGGTCGAACGGCGCGAGTCGCAGGGCTTCGCGCAGCGCGAGCAGCTCGCGCGCGCGGTTCTCGTTGCCGCCCAGGGCGTGGCTGTAGCGTGCGGCGAGCTGCATCGGGCCCGCGCCGTCGCGCTGGTCGACGACGAGGTCGACGGCCTGCATGCGTCGCCGCTCGCTGCGCTCCGCGGCGAAGCGCGCATTCCCGCTCCAGGCGAGCACCAGGGCGAGCGCGAGCAGCGCGTTCACGCGCCACGCGCCGCGCGCGTCGGCCGCGAGCGCGAGCAGGGCGAGTCCGGCGGGCACGAACGCTGCGAGGGCCACGTCGCTCGCGACGCACGCGTCCGACGAGCTCCAGCGCGGCTCCGCGCGCGCTCGATGAGCGCCGACCGCGATGAGCGCCGCACCGGCGCGCAGGCTCGCGCAGCCGCGGACGCGCGCGTCCGCTTCGTCGATCGACCGCGACCGCGCGAGAGCGGCCGACACGCACGCGACGCCGAGCAGAACGAGCGCGACGGCCTGCCACGCGTCCGTCGCCGGACCCAGCGTGCGCAGCGCGAACGCGATCCACGCGGCGAAGTTCGAGGCGAAGGGCACCGCGCCGGCGTCGTCGACGCCGTCGCGCACCGAGGTGCCGGAGTCGATCGAGACGAGGGCCGCGAGCGCGAGCGCGACGAGCGCGGACGCACCCGTCCACCACGACGCGCGCGCTCCGCGCGACGGCACGCGCGCTCCGCGGGACGCCGTGAGCCGCCACGCGACGAGCATCAGTGCCCAGGCGATGCCGGCGACTCCGCAACCTGCGAGCAGTACGGCGAGCGCGCCCAGGGCGAGCTCACGGCGGCGGTCGAGCTCGCGTGGCGAGCTCGCGATCAAGAGCGCCGCGCAGCCGGCGAAGAACGTCGCGAGCACCGCCTCGAACGCCATCCCGTCGCTCCAGGCCGGCGCGAGCCCGATGTGCAACCACGCGAGCGGGAAGACGGCGTCGCTCCAGGCGTGCGCGCCGCGCCGCCGGCGCGCGACGAAGAGCGACGCGGCGGCGAGCGCCGAACCGAGCGCCACGCTCGCGATGCCGATCGCTCGCGCGTCCGCCGCCCAGCGCACGAGGCCCACGTAGACCGCGCGCGATCGGCGCCGATCCGAGCGGGCCCGATCGAGGTAGTCGCGCACGGTGGGCGACGCGGGCACGAGCGCTTCGGTCGCGCGCGAGCCTCGCCGGCGAGCAGGACGGGTGTCGCGTCGCGCAGCGCCTGCAGGAACGCGAGCGCGCTGAGCAGGTACCACAGTCCCCACGCGCAGCGCGCAGCCCAGCGGGCGGAGTGCGACGCGCGAGGCGACGCGCCCGGCGGATCCGGCGCGTTCGGCGTCGTAGCGATCGCGCGCGGCTCGACGCTCGCGGATGCCGGTCCGGTGCTCACTCGATCTGGATCCCCGACCAGTAGCCCCAGTCCGCGCGCGAGTCGCGGCCCGGCGGGTTCCCGGTCACGAGCCACAGCGGCGTGCCGTCGTTGCCTTGCAGGTCGAGCCAGAACGCGTGGCGACCGCCGTCCTCCGGGCGCGTGCGCGGATCGAGCGTCGCGCGCCACAGGACGCGCCGCTCTCGTCCCTCGCCCTGCTCGATGCGGAACTCGAGGCCGTCGCTGCCCTGCGGAAGGGTCGCCGCGTGCAGCAGTCCGTAGTGGCCGCGCGCCCGACGCGCGCCGCGCGGACACGCGAACGAGAGCTCGCTCCGTTCGCCGACCACGAGCACCGGATCGTTCAGCACGGGCCGTGCGACGGGCGGCGTCGCTCCGCTCCACGAGCGCGGCGCGAGGCGCAACGGAGCGAAGACGCTGCGCTCGATCTCCGTCAGCGCGCGGCGCGGCACCTCGCGGCGCTCCCAGACGCGATCGAAGGGCGCCATGTGCGCGTCGCGGCGCATCACGAGGATCTCGCGCAACGCATTCTCGTCGGGAAAGACCTTGGTCCAGTTGCGCTCGGCGATCTGTGCCGCTGCAAGGCCGGCGCGCACGTCGAGGTGCACGCTCTCCGCGGCGCGCTGCGCGATGTCTCCCACCATGCGCCCGAGCGCGGTGTCCGTCAGCGCGACCGAGCTCCACAAGCCAGCGGCGCCGATGAGGAACCAGCGCGCGAGCTCGCGCGGCGCGCTCAGGAGCGCGATGGAGACGATGCCGCAGGCGACGGTGCTCGAAAGCAGGGCGTAGCGCGGCGCGGCCGTGACGTCGATGTCGAATCCCGGGCGCCCGATCCCGATGCCGATGCCCATCAAGATCGGCGCGCCACCGAGCGCCGCGAGACCGAGAACCCGCCCGTCGGCGAGACCGGCGCGGCCGCGGCGCGAGACCAGCCACGTGAGCAGCACCACGATGACCACGAACACCCGGGCATCCCGCGGCCACCACGCGCGCCCGTATCCGCCGAGCGACTGCATCACGAACGCCGCCGCGACGCGGACGATCTCGATCACGTTCGGCTGCGCGCCCTCGAAGCTCGCCGGGCGGTGGTAGCCGATCAGGTACACGGCGACGAGTCCCGCGGCGAGCGCGCCGCAGCCGAGCAGCACGCCTGCCGCGCGGCGTTCGCGAGGCTCGCTCGAGCGCAGGCCGAGCCAGCCGCGCCACGCGACCCACGGCAGGAGCGCGGCGCCGGCCATCAGTCCCGGCGCGCAGCACATCGGCAAGGCGACGTGGATCGCGCCGAAGCGCCAGGGTCGCAAGCTCGCGCACGTCCCGTCCGAGCGCAGGATCAACGCGAGCGCGCACGCGCACAACGCCATCGGCAGCACGAACGCGATCTGGAAGCCGAGGATCAGGTTCTCGGCGTGGTACCAGTGCAGCCAGATCAGCGGGAAGAACGCGTCGCCGATCGACGTCGAGCCCCGCACCGCGCGCGCCGCGAGGATCAGTGCCGCCGAGCCGAGCGCGAGCAGCGAGATCGAGAGCACGATCGCCGCGCGCGCGTCGCCCGTCGCGAGGACGCTGCCGAGGTAGGCGAGCTTGGGCAGCGGCAGGCGATGCTCGTTGTGCTGCGCCCACAAGTGCGTCGGCTCGAGGCGCTCGGGCTGGAACATCTCGTAGGTGAGCGCGAGCTCGTCGCTGAACGGCATCGAGTCGGTGAACTGCGTCGCGAACGACAACGCGCACAGCACCATCGCGGCCCACACGGCCCACACGACGCAGGCGCTCCACCCGCCCGGCGCGCTCCACGTGGAGGACGTCGAGAACCGCGAACCCGCCACGCTCCACCCGTTCGGGATCGGACCGCGCGCGCTGGGATCGGGGGAGCTGGGACCGAGCTCGGACATCCGCTTGGGGGGCCGGGAAACGGGCAACCGGCAGGAGCGGCGCCAGCGCGCGAGTCTAACACGCGTTGCGCGACAGGCCGATCGAGACCCTCAGACGCGTGCGTTCTGGATCCAGACCACCCCGACGACGCCGGCGAAGCCGAGCGCGGTGCCCCACCACGCGCGCGCGCCATGGCGCTCGCCGAAGAACGAGGTCAGCGGCAGCGTGAAGAGCGGCGTGGTCGAGAAGAGCACCATGCCCAGGCCGCTGTCGAGCTCGCGCAGCGCGAAGTGGAAGAGCGGCAGCCCGAGCAGCGCGCCGAAGATCGTCGCCGCGGCGAGAGAGCGCGCGTGCGACGGCCTCAGGAACGGCGCGACGAGCTCGCGCAGCTCGCGCCGGCTCGGCACGCCCGCGACGAGAGCGCCCAGCGGCACGACGACGAACGACGCGAGCACGCCGCCGAGGATGCGCACGACCATCCCGCTCGTCACGTCGACGTCCTGCATCATGCCGTGCCCGACGACGGTGCCCGCCGACTGGAACAGCACCGCACCGAGCGCGCACAGGATGCCGATGCGACGCGAGCGCGCGCCGGCGAGTTGCGCCTCGTCGCTCGCGAGCGCACCGTCGACGCGCGAGCTCGCGTCGGAGCTCGCGCGATCCGAGCGCACGACGAGCAGGATGCCGAGGACGACGATCGACATCGCCGCGAGCAGCGCCGGCGGGAAGCGCTCGCCGTAGAAGAGCGCCGAGGAGATCGCCGCCACCGGCACGTTGAGCTGCACGAGCATCGCCGTGCGCTGCGTGCCGAGATGGGGCAGCGCGGCGAAGTACAGGCCGTCACCGAGCGCGAAACCGAGCGCTCCGCTGGCGAGCAGCGCCGGCCACGCGCTCGCCGCCGGCCAGCGCGAGGAGAGCACCCAGGCCGCGAGCGCGAACACGGCCGTCGCGACCGTGTTCTTGAACAGGTTCGCGGCGGCCGGGGAGGTCGCTTCTCGCGCGGAGCCCGAGCGCAGCGCGCGATGGAAGAACAGCGTGCCGACGGCCCAGGTGAACGCGGCTCCGAGCGCCGCGAGCATGGCCCAGGTCGAATCCACCGAAGCGTCGCCGCTCGAGCTCGGAACGGCCGGCGGGCAGACGAGCGCGAGCACGGGACTTGGCGAGCGCGCCCGTGGACGGGCGCTGCGGGCGAGACCGGGCGCACGCGGCGCCGGTTCGTCAGCCGCTCACGCGCTCAACCGCGCTGGCGCTTGGCGTTCTTGAACCGCTGGCGATCGCGGCCGGACCCCATGCCCATCTTGCGGTAGAGGGTCTTGCCTCGAGTCGGTTTCTTGCTGCGGTAGCGTGCGCGCGCCATGGTGGTGTTTGGGGCTGGAGGATCGGCGGCGACCGCGAGGTCGCGCACGAGCGGGGTCGGCGTCGGCCCGCTCCCATTCCCAGGGAGCGCTCCCTCCGAGGGAGCCAGTGTGCCGCGCGCGAGGCGAAAGGTTGTACCGACGCCACCCCGAGCGTGCAAGGCGGCGTCCATACGGTACACGGCATCTTTCTCACCGATTCGCCACGAACCGCACCGCAGGGCGGTCGCGTAGCCCGAATCGGTGAGAAAGATGCCGTGTACCGTACGGTTGTATTCTCGAACGGGTGAACCTGAGGCCTGACGACGTGCTCGCCTGCCTGGATCGAGGCGAGAGCTCGCGCATCGAGTTCAAGCGCAAGCTGCCGCGCGAGGACCGCGCCGCGCGCACCCTGTGCGCCTTCGCGAACACTCGCGGAGGCCTGCTGCTCGTCGGGGTGATCGATCGCGGGAGCGTGCATGGCGTGCACCACCCCGACGAGGTCTGCGGCAAGCTCGTGGAGCTCTCGACGCGCTGGT
>JBGATX010000239.1:0-7371 GCA_044228975.1 Planctomycetota bacterium | reverse complement strand
CGGTCCCTTCTTGCCCTTCACGATGCGGTAGGCCTCGCGCGTGCCGAACATGAACTCGCCGTTGGAGTCGGCTTGACCGTTCGCCGCGCCGTCGAGCAGGTAGCCGTCCTCGATCGCGGCGATGAGCTCCTCGAGCGTCGAGCGCCCCGGCGCGATGTAGGTGTTGCGCATGCGGATCAGCGGCTCGTCGTCGTACTCCCACGCGCGCGCATTGCCCGTCGGCTGCACGCCGAAGCGCGCGGCGCTCTCGCGATCGTGCAGGTAGCCGACGAGCACGCCGTCCTGGATGATCACCGTGTTCTGCGTCGTGACGCCCTCGTCGTCGACGTTGAGCGTGCCGCCGGCGCCGGGATGGAATTCGCTGCGGCCCGAATCGGCGAGTGTGACGAGCTCCGAGCCGACGCGCTGGCCGAGCTTGCCCGCCGCGACCGAGCCCGCCATGACGAAGTCGGCTTCGACCGTGTGCCCGACCGCTTCGTGCGTCAGCAGTCCGACGAGCGACGGCGAGAGCAGCACCTTCGTGCGTCCGCCTTCGGGATAACCGGCGCGCAGGAGATCGACCGCGCGCGCGGCGGCCTTCTCCGCCAGCGCTTCGGCGGACGACGCGCGGAAGAGGCAGTCCCAGCCGCCCGTCGCTCCGATCGCTTCGGAGCCGCGCTGGATCTCGCCGTCCTTCTGCGCGACGGCGGAGATGCGGAACTCCGGTCGCACGAGGCGCGTCCAGGCCTTCGCGCCGTCGCTCGTGACGATGCCCTTCTCCTCGAAGACCTCGCTGTAGGCCGACGACGCGCTCTGGATCGAACTCGAGCTCGCGCGCGCCTTCTCTTCCATGCGGAGGACCAGCTCCAAGGTCTGCGCGAGCGGCCGATCGGCGAGTTCCTGCACGCCAGGCGACTCGAAGCGGCCTCGCGCGAGGTTGGAGCGCGGGAGCTCGGGCGTGCGCTCCTTGCGCGCGCTGGAGGACGAGCGCGCCGCGGCGCGCGCCTGGTCGATGGCGCGCTCGACGGAGGCCTGCTCCACGCGGTCGGTGCTGGCGAAACCCCAGGTGCCGTGCTCGAGCACGCGCACGCCGACGCCGGTGTGCTCCGTGATCTGTGCCGTTTCGACGCGGCCCTTCTCGACCGCGACCGCGCGCGAGCGCTTGCGGTGGAAGCGCAGCTCGACGAAGCCGCCGGAATTGCGCTCGAGAGCGCGGGAGAGGAGGTCGGTGGGATCGGTTTGGTTCAAGGTTCTTCTCCGAGGCCAGAACCTAGCCCGCCGCACAGGGCGAGACCAGGATCCAGATCGCCGCGAATCGCACGGCGAAGGCGCGAGCGAGAGCGTGCACCGCGCGCACCGGATCGTCGCGGCGTGCGGCGCGAGTCGCGCGCGCGATCCCGTCCCGCGGTTCGATCGCTGGCGGACCGCTGGCGACGCGGCTCGCGGCCTTCCCGGACTCGCGGCTCCCGGTTCGACGCGCGTTGGACTATCTTGCGCCGCCCCGTGGCGACGAAACCCGACGAGAAACCGCAGCGCTCGATCGCGCTGAACCGGCGCGCGCGCTTCGAGTACCACATCCTCGAGGAGCTCGAGTGCGGCATCGCGCTCACCGGCACCGAGGTCAAGAGCCTGCGCCAGGGCGGCCCTTCGATCGAAGAGGCCTTCGCGATGGTGCGCCGGCGCCAGCTCTACCTCGTCAACGCGAACATCCCGGTGTACGCGCAGGGCAACGTGCACAACCACGAGCCCAAGCGCGAGCGCAAGCTGCTCGTGCACAAGAAGCAGATCGATTCGCTCTTCTCCCAGGTGCGCGAGAAGGGCATGACGCTCGTGCCGCTCAAGCTCTACTTCGTCGGCGCGCGCGTGAAGGTGCTCATCGGCCTGTGCAAGGGCAAGAAGCTCTACGACAAGCGCGAGGACAAGAAGGCCAAGGACGACAAGCGCGAGATCCAGCGCGCGATGATGCGGCGGCGCTGAGAGCTCGCCCGCTCGACGAAGCGGGTCGCGCGAGATTGGCGCGGAACTCCGTGGCGCGGCCGGGGTTTCGAGACGCCGTGAAGCTCGACGTCGTCTGCGCCAAGCTGCTGCTGGCTCTCGGCGTCGCGCTCGTGTCTCCCGCGATGGCGCAGCAGCTGCCCGTCGTCCATCCCGAGAGTGCCGGTCCGATGGACTTCCCCCTGAGCTGGTTTGGCTCCGACGTGTGCGCGATTCCGTGCGGGCCGTCGAGCTCGCATTCGCGGCTGATCGTCGTGGATCCGACCAGCGGCGGATTCTGGGTGCTCTCGACGGATGGGACCGTCCTCGAGACGTTGCCGCATCGCGGCCGCGGTCTCGGTGGATCGCTGCGAATGGCCTGCGAGACGGTCCCCGATGTCGATGGCGATGCCGTCACCGACTTCGCCGTCGGCATCGAAGGCGCGTGGACCGTGTACTCGGGCGCCACGTGCGCGGGTCTGTGGGCCGAACTCGACGACGAGCTGTGCGCGGTGGGGGACGTGGATGGCGACGGCGTCGTCGAGTTCGCGTGCGCGAGCTCGTACCAGAACACCACCGACACGCAGTTCCACTTGAAGGTGTCGCTGCGTTCGTATCGCGGGGAGCGAGCGCGCTGGAACTTCGATGCGCCCGTTTCCCATCGCTACCAGCCGCACCACCTGCTCGCCGCGGGCGACGTCGATGGCGATGCGCATCCCGACGTGATCGCACTCGTCGAGGACGGCGCCGTCGTGCTCAGCGGTGTCGACGGACATCGGATCGCGCGCTGGGCCGACGGCGGCAAGCTCCCCGTTGGCCGCGTCGCGCGCCTGGGCGACATCGACGGCGATGGGTACGCGGAGTTCGTGCTCGGCTATCCCGATGCTTCGTGCACGGAACGCCGGCTGGCTCACGTCGACGTCGTCTCGAGCAAGGACGGCTCGCGTCTCCTGCACCTCACGGACTCGGGCGGCATGTTCGGATCCGACATCGCCGCCGGCGCCGATCTCGACGGCGATACACGCGCGGACATCCTCGTCGCGTCCCACTCGGGCGACTGGGAAGGCGTGCGCGCGTACTCGAGCCGAACCGGTGCGGTCTTGCGTCAGTTCTCGAGCGACTGGGACTGCCACCGCCAGTTCGCCGTGGCCTTCGTTCCCGACGCGAACGGCGACGGGGTCGACGACATCGCGATCGGCGCCACGGCGTGGCCCGGAGCCAACTGCGATCACGGCTCGGTGTCGCTCTGGAGCGGCAGGGACGGCGCGAACCTGCAGACGTGGACGTGGAAGTCGCCGGCGATCCAGAGCTCGTGGGTCGCGGCTCGTGACGCGCAGGGGCGCACCGCGACGCCGAACGCGAAGTGATCACGCCTCGCCGCGCGGGGCACACAACCGTCGGCGACCGAAACTGCGAAGGCGTCGGTCGCGTCGCGCGCTCGAAGAAAAGAGATTCCACTCGGCGGATCGCGACCGGCGCTCCGCCCTCGTGGATACCGGTGATGCCTGCACGGTCGCGCGTAGAGGCGCATGTGCTCCCCCAGCTCGACGCAGGAACGCCGGCATTCCGAGCCCTCGCACAGAGCGAGAGGAGTCCTTCATGCAGCGGCAGAGCTATTGGTCGGCACGCGTCGCCTGGATCTCAGTGATCGCGGCTACGGCGCTCACGGCGGGTCACGCACTTGCGCAGGGTCAGAACACGGGCAACAACGTCGGGCGCAGCGGGCAGTGGCCGCTGCTGCAGACACCGATCGGCAATCCATTCGTGTCGCAAGCCACGCCGAACAACTACACGCCGGCCGTGGGTTCGGCGACCGAGGGCAAGGTGAACCTCGGGAAGATGCTCTTCTGGGACGAGCAGCTGTCGTCGGACAACACCATGGCGTGCGCCACGTGCCATGCCATGGAGGTCGCCGGCGTCGATGCTCGCGGAGGCCTGCTCGCGCCGAACAACGGCTTCGGTTCCGCCGGCGTGCTGCCGCAGGACGCGGCCGAGAACTATGCGCCGGGCACGCAGACGCTCCAGCAGCACAACGTGACCGGCATCATCGCACCGACGATGATCGGAGGACCGTCGTTCGCGACGCATCTCTTCTGGGACACGCGCGCGCTGCCGCAGTTCCGGCTCGAGAGTGGAGCGGCGATCCTGCTCGGCGGTGTCGACCAGTTCCCGAACTTCGCCGGGCTCGAGTCGCAGTCCGTCGCGCCTCCCGCGAGCTCCGTGGAGATGGCTCACGCGGGAGTGCTCGGCTGGGCCAACAACCAGATCAAGAACAAGCTCGATCCCGTGCGGCCGCTCGCGTTGGCGACGGCGTCGACGGTCCCGGCGAGCGTCCTCCCGTTCGTCCAGAGCGGACAGACCTACAGCCAGATCTTCGACCAGGTGTTCACGGGCGATCCGAACTTCGGCGGCGCCCTGGGCGTGACACGCGAGCGCTTCGCCATGGCGATCGCGAGCTATGAACGCACGTTGATCCCCAACCAGGCTCCGATCGACACGGGGCCGCTGAGCGCGGCAGCGCTGCGCGGATTCAACCACCTCGTGAACTCTTCCTGCTTCCGCTGCCATTCGGACCAGCCCGTGTTCTTCGGCAACACCGTTCCGGTGCTGACCGGCACGGGCGGATTCAACGATGCGCTCGACGCGATGCTGACGGACAACCGCCGTCACACCGCGATCGGGTTCCCGAGCACGCCCAACGCCGTCGTCGGCTCGCAGGCCGACGGCAACTTCGGGGTCAATACACCGTCGCTGCGCAACGTCGCGCTCCATCCGCGTCTCGGCCACAACGGCTTCTTCAACGGGCTCGCGCACGTGCTCTCGTTCTACAACCGCGACCTCCCCGGTCTCGTGCCGACGTTCCCGTTCGTCTCCGGCACGGGCGTCGGCGGCAAGCTCACCACCGGTCCGAACTCGGAGATGGCGGACGTGATCGCGTTCTTCAACGCGCTCACCGATCCGCGCCTCATCCCCTCGGCTCCGGGCGCGCAGCTCCCCGCGCCGTTCGATCATCCGGATCTGTACTCGCAGCGCTTCCCGCTCGCCACGCTGGAGCCTGCGACGCATCCCGGGACGCCCGCGCAGTTCGGCGCGACGGTGGCGGACGTGATCTGCAACGTGCCGTTCATCAACAACGACGTCAACTTCAAGCTCGGCCTGCGCGACGCGCCGCCCTTCACTCCCGTGGTGCTCGGCATCTCGCCCAATGCCTTGCCGATCCCCGCGCCGGCGGGACCGATCAAGCTCAACGTCGCGGGCCTGCTCACGCTGGCACTGACGACGGACGCGAACGGGTTCGTCACGCTGCCGTTCACACCGGTCGGCGGCTTGCCCACGAACATGCCGTTCAGCATCCAGTGGGCGTTCGTCGATCCGATCACGGGCAATCTCGGCTTCTCGAACGCGGGCGAGTTCCGCGTGCAGTAGCTCGAGCGTCGCGCACCGTCGCGCCGGAGGACGCGCCCTCGGGGCCTCCTCCGGCGCGTGCGACGATCCGTGCCTCATCCTCGCGACCGGTTTCGTTCCGCGACGCGTGGCGTGTCGAGGATCTCGAGTCGCCCCGCACGAACCTCGTGGAGTGTCGGGCCGCGTTCACCACGTCACCGCGCGCGCGTTCGTCAGGTTCGACGCGCCCGACGAGCAGAAGGTTGCCGCCGCATTGCGGTAGAAGACCTGGTAGTCGCGCGTCACGCCGCTGCCGACCACGACATCGCCGCGGACGGAGAGCGTCACGCTGTCCGTGTCGTCGGGGAAACGGATCACATCGTTCACGCTGTTGCGCAGGCGCAGGCGCGCGAGGTGTCCGCCGATGCAACGCACGCCGTCGCCGAGCACGGTGATCGCCAGCGTCTGCGGGGCGTGCAACGATACCGAACTGCGAAGCGACGCGCGCGAGAGCTCAGGCCTCATCCTTCAACGTGGTTTCCATTCCCGCCGCCGCCACCCACTCTCTGGCGCCCGCTCGGGCGCGGCCCGATCTCCGGCGGCGAGGCCGGCGAAGGGATGTAGGGCTCGCCGGGTTCGAATGCGGGTTCGTGCGTGGGAGTGATCTCGCGCGGGCGCGGTTCCTCGGGCTCGTGTGCCGGGGGCGGGAGCTCCTCCGGTGAACCGCGAACTCCGCCGAACGAGGGTCTCGAGCGCGGGCGAACGGTCGGACGCCGCGCCGCGGCCTTGCGCTTCTCGGAGCGCGCCTCGGCGTGCACCTGGAAGCGCGCGTCGAGCGCGCCGAGTCGTTCGACGATGCCCGTGTACTCGAGCTCCGACATCGGCAGCATCGCCGCGCCGACGAAACCCTGCCGGCGCATCTCGAGCGCCTTCTCGGCGACGCGCTGTCGCACGCTGTCCCAGAACGGATGCGCGAAGGCATCGACGGGGCGCGTGAGCTTGCCTTCGTGCACGCAGAAGGCGGCGCAGGTCACGATCGGCGGCCCGTCGAAGTAGCTGATGTCCGAGGCGAGTCCGACCGGCATCAGCGGCATCTGGTGCGAACCGCGCATGCCGCCGGCGACGAAGTGACCGATCGCGTAGGGCGCGAGCACTTCGCCCGTGGCGGGGAAGTTCTTCTGCACGCGCACGAGCATCACCGGATCGTCCTTGCCCGTGTACTTGCCCGCGATGTTGTGCAGCCGCGACGTGGAAGCCGAGACGGCGACCTCGCCGCTCGCCCGCGCGCGCACCGAGGCGACGACGTAGCGCTCGGGATCGCGCAAGAGCGCGGCGATGTCGTAGAGATCGCCGGGCGCGTCGAGTTCGATCGTCCGGTCGCCCCGCGTGTGCTGCACGTCCTGGATCGTGAAGCGGAAGCCCTCCTTCATGTCGGGAGCCAGCAGCAGGCCCGGCGTCGTCATCGGATCCGCGAACGCGAGATAGAGCGGCAGATTGAAGGCGCCGGGATCGGTCTTGTCGGCGGCGAGGAACAGGAACGGCTCGCCGGGGCGCTCGTCGAACTCGAGCTCGGCGACCGCCGGGCCCAGGCCTCGCAGATTGCCGGAGAACGCGTCGACGAGCAGGTCCTGTCCGGCGCCGTACAGCCCTTGCGACCTGGCGACATCGGTGGCGGCGCGAAAGGCGTCCCAGGCGAGCCGGTGGATGCGCTCGTCGCCGATGCCGCGCCGGTGCGTGAGCAGCAGCGCGATGTCGTCGCCGGTCGACGAGACGTACTGGTCGAGCACGTCCTTGCCGCCGGCGCGCTGCGCGAAACCGCGCACGCAGTCGAGCATCTCGGGCGAGGGACGAAGGTGACCGCCGATCGAGCCGACGTCCGCCTTGAGGACGCTGAGCGTGATGCGCATGGTCGAGACCTCCGCTGGGACGATCGGAGTGTCGCTCCCGCCGGCGGATCCGGCGCTGGGTTGCAATGGGCACGCGGCGTGAGACTCGGACGTACGCACCGCAGGCGCTCCACGACGGCCTCGCGCG
>JBGATX010000238.1:0-7441 GCA_044228975.1 Planctomycetota bacterium | reverse complement strand
TCACGCTCGCGAGACCGCAGGCGTAGAGCTCGTCCTGGATCACCGGCGGAACGTCGAGCACGACGCTGTGCTCCGTGCGCGGCAGCGACTTCACGGAGACCGGGACGTGCTGGCACGCGACGCTCGAGAGGATCGTGGCGAGCACGAGGAGTCGAGTGGCGAGCTTCGATGCGGCAGTGGAGATCATCGTTGCGCGCTCGTTGGCAAGCGCCGTGCCCGCGCACGCTCGACGCAGGTGTCGCGGGAACGAAGGCCGCGAGTCCACGCTCACTGCGGGGCACGACACCCAGATCGGAGCGCGTCGCGCGAGAGGCGCGCGCGACTCGCTCGCGAGGGCGAGAGCTGCCCGCGCCGCTGCACTTTGTAGAACCGGCCGTCGCGGCGACCGCTCCACGGACTCGCCGGGCACTCCAGGCCCTGCTTGACGCCGCGGACGACGCCCGAAAGACTCGTCCGCCTCGGTTCCCCTCGAGAGGTTGCATGCTCGCTTCTCCGTACGAACTCGCGTTCCACTCCCGCTTCGCGCTCCTCGTTCTGCTCGCTGCGCCGTTGCGCGCTCCGGACGCGAAGGCGGACTTCGAGGCCTCGCTCCAAGTCGTGCAACGCAGCGTCGACGCGCGCCACTTCAAGGAAGCGAAGGACCTGCTGAAGAGGAAGCTCGAGGAGAACTCCGGGCAGTCCTTCGTGCGCGAACACCTCGCCGACATCCAGGCGACGTTGAAACGCTGCAGCTTCGAGATCGCGCACCCGCGCAAGCAGGCCGACGACATCCTCTGCGGCGACGTGGTCGCCTACGATCCGCGCAGCGGCGAGATCGACGTCGTGTACAAGAAGGACGCGCAGCGCAAGTCCGACGCCGAGAAACCCGCCGGCAAGGACGCGCCGGCGCCGCCCTTCCCGTGCGCCGACTTCAAGCTCGTCGAACACGTCCACACGCTCGAGCTGCCCTTCGACGGACCGCTCACGCTCGATTTTTCGGGCAAGGGACTCGGACAGGTCGCGCCCGTCGTGTGGGCGTGCATGCACGACGATTCGAGCTATCGCACGACGGTCGACGTGGGTTCATCGATCACGATCGCCCGCGTCGAAGGCGACCGCGCGACCGTCACGGGCAGCGCCTCGGCGATGTACAGCGTCCTGCGCCCCTACCAGCTCCAGATCGCCGTCAAGGAAGCACAGATCGAGGTTCGACTCGACGGGAAGCGCGTCGCCGCGGGCGACAAGGCGAAGGACGAGCACGGCCGGATCGCCTTCACGAACCTGAGCACGCTCGAGCGTCTCGAGATCAAGGGCAAGGCGAACGCGGCGTGGATCGAGGAGCGCATCGAAGCCGCCGCGAAGTCCGACTACGCCGCGTTCGAGAAGACCTACGACGCGAAGAGCGACTTGCCCGAGTGGTTGCGTTGAGCCGCAGCGCGCGACGCCGCCGCGCGGAGCCGGCCGTCCGACCCCACGCGCTCGCAGGGTCGGTTGCGCTCGGAGGCTCTCGCCGACTCCGGACGATCGGCGATCGCCCGCGTCTCGCGCGCGTGCCGTGGCAAGGCGACGCCGATCGAGAGCTTCCCCTGCGGAGCCGAGTGCAGTGACTCCACGCAGCTCCGAGCGCCGCTAGACTCTCTGTTCCCCCGGCATGAAAGCCTCGACGGAGTCCACGCCCCTGCTCCAGCAGGCGCACGCGGGAATGGAAGGTGCGCGCGAGCAGGTATTCGCCGCCGTCCTCGGCGGCCCCTCGATCGACGAGACCGCGCGAGCACCGTACGTCTCGCACACGACCGTCGAATCCGACGACGGCACGGCGCTCCCCCGGCTGCGGCGCAAGGTGACGCCCGCCAGGTGATGGAGCCCGCGCGCCACGCGAAGCTGCACGCGCTCTTCGACGAGGCGCGCGTGCTCGAGGGCGATGCGCGCGCCGCGGTGTTCGAGCGTGCTCGCGCCGAGGATGCGGAGCTCGCCGACGAGCTCGAGGCCCTGTGCCGCGTCGCGTCGAGCGCGCGCGCCGCGGCCGGTCTCCTCGATGAGGTCACCGCGCGCGTGACGCGCGAGCGGCTCGAGGCGCGAGACGCGGGAAGCTCGACCGCGAGCGCGGCGGGACCCATGCCGCGCGGCGGCCTGGAGGTCCGCGGCATGCTCGGACGCGGCGGCATGGGTGTCGTCCTGCGCGGCTTCGATCCCGCGCTCGGACGCGAGGTCGCGATCAAGGAGCTCGCGCCTCACATGCTCGGTGAGCCTCTCGCGCGCGAGCGCTTCTGCCGCGAAGCGCAGGCGATGGCACGCCTGCGACACCCGGGCATCGTCGCCGTGCACGCCATCGACCACGACGCGGAGCCGCCGCGCTTCGTCATGGAGCTGCTCGCCGGTCCGACGCTCGAGAACGAGCTGCGTCGTGCGCGTGCGGGTGTCGACCCCGAGGTCTTGCCGCCCTTCCGTTCAGCGCGCTGGATCGGCGCCGTCGTGGAGCTCGTCGCCGCGGTTGCCGACGCGCTCGAGTTCGCACATGGGAACGGCGTGATCCACCGCGACGTCAAGCCCTCGAACCTGATGTACGCCGCCGACGGGCGCATCGTGCTCGTCGACTTCGGCCTGGCGCGCCTGGCCGATCGCACGACGATCACGCAGGCGGACGCGGTGCAGGGCAGTCCGCACTACATGAGCCCCGAACAGGTGCGTCCTCTGCGCCACGGGCCGATCGATCAGCGCACGGACGTGTATTCGCTCGGAGTCGTGTTGTACGAGCTGCTCACGCTGCGCCGGCCCTTCGATTCGAGCTCGGCCCACGAGCTCTTCGAGCGCATCGAGAGTGGCGAGCTCGAGTCGCTGCGCGAGCTCAACCCCGCGGTTCCGCGCGACCTCGAGATCCTCTGCGCCGTGGCGTTGTCGCGGCGCCGGGACGATCGCTTCGCCACGGCCGGCGAGTTCGCCGCCGATCTGCGGCGTTTCCTCGCGCACCAGGCGATCCGCGCGCAGCCCTTGCCGCTCTCCAAGCGCGTCGCGCGCGCGCTGCGCGAGCACGCGCGCGTGCTCCTGCTCGCGAGCCTCGGCGGCNNCGCTGGCCGCCGGCTTCTGGCTGCGCGAGGAATGGCGCCAGCGCGCGACGATGCCGCGGCTCACGATCGAGGTGCACGATGCGCAAGGAGCGCTCGTGCGCGACGCGCGCGCGGAAGTCCGCCTGCGCGCGCTCGACGAGCTCAGCGGCGGTTTCGGCCCGAGCACGAAGGTCGGCGAGCTGCCGCTGCGCGAGGAGCGCGTCTCGCCCGGCTGGTACCGCGTGTGCGTGGTCTTCGCCGACGGCGCGACGGTCGAAAGCCTGCGCGAATTGCCGGCCGGTGGCGACGAGCTGCGCCTCTCCGTCACGCAGCGCCCGCGAGCGGAGATCGACGCGCGCGACATGCTGCGCTTCGAAGCGACGCGCTGGCGCAACCCTCAGACGACGCCGACGACCTGTCCCAACAGCGAGCTCGCCGTCGATCTGCCGGCGTTCTCGATCGATCGCTGCGAGGTGAGCAACGCGCGGTACCGCGAGTTCCTGCTCGCGACGCGGCGCGAGCCGCCGCAAGGCTGGAAATCGCTCGATTGGCGGCGGGCAGGGCTGCGCGTCCAGCGCCGCGATGGCTCGTCCGTCGAGTTCGACGCGCTTCCGGCGAGCGGCATGTCCTGGCTCGACGCTCAGGCCTACGCGGAGTGGGCCGGAGTGCGCCTGCCGACGCACGCGGAATGGGAGCGGGTCGCGCGCGGCGCCGAGAATCGCGACTTCCCCTGGGGCGAACAGGCTGACGGAGCTCCGTGGCGCGGCGCGACGCGCGGCCCGCGCAGCGACGAGCTCGGTCTCGACTCCTGGGCGTTGTACTTCGAGAACGCGCTGCCTGCCGACAGTTGTGCGGACGCTGCGACTCCCGAAGGCGCTCTGCACATGCTCGGCAACGTCTCCGAGTTCACCGAGACGCCTTTCGTCTGGAAGGACACCGCGCGCGCCGACGCGGACACTCGCTACGTCATGGGCAATCCGTGGGACGCAGAGGTGCTGGGGTTGAGTCTGGCGAGCTGTCACAACCCGCGTAAGATCGGCGCCGACGCGGCCTTCCCCTACACCGGCTTCCGTTGCGCGCGCAGCGCGGCGCCGTGAACCACTCCATCTCTCTCTCCGCGGAACCCTCATGGCCCAATTCCTCGTGCGCGTCCTGACGCAGTGCGGCATCCCCTCGATGACCCCCGATGTCGAGAACGGGGTCGCGGAGCTGCCCAAACGCATGCTCTACGAGCATCCGCCCTTCATGGGGCCGCTGCTCACGCGCGCGGGAGTCGTCGAGATCGCCGCGGGCAAGGGCGCGGACCTGGACGCGCTCGCCGCGGCGCGCGCCGTGTTGCCGTCGGGCTTCGCTCTCGACGTCGTGCCGCAACCCTACGCGCATCGCGAGGTCAGCGGGACCTACGTCACCTCGGCCGCGAGTGGTGAGCGAGTCTTCATCGTCGGCACGCCCAGCGGCTCGGACGTCGCGCCCTTGACGACGAATCAGACGCACAATTTCCGCGTCGCGAGCGCGGCGGGAATCACGAACAAGCGCCTCGAAGTCGAGTTCCGCTGCCATCTGGTCGTGAAGCCGCTCTGATCGTCGCGCGGATTGGATCGGACCGAGCGAGCCACCGGTGTCTTGCCCTTCCAGGTGGATGCGTGAGCGAACGATTCCTCAGCGACGAAGACCTCGACCTCGCCAACCTGAGTTGGGAAGAACTGCTCCTGTGGTGGGATCTGTGGCTGCGTCAGGCGCAGAGCACGAACGAGCTCGATGAGCACCTGTACTCGCACGGCGTGTTTCGCGTCGAGCCGGGTTGGGTGATCACGCCCGAGGGTGTGAAGCGCGCGCAGGAGTAGCCGTCGCGCGAGGCGCCGGCCGGCGACTACGATGCGCTCCATGCTGCTCTCGTGGATCGGCGCGCTCGCGCTGCAATCACCAACCGCGGATCGAACCGGCTTGTGCATCGTCGCGCCGGCGGCGTGGGCTCCCGCGTTGGCGCGTTTCGTCGAAGCGCGGGCGAAGGAGCGTCGCGTCACGCTGCTCGCGCTCGAGGACATCGTCGGCAACGGCGCAGGCGTCGATCCACCCGAGCGCATCAAGCGCGCGCTCCACACGGCCTGGAAGGAGCGCGACACGGGCTACGCGCTGCTCGTCGGCGACGCGGACGTGCTGCCCGTGCGGTTCATGGTGCTCGATCGCGCGACGAAGCCCGCGTTCGACACCGCGTTCTATCCGTGCGACCTCTACTACGCCGACGTCGCAGACGCGAGCGGCTCGTTCGACGGGTGGAACGCGAGCGCGAGCGACTTCCACGCGCGCTACTTCGGCGAGGTGCACGGCGAGACGAACAAGCACGACCCGATCGACTTCGATCGCGTGTCCTACGTGCCCGAGCTCGGCGTCGGACGCTGGCCCGTGTCGAACGTCGCGGCGCTGAATACGATTGTCGAGAAGACGCTCGCCTGGAAGCCGAGCGCGAGCCCGCGCGCGCTCTTCGCGCACTCAGGCGGCTGGGTCGATGCGCGCGAGCGCGTCGCGGCCGCGGCGAAGTCCCTCGGAGCGGGAATCGAGGCCGAATTGCAGCTCTACGGCGCGCGCGAGCACGCCCCGTCGCCCGCGAGCCTGCTCGAGAGCTGGAAGCGCGGCCTCGACTTCGCGTTCCACATCGGACACGGCTCCGACGGAGCCTGGGATCAGTGCCTCGGACGCGGCGAGCTCGCGCCGCTCGACACGTTGCGCCCCGCGATGCTGATGTCGATCGGATGCAGCACCGCGCACTGGTGCGTCGAGCCGCCCTATCAGCCCTACGTCGACGAGCTCGGCGTGCAGCATCGCGGCACGAACGCCGGTGAGGTGTTCACGTCTCCCCCGCCGCCGCCCGCGTGGTTGCAGCCGGGCTCGTGCAACGAGTCAGGCCTGGGCGAGGAGCTCTTGCGACTCCCCCACGGCGGCGCCGTCGCCTACATCGGTTGCGACACGGGAGCGCAACCCTGCGCGCTCACGCTGCTCGACGGCTTCACGCGCGCGCTGCACGAGGCGAGCTGCGTCGGCGACGCGTGGCGCAAGGCGCTCGCGCACTACCACGAGGCCGAGCACCTCGCCGACTTGAAGCCCACCGACGACTGGTACCCGCCGAGCATCTTCTTCCAAGGCATGAAGTTCGTGCTCTTCGGCGATCCGACCTTGTCGCTGCGCGCGAACGCGAAGTAGCGCCGCTCGCGCTCAGTTCGGCACGGGCGCGTCGACGCGCGGGGCCTGGCCGCGCAGGACGGAGCTGTCGAAGTAGAGCTTCGACTGGTCGATGACGGGCGTCTTCAGGAGCGCCTCGACGTCGATCTGGCCGGACTGCGCGTAGGCGTCGAGCGCGTTCTGCCAGGTCGTCAGCTCGACCCACTTGGGATCGACGCCGCGCTCGAGCATGAGCTTCGCCGTGCGCGGCACGCTCAAGGGATCGCTCACGCCCCAGTCGGCCGAGCTGTCGACGAGGATCGACTTCGGTCCGTACTTCTTGACGATCTCGACCATGCGCTCCGAGCCCATCTTCGTGTGCGGGTAGATCGTGAACGCGGCCCAGGCGCCGAAGTCGAGGACGTCCTGGACCGTCTCCTCGTTGTTGTGGTCGATGACGAGCTTGTTCATCGCGAGACCGCAGTCGCGCGCGACCTCGAGCGAGCGCCGGATGCCGCGCTTCTTGTCGCGGTGCGGAGAATGGACCATCACGACCATGTCGTGCTCGACCGCGATCTCGAGCTGCTTGACGTACGCGCGCTCCTCGGCCGGCGTGATCTCGTCGTAGCCGATCTCGCCGATCGCGACGACGCCTTCCTTGAGCGCGAAGCGCGGCACGAGCTCGAGCACGGCCGCGGCGAGCTTCTCGTTGTTCGCCTCCTTCGAGTTCAGTCCGATCGCGCAGTAGTGCGCGATGCCGAACTGCGACGCGCGGAAGCGTTCCCAGCCGAGCAGGCTCGAGAAGTAGTCGATGAACGTGTCGGGGCGCGTGCGCGCCTGGCCGAGCCAGAACGCGGGCTCGATGATCGCGCGCACGCCGGCCTTGGACATCGCGTCCAGGTCGTCCGTCGTGCGGCTGGTCATGTGGATGTGCGGATCGAAGAAGCGCATCCCCGCGGTCTTCTCGGTGGTTGCCATGCGTTCAGCTCGCTTTCGCCCCGGCTTCGAGCGGATCGAGCACCGCGAAAGCCTGCTGCGTGACCTGTCCGCGCAGCGCGTCCTCCATCGTCGCACGCACGACCGGATCGCGTTCGCTCCTGGCGAGCTCGGCCAGGCGCGTCGAGGCCCCCGCGCGCGCCAGCGCGATCGCCGCGGCGCGCCGGCCGAGAGTGTTCGTGCCCGCGAGCTCCGTCTCGATCGACGCGCGCGCGCGATCTCCGCCGAATCGACCGAGCGTGAGCCACAGCTCGTGCTGCACCGGC
>JBGATX010000237.1:0-7498 GCA_044228975.1 Planctomycetota bacterium | reverse complement strand
AGAGGCTCTATGCGCGACCAGAGGTCGTCGGGTACGTCGAAGAAGTCCTTGGGCATGGACCGCACAAGAGCATATCCGCGACTGCATTAACAGAGGTTTTAGGACGTGCTCTTAGTTGTCATGCACACTTCTCCAGCGCAATGATCGCTTCGCGATACTGTGTTGACGTTCTGTGCTTCATCGATCGGCTGTTGATCTGGGCAAGCGCTCGGCGCACGGCAACTTCGCCAAGAGGTTCAGCCCGAAAACCAATCGAGGTTCCCATGTCGCAGTACAATTGAGGAAGGTCGACGTAGAGGTTCTTGTAATACGAAGACTGAAGTACAAGCACTGCGGTGGCGCCCGGTTTTAGGCATCGATGTAGTTCTCGGAGCGCCTGGGCGCAATCATCGAAGTAGTGCCAGTATGTCTTGTAGTAATATGACTGGGACGCCTTGCTTGGATGCGACTCGATTGCGGCGAGCAGGCTTCGGACACGGTGTGGCCACTCGGCTGGCGGGGACGCTCTTTTCGTCCCTCGAACCAGCGGGCTCCCCATCGAGGCGCGTCGGAGCGTAGCGAACTGTTCAGAATCCCGACCGATGCCCAGCGCGGCCAGTTCGAAGGACGTATTGATGACATAATCAATCCGTGTGCAGTAGGGCGGCGAGGTGAGCACGAGATCGACGGAGTTGGACTCGACTGGCAGTGAGCGCGAGTCGCCAACAATCGCCTCCGACATGGTCACGGCACTGGCGGCAATCGCCAGTTGCGAGGCCATCGTCTGCGTCTCCCGCAGCCAGCGCTGTGAGAGGGAGTTCCATGTACCCGACGGGCTGTCGCCAGGGGTAATCCATGTGGGATTCGTTGTCGTCCGAACGGCCGCCAACGATCTCGCGGCGCGCATGAGCGCTAGCACAAGAAAAGCCGCCAAAGGCGGGAGAGACTGAGCGATGGGCTCGAGCGGGGTTCCGCTGGAACCTGTTGCCAAGTCAGCGAGGATCCCCGATTGGATTGAACGGTAGCCCTGGATGACGGTCGGACGCAGCCATTCAGCAAGGGGATCCGAGGTTGGATTCGACGGGATGTCCTTGTCTCGCTTGGAGAGTCGGCGAGCTAGACCGAGTACGTGTTCAGCATCCCGAGGCCGCGCCAGCCTGGCAGAAGCGACAAGCGTCGCCACCGGATTCAAATCGATTCCAACCGCACGGAAACCCAGTTGATCCGCCACATGAGTGGTCGTGCCACTCCCGTTCCACGGGTCAAGTACCGTCGCTCCCCGCGGGAGTGGTACACCTTGGAGAACGATGCGAGCGAACTCCGGTGAGAACCCAGCGTAGTAGGGGAACCACTGGTCGGGGCCCGCGCGACGCGACTGCGATCGCTTTGCATCCAGCGGCATCTGCCGCGCGACAAGCCGAAGGGCTTGCGTGGCGGACGGCGTGGACCTCTTGGGCCGGAAGCTGGTTCGCGTAGTGGCTGTGGATCTCACTTCCGGCATCGGGGGCTCTCGGCCATGTGGGCAGACTACCTCGCCGCTGAGGCAACCCGAAACGCTTGAAGATGGCTGGTCCGAGTATTGAGCCAGAGCAACTGTTCCACAGAGTGTCTCCCGCCGCACACCGTGTTTCTAATGCCGCGCCAGACGGCCAACGGGCGAGAGGGCTTTGCTGGCACTCCTTCGCCTCGGCCTGATGGAGCGGGCGAAGGGACTTGAACCCTCGACATCAACCTTGGGAAGGTTGCGCTCTACCAACTGAGCTACGCCCGCGCGTGAAGGGGCGACAGCTTAGCCGCGGGGGTGGGGGCGTCAAATCGGGCGGGGGAACGTGCGCGAATCGGCGCGCTCAGCGGACGGCTCGACTCGCGGCGAGCTCGATCGCTTCGACGACTCGGTCGGGGTGCGTGTACAGGAGCTGGTGGCCGGCGTCGTCGATCGAAATCAGCTCCGTGTTCGCGAGCTCGCTCGCCAGCGCGTGGGCGTGGATCGAGGGGGTCACTACCTCGTCGCGTTCGGCCACGACGATCACGATCGGGAGCGCGAGCTCGTGGTAGTGCGGCTCTTGCTCTCGCAGGAACGCATCCGTCTCGTTGATGTCTCGCGCGTTCGCGGCGAGCGCTCGCGGGCGGAACGCGAGCGCGATGGGGGAGCGGGCGAACTCTGCCGGCACGGGGAGTGGGGCGAACGCGCTCGCGATGCTCGCCGCCGATGTGACCGTCGCGATCGGGGTGGCCCAGGTGTGCGTGAAGAGCGGGCCGAGGAGCGGGAGATCGATCAGCTCGTAGGCCGGGTGGAACGTGCCGCCCCAGCTGTGGATCGGGGCGTTGATCGTGACGAGCGCGCCGACGTCGGTGGGGGATTCGAGCGCGGCGGCGAGGGCGACCGTGCCGCCGTAGCTGAAGCCGGCGACGGTGGGGCGCTCGACGCCCAGCGCGCGCCACGCGTCGATCAGCGCGCGCGCTTGCTCGCGCAGGTTGCCGTCGCAGCGCTCGATCGCATCGCTGTAGCCGTGCGCGGGGCGGTCGAAGGCGAGCACGCGATGGGTCTTCGAGAGCGCGCTCGCGATCACCTCCCAATCGTTCGCGGCGCCGAACGCGCCGTGGAGCAGGACGATCGGGGGGCCCTGGCCGTGTTCGATGACGTGCAGGCGCGCGCGGTGCGTGGTGACGAAGTGGCCGAGTGGCGGGAAATTGCGCTCGGCGCGGGAGACGAGCGCGCTCGTCGTGACCAGGCCCAGGGTGAGGAACGCGAGTGGCGCGAGGACGCCGAAGGTGAGCAGGCGACGGCGTCGCGGTGTTCGAAGGCGGAGGAAGTGCAGCACGCGGTGCACACGGTAGCGCATGCGGCGCGCGAGATGACGGTGCGCTTCGCTGGCGTCAGCGGGTCGAGACGTGAGTGATGGGGAGCGGCAGGGTGCTCGGCGGAGCGCTCGCTCGCGCGAACCGTCGCGACGCCTGCGTTCCGCGCTGGCGACGCGCGCGCGCGTTCGGCACGCTCTCGCTCGGTTGCTTCGATGTGGTCGGTCTATCTCATTCGCACGGCGCAAGGTGAGCTCTACACGGGCATCGCCGTCGACGTCGCGCGGCGTTGCGCGCAGCACACGGCGGGCAGGGGAGCGAAGTACCTGCGCGGGCGCGGGCCGTTGACGCTCGCGTTTCGGCGGCGCGTGGGGGAGCACGGTCTCGCGCTGCGCGTCGAGCGGCGCATCAAGGGTCTCGCGCGCGAGGACAAGGAGCGTCTGGTGCGCGCGCGGCCGTCGCTGAAGCGTTTGCTGAAGCGGCTCGAGCTCGCGGGCGATTGAGCTCGCACCCGCTGCCGGTTCCGAGCCGGCGGTCGACGCCAGCGCCGCGCCGCGGCGAGCGTCGCATCGTGCTCGCCGACGCGATCGCGCGCCGTCGGCGGCGTGCTCCACGATCACCGCGACGGGCGGTGAAGCGGCTCTCGCTTCCGATCGACACATCCCGCGACGCTCGCCGAGCTCGTTTCGGTGCTGCCCATTCGCCGCATGCGATTGCGCGCTTCCCACCGCGCGTGCGACGCTGCTCGCGTGCCGGAATTGCCCGACATCACGGTGTACATCGAAGCGCTCGAACGTCGCGTGCGCGGCGTCGCGCTCGAGAAGGTCCGCCTCGCGAGCCCGTTCCTCCTGCGCTCGGTCGAGCCGCCGCTGACGGACTTCGAAGGCCGGCGCGTCGTCGGATTGCGGCGCCTCGGCAAGCGCATCGTGTTCGAGTTCGAGGGTGAGCGCTTCCTCGTGTTGCACCTGATGATCGCGGGGCGATTGCAGTGGCATCCGCGCGGCAAGGCGTTGCCGGGGAAGCTCGGGCTCGCGGCTTTCGACTTCGAGAGCGGCACATTGATCCTCACCGAGGCCGGCACGAAGAAGCGCGCGTCGTTGTACGCGCTCGGCGGGCGCGCGGGCCTGGCGGAGCACGAGCGCGGCGGGCTCGAGGTGCTCGAGAGCGATGCGGATGCGTTTCACGCGGCGCTCGTCCGCGAGAACCACACGTTGAAGCGCGCGCTCACGGATCCGTCGCTCTTCAGCGGCATCGGCAACGCGTACTCCGACGAGATCCTGCACGCGGCGCGGCTCTCGCCGATGCAGCTCACGCGCAATCTCGATTCGGCGGACATCGAGCGATTGCGGCGTGCGACGGTGGAGACGTTGACGGCCTGGACCGAACGCTTGCGGCGCGAGGTGGGGGATGGTTTTCCGGCGAAGGTCACCGCGTTTCGCGAGGGCATGGCGGTGCACGGTCGCTTCGGTCAGCCCTGTCCGGTGTGCGGCTCGAGCGTGCAGCGCATCCTGTACGCGCAGAACGAGTGCAACTACTGCGCGCGGTGTCAGACCGGCGGCAAGCTGCTCGCGGATCGCGCGCTCTCGCGCTTGATGAAGGACGACTGGCCGCGCACGCTCGACGAGTTGGAGCAGCGCAAGTCGGCGCGCTGAGCTCCGGGCGCGCCACCAACTCCGCCGAATCAGCGCGCGCGCTCGCCGTCGCCGCTCAGCGAGCTCGAGGCGCGCGCTCCGCGTCGTACGTCTCCAGCGTGCGGCGCAGCATCGCCTCGGCGAGCTCGCGTTCCCCGACGACGACGCGCGTGGCGCCGCGCGCTTGCAAGCGCTCGCGTTCGTCCTCGCTGTGCGTGCGCACGATCGTGGCGATGCCCGGGCGCATGCGCAGCGCGTTGTCGAGCATGACGCGCGTCTGCACGGGCTCGGGCGTCGCGAGCACGAGCAGGCGCGCGTGCTCGACGCGCGCGACCTCGAGGATGCCCGGCCGCGTCGCGTCGCCGTAGATGACCGGCAGGCCGCGCGCGCGCAGGCGCTCGACCTCCTCGCGGTTCTCCTCGATCACGAGATGCACGACGCCGCGCCGCGCGAGCCCGTCGCAGATCAGCCCGCCGACGCGGCCGTGCCCGACGACGACGACGTGTCCGCGCAGTTTCTCGGCGTCGATCGTGGGCGGGAGGTCGGCCAGCGCTCCCGCGGGACGTTCGAGCAGGCGCGCGACGCCGGAACTGCCGCGCGTCCAGCGCTCCACGAACTCGAGCGCGTGGAACACGAACGGGTTGAGCGTGATCGAGAGCAGCGCTCCCGCGACGATCAGGCTGCTGCCGTCCGGCGGCAGCAATCCGAGCGACGTGGCGAGCGCGGCGAGGATGAACGAGAACTCGCCGATCTGCGCCAGGCTCGCGGAGACGGAGAACGCGACGCGCAGCGGATAGCGGAACGCGACGACGATCAGGAAGGCGAAGAACGCTTTCCCCACGATGATGATCAGGAGCACCACCAGCACGCGCAGCGGCTGATGCACGAGGATCGAGGGATCGAAGAGCATCCCGACGGCGACGAAGAACAGCACGCCGAAGGCTTCTTGCAGCGGGAGCGCGTCGCTCGCGGCGCGGTGGCTCGAGTCGGTCTCGCCCACGACGACGCCCGCCGCGAAAGCTCCCAGCGCGAACGAGACGCCGAACAGTGCCGAGGCTCCGAACGCGACACCGAGCGCGACGGCGAGGATCGCGAGCGTGAAGAGCTCGCGCGAGCCCGTGCGCGCGACCTGCAGCAGGATCCACGGCACGCAGCGCCGTCCGACGATCCACACGAAGGCGACGAAGGCCGCCATCTTGCCCAGCGTGATCGCGATCTCGAGCCACAGGCTGCGCTCGCTCGCCGCATCGGTCGCGCCGGCTGCGCCGGTTTCGTGCGCCAGCGTCGGCAGCAGCACGAGCACGAGCACCGTCGCGAGGTCCTCGATGATCAACCAGCCGACCGAGATGCGGCCCTCGATCGAGTCCACGCGCTGCTGGTCCTCGAGCGCGCGCAGGAGCACGACCGTGCTCGCCACCGACAGGCACAGGCCGAACACGATGCCGGCCGTCCAGCTCCAACCCCACGCGCGCGCGACGAAGGCGCCGAGCGCCGTCGCCGCGAGCACTTGCGTCACCGCTCCGGGCAACGCGATGCGGCGCACCGCGAGCAGGTCGCTCGGCGAGAAATGGATCCCGACGCCGAACATGAGCAGGATCACGCCCACCTCGGCGAGCTGCGCGGCGAGATGCGAATCGGCGACGAAGCCCGGCGTGAACGGCCCGACCGCGATACCCGCCATCAAGTAGCCGACGAGCGGCGGCAGGCGCAGTCGCACCGCGAGCAGACCGAAGACGAAGGCGAGCCCCAGGCCGGCGGCGAGGGTCGCGATGAGCGCGGTTTCGTGCGGCATGGATCGGTGCCGGCGCGACGCGCCAGTGACCCAGGTTCGCCGCTCGAACGATGGCGATCAAGCGCGCGCTCGCGCCTCGCGCAGCTCGAATGCATCGCGAGCGCGTGGCCGCGGCTTCGCCTGGCTGCAAGAGCGGCTCACCCGCTGGCGCCGCGCGCGCTCGAGGACGTACCGTGCTCTCCCTCGACGAAGGAGATCACGATGAAGCTCACCGCGCTGTCCTGCCTGTCCGCTCTGTTGCTCGCGTCCTTCACGTTGCAAGAGGCATCCAAACCGGCGGCCAACGCCACGATGAAGGCCGCGCGCGTCCACGAATTCGGGGCGGCCGACTTCGTGCAGCTCGACGACGTGCCGCGACCCGTCGCGGGCGCCAACGAAGTCCTGATTCGCGTGCACGCCGCCGCCGTGAATCCGATCGATTGGAAGAGCGCCTCGAAGCAGGCCAAGGGATTCGGCAAGGCGCTCCCCTTCATCCTGGGCTGCGACGTCTCCGGCGTCGTCGAGTCGATCGGCGCCGTCGTGCAGGACTTCAAACCCGGCGACGAGGTCTTCGGCTACGTCAACCTGATGCGCGGCGGCGGCTTCGCCGAGTACGTGGCGATGCCCGCGACCGAGATCGCACGCAAACCCAAGTCGATCGACCACGCTCACGCCGCGGCCGTGCCGCTCGCCGCATTGACAGCCTGGCAAGCGCTCTTCGACACCGCCAAGTTGCAACCAGGCCAGACCGTGCTCATCCACGCCGCCGCCGGCGGCGTCGGCCATTTCGCCGTGCAACTCGCGCACGCCAAAGGCGCCAAAGTCATCGCCACGGCCTCGAAGGACAAGCTCGAGTTCGTCAAGCAACTGGGCGCCGACCGCGCGATCGACTATCGCGCCGAGAAATTCGAGGAGCTCGTCAAGGACATCGACGTCGTCTTCGACATGGTCGGCGGCGACACGCTCACGCGCTCCTACGGCGTCCTGAAGAAAGGCGGCTACCTCGTCTCGATCGTCGAGAAACCCTCGACCGAGGAACTCCAGAAGCGCGACCTCGGAGGCTCCGTGATCCTGCTCAAATCCAGCGCCGCCGAGCTCACCGAGATCGCCGCCCTGATCGACGCCGGCAAGCTCAAGCCGCACGTGGGCGCAACCTTCCCCCTCGCCGAAACGAACAAGGCGCTCACCCTGAGCAAGCAAGGCCACGCCACAGGAAAAATCGTGCTCTCGGTAATCCCCGAGATAACCAAGTAGAAACGCGACCCCGCCCCTCCATCCGTTCTCCGCTTCCGTCTCCGCTTCCGCCACCAAAGCCCCG
>JBGATX010000236.1:0-7575 GCA_044228975.1 Planctomycetota bacterium | reverse complement strand
CGACTCGATCGACGCGCTCGTGACGACGGCTTGCCCGTGCGGGAACTTCGGTGCCGCGGGTCGCGGTTGCGCGAACAGCGCGAGCGCGGCGGGTGCACGGCTCACGGCGCACGGCGCGGTGTTCGTCGATCCGTCGACGGGCACGGACACGATCGTGCTCGTCTGCTCGGAGATGCCCGCGAGCGCGACGGCGATCTTCCTCTGCGGCGATGCGAGCACGGACACGGGCCTCGTCTTCGGCGACGGCGTGCGCTGCGTCGACGGCAACCTGATCCGCCTCGGCACTCGCAGCGCGAGCTCGGGCGTCGCGGAGTACCCGTCGCCCGGCGGCGTGTCGCTCTCGCAGCGCAGCCAGATGCCGCCCGGCAGCGGGCTCGTCGGCTCGTACCAGACCTACTATCGCAACGCGAGCGCGACCTTCTGCCCGCCGGCGACGTTCAACGTATCGAACGGGCGACGGATCGTCTGGTAGGAGCTCGACGCGCTCACGCCGGTCTCGCTCGCGCTCGCGAGCTGTCCGACGATCGCGCGCCGCGCCCGCGCACGCGCGCACCCGCGGAGCCACGCCCCGCTGTCATCGATCCAGCGCAGGTCCGTGCCGCCGAGGCGGAACACGGCACGCGCTGATCACCAGGTGATGCGCCACCCGTTCGTCACGTTGAACGTCGCGCTCGTGCAGTACGCACCCGCGTTGCGGTAGTAGACCTGATAGAACGCTTCGAGGCCGCTGCCCGGCGGCGTCTGGCCGCGCACGGCGAGCGAGGCGTTGCCGGCCTCGGGGAAGCGCGCGACGCCGTTGACGTTCTGCTTGATCGCGAGGCGGATCAGGTTGCCGTCGACGCAGCGCACGCCGTCGCCGAACACGACGCCGGTCGCGGTGTTCACGTCGCCCTTCAGGAAGATCGTGCTCGAGCCGTTCAGCGGCATCGCGCTCGCCGTGAGGAGCACGCTGTCGGCGCTCGCGGAGCCGAGCGCGACGAGCTCCGCGCCCGCGGGGTTGTTCGACCACGAGCAGCCGTGCCCGCCCGCGCCGGGGTTGGAGCACGGGCAGTCGGTCGTCACCTGCGGATCGAGGCCGTCGCCCGTGCAGAATCGTTCTCCCGGCTCGCAACCGCTCCAGCGCGCGATGTAGCTCGACGACTGGCCGCCGGCGAAGTCGAACCAGCCGGCGACGAAGAGGTCGGGTCCGCCCCCGCGGCGATCGTCGAAGGACTGGAGCGCCGTCGCATTGGGGATCGGGAACTGCGTGTCGAAGATGCCCGCGCCGAGCGCGCTCCACGTCGCTCCGTTCCAGCGCGCGAGGTGCGACAGAGGCACGCCGTCGAGCGCGAGGAAGTAGCCACCGATGTGGAGCAACGGCCCTTCGCCCTGGCCGTCGTCGAAGAGCGCGGCGCACTGCGCGAAACCCGACGCCGTGCCGCTACCGGGCATCAGTCCGCGCAGCGTCCACGTCGCGCCGTCCCATTCGCGCAGCACGAAGTAGGTCAGCGGGAACGGTCCGTTGCTGCTCCACCAGCCGACGTCGGCGAGGCGCGCTGTCCGGCCTTGCTTTGTACGAGATCAGGTCGTCGGACCCGCAGCACAGGGACTGCGCGATCCCCGTCCACGCCGTGCCGTCGAGGCGCGCGACATGGTGGTTCACGCCCGAGATCGTCATCGCGCCGGCAGCGTAGAGCTTGGGCCCCGCGCCGTCGTCGTGCACGAGCAGCTTCGTCGCGCGGCCCGCGAGCGAATTCGTCGTCGCGATCGGTGACCAGCTCGCGCCGTTCCACACGTGGACCGCGGGCTGATTGGCGACGCGATCGAGCGCGGCGTAGAGCTTCGCTCCGCCGCCGTCGTCGAACACGCACAACGAAGTGACGGTGTCCGGCAGTCCGGCGCCGAGCGCGGACCACGCGCTTCCGTTCCAGCGCGCGACGCGGTTCACGGCGAGGCCGCCCGCGAGCGTGAGCGAGCCGCCGACGTACAGCGCGGGACCCGAGCCGTCGTCGAAGGCCTGCATGTCGCGCACGGAGCTCGTGCCGCTTCCGCCGAGCGTGACACCGCTGCCGAGCGCCGACCAGCTCGCGCCGTCGTAGCTCGCGATCGCGCGAGCCGGCACGCCGCCGGCGTTCTGGAAGTTGCCCGCGACGCAGAGCTTCGCGCCGGTGCCGTCGTCGAAGACCTCCAACGCGTAGCTCGGACCGTCGAGCCCCGCGTTCGCGCACGCGGGCGCCCAGCGTCCGTCGCCGTAGGTCGCGAGTTGCTTCGACATGATCCCGCCGATGGAGCCGAATCCGCCCGCGACGTAGAGGCGCGCGCCGCCCGCGACACTCGACGGTTGCAGCGCGCGCACCGCCAGGGCATGCGCGCCGAGCGCGCTCCACGCGGCGCCGTTCCACGCGGACGTCGAGCCCTGCGCGCCGTCGCCGTAGAGCCGCGCGCCGCCGCCGTCGTCGAAGCTCGCGAGCGCGTACACGTCGTTGTTGATTCCGCCGCCGAGCGCGCTCCACGCGCCACCGTCCCAGCGCGCGACGTGCAGCGTGAGCAAGGAACCGCTGAACGAGAACAGGCCGCCGGCGAAGAGTCGCGCTCCCGCGCCCTCGTCGTGCACGCGCAGCGCGAGCACCACGTTGTCGAGACCGGAGCCGAGCGCGCTCCACGCGCCGCCCTGCCAGCGTGCGATGCGGCTCGCGGCCGCGCCGCCGGCGGTGCCGAACGCGCCGCCGGCGAAGAGCGCCGCTCCGCTGCCGTCGTCGTGCGACGCGAGCGCGTACACGACGTCGTCCGTGCCGGCGCCGAGCGCCGTCCAGCTCGATCCGTCCCAGCGCGCGACGTGCGCGAGCGCGGTCGCGCCCGAATGCGTGAACGCGCCGCCGGCGTAGAGCGCCGGACCCGTTCCTCCGGGGCCGTCGTCGTGCACGGCGAGCGCCTGGACGGCGCCGTCGAGCCCGCTCGCGAGCGGCGTCCACGCACTGCCGTCCCAAGCGGCGATGTTCGCCGCCGCGACGCCTCCCGCCGTGGCGAACGTGCCGCCGGCGTAGAGCTTCGCGCCGCCGCCGTCGTCGAAGACGCACAGCGCCGTCACGAGTCCGCCGGGGATGCCGGCGCCGACGTTCGTCCACGCGCTCCCGTCGTAGCGCGCGACACCCGCGACCGGCACGTCGCACGCACGCTGCAGCGCGCCGGCGACGTAGAGCGCGTTGCCGCTGCCGTCGTCGAACTCCGCGAGCGCGAAGGCTTCGCCCTGGAAGGCGCTCGTGGCGAACTCGTTCGACCATTCGAGGCACGGGCTCTGCGCGGCGGCCGCGCGAACGACTGCGAGTGCGACGACGAAACCGAGGACTGTGTGACGCATGAACGAGCCTCCGCGTCCATGATGCCGGCGAGCTCTCCAGCGTGGCATCGGGATCGTCGGACTTCGGGCGGGCCGCGAAACTTGACGCGCTTTCCCTGCGGCGCAACTTCGACCCGCGAGAGCATCCAGCGCGGACGCCGCGCGACCGCTCTCGCATTCGATGCGCGCGTCGGCCAGATCGGCGGTCCGAGTGCGCGAATTCGAACGTCGCGAGGGCCCTCGATGCGCTCCCGCGCTCGCTGCGATTCGAAACGGTCTACGCCTTGCGATCGACCCGGCCATCGTGTCCGGCGACGGCGGGCGTCGCTCGAGCGCGCCTGGATCCGCGCGTTGCGTGCGTCGCGCGCCCGTCAGGCATCCGACTCGAACAGCGTCGCGTGCGGCGTCGTGGATGGTCGCTCATAGCCGTGATCGGGAGCGAGCTCCGCCCCGCGCGCCGCGGCGTTCGCCAGGCGATCGCAGCGCTCGTTCTCCACGTGCCCCGCATGTCCGCGCACCCACTGGAAGCGGATCGAGTGCGGCTCGAGCAGCTCGAGCACGAGCTGCCACAGGTCGCTGTTCAGCGCGCGCTCGCTCTTCGTGCGCATCCAGCGTTTCGCGCGCCAGCCGCGCGCCCAGCCCTTCGCCACGGCGTCCACGACGTAGCGCGAATCGCTGTAGAGCACGCCTTGCGCCGGCTGCTCGAGCGCGCGCAGGGCCGCGATCGCGGCATAGATCTCCATGCGGTTGTTCGTCGTGCGCCGGAAGCCGCCCGAGAGCTCGCGCCGGCCGCCCGGCCCGACGAGCACGGCTCCATAGCCGCCGGGGCCTGGGTTGCCGATGCACGCACCGTCGGTGAAGAGCTCGAAGCGTTGCATGGCAGGCATCCTGCCCTCCGCGCGCGAGAGAGTCATGCGTCGCGGCGCGAATCGCGCTACTAAGGGGAAGTCGGTCATCGCCGTGAGCTCGATCGTCCACGAGCTCGCGCGGTCGTTCGCATCGGCGTCGATGGCCGTGCGCACGAGCCGGATGCGATCGGCGCCGGTGCCGTTGACCTGCGCGCCGAGGAAGGCGAAGCGCTCGCCCGCGGCCACGGCGTCGAGCGTGACCGAACAGCTCTTCTGCTTGCCGGTCGGGAAGCTGCCGAAGGCGAAGAGACCCGGATGCGGCGTGACGTCGAGCACGACCGTGCCGTGGATCGGGATCTCGAAGGGCTCGCCCTCGCCGGTTCCATCGGGACCGCTCGTCGCGAGCAGCAGCCTGCCGTGCACGGGACCGAGCGGCAGATCGGGCCGCGCCGACACGTTCACGAGCCAGTAGTCCACGCCGTTGACGTGCGTCGCGTCGCAGCTCGCCTCGAACGGGCCCTCGACCTTCGCCACGCGCAGGATGCGCTGCTTCTGCGCCGGCGATTCGGGCGAGACGTCGGCGTGAGCGCTCTTGCCGGCGCTGCGCGCGATCTCGCCGAGCTCGAAGATGCCCGGCACGGCGCGGAACGGACGTTCGACGACGATGTGCAGCTCGAAGGCGATGAAGGGCACGACGGTCGAATCGGTGCGCAGTCGCACCTGCACCAGCTTGTCGAGGTTCATCTGCTCGACGAAGGTCGTGTCGATCTCGCAGATCAGCTCGAACGTCGTGCCCGCGGGGATCGCGAGCACGGTCTCGCTGTTGCGCATGCCGACGACGAGCTCGCCCTGCGCATTCTTGTACTGCACGATCGGCCGCAAGCAGCCGCAGCTCGGCAGCGCGTCGAGGATCGTGGTCGTGCGCGGCTCCTCGTTCTTGATCTGGAACACGTGGCGCGCCTGCGTGCCGTAGCTCACGCGTTCGAAGTCGAAGAAGTTCGGCCGGTTGCCGAAGGGGTTCTGGACGACCAGACCCTTCGTCCCGGGATGCAGCAGCCCGGCGATGTCGTTCGCGTCGCCCGCGGACGTGCCTTGCGGCTTGTCGCAGGCCAGCGCGAGAGCGCAAGCGAGCGCGGAGAGGAGCAGGCGTCGGTTCATCGGCGGTCAAGTCGCGCTGGCGCAAGCGCGTGAGCGCCCTAGTTAGCGCGCGGCGGCGCGTTTTGCACCTGCGAGGCCGAGACTACGTTCGACGGCGAGCGACGGAGCGAGGCCTGGCGCGTTCAAAAGCGCTCCACCCCGTGCGCGGATGCGCACTCCGATCGTCCACCATGCGCTGACGTCCGTCCATTGCGGAGTTCGCCACGCCAGTCTCGACTTCCGCCCCATGTCCGACTGCGCGGTCGCGACGAAAGTCGACACGGGCTCTCGGGGATGGCCGGCGAGAGTTGGTTCGGATGGTCGCTGCTTCGGCGGGCTGCTCGGACGTGCTTCAAGGGCTCATCCGCGGCGTCAGCAGGCGCAGAACAGGCAAATGTCCTCGGAGTAGACGAAGCCTCCTGGCAAGGATGCGCAGTCGCCGATTCGCACGGAAAGGCAATCTGCGGAGCCGTCACACTGTGTGTAGAGCCACCCAATCCTATTGTACTTGACGAGCGGCGGGATCCAGCCTGAACCTCCGTGGTCGAGTGTGACGCAGTTGCCCGTGTCATTCCCATAGAAGGAGACAGCCACGCCCATCTTGCAGGGCGAACATGTGGCATTGCATCCCTCCGTACCCGCACCGTTCGACGGCGTTCCAACGACCACGATCAACTGCGTGCCCGCGGGCAGAGCGCCGTTGGGATTGTCCACTTTGGATCCGGTGCAGACATCAGGGCAGTTGGGAACCTGGGCGACGGAAGGATGCGGCAGGATTCTGACAGCGAGAGTCGATGCGACTACCGTCAGCACGAAATGCGTCATCAGCATGGGAGTCTCCGTGGTTTCAAAAGGTCTAGTTTCTCACTCACCTGCCCGGACCGAGGACCGCAGCGGCCTCCGCCGCTCGGATCTTGATCTGCTGGATTGTCTGCGGGTCCAGTTGGAGTTCACGCGTGCCCGAATTCCACGTCCCAGCAGGATCCATGTCTGCAATCGACCTCGGCCCGGTATTCTCACGATGATCCCAGACTTTCATGAAGTCGTCATACTCCGGAAACGCGCCCTCTCGGAACTTGTAGGTCCGTTGATTGTACAGGAACGTAAACGAGCCCTTCGTCTCCTCGAGCACATGCGGGCCTTGCGGCGTGGGTGTCGAAGTTCCTGCAGCGTCCATGATCGCCGCGATGCTAGTGATCAGGACTCGCTGAGCGCACCAGAATTGCTCCTGCGGTGTAGCCGTTTCCAGCTCTCGCAACGCAGTAGTCAGGAACCGGCGTGTCTCATCCTCTCGGGTCTCGCGCTTCGGAGCATCCTTGGTTACCGAGCCGTTCGCGCCTCCAAGAACGTTTCGCGCTGCCTCTGATGACTCAACGTCGATTGAGGATCGATTCTCGCCATCAGAAGTCCGGTCCGTTCTTTCTTCAGGTGTACTCTTCACTTGGGGGGCATCTAATCCGCTCTCGGTGGTTCCCTCGGCGGGGCGGCGCGACAGAAACCGCTTCGATCCGAGGAAGCCGAGAATGCCCACCACGACGATCAACGTCACTCCGACGGTACGGGACATGGTCGGGAGAATACGTTCCCCCCCCCTCTCGGCGGCAAGGAAGAAAAGCGTGCTTCTCCTTCACCCCATTGCGCGTAGGCTTACGCGTCCCGAGCGCTCGTAGTCGGCGCGCTCGAATGGGCGAGCGCCGGCTCGGATGGCTTGGGCGCGCTGGATAGCTGTACATTCCGGTGAAGGCAGTCTGGGACTGCGCTCGCAACTTTGGCTGCCCCGGCCACGATCCGAGACGTCCACACTCTGTTTCGCCGCTCCGAGTCGCACGGCCGACTGAGGGTCGCACGGTTCCAGCGGGAGACAGTGCGTCCCGGCCGTATCCCAAGAGCCCCGGTGAGGCACAGTCCGTGAAAGAGAACTCGGACCTTCACGGGCGGCACTTGCGGTGCCGTTCGCGCCTCACGAACCCGGCAAGAGCTTCGACGCGAGCAGCCAGTCCGTGACGACGCGCGCGATCAGCGCCGAGCCCTCGTCGTAGGGGTGCACGTCGTTGTGGAAGAGGTCCTTGCGCCACTTGCCGTCGGCTCCTTGTCTCCAACGCCATTGCGGCGACTCGCGCGGCGACGGCTCGGCGTCCTGCGCGCTCTCGTTCCACACGCGCTCGACCTCGGCGACGATCAGCGGGCCGCAGTCGCACAATGGGATCGCGCGCTCGCGCGCGACCGCGCGTTCGATGTCCTGGATGCGCGCGAAGGTCGCGAGCTGCGTCTCGC
>JBGATX010000235.1:0-7660 GCA_044228975.1 Planctomycetota bacterium | reverse complement strand
CCGCGGCAGCCAAGGAATTCAACGTTGTACGCCATCATCCAAAGGAAGAGCCGTCAGACGTGCGTTCGCCAAGGCGACGTCGTGGTGGTGGCTCTCGACGACGAACTCGAGCCGGGTCAGAAGGTGACCTTCGACGAAGTGCTGCTCGTCGGCCATGAGGGCCAGATCACCGTCGGCAAGCCGCTCGTCGCTGGCGCGACCGTCTCCGGCGAGGTCGTCGGCGTCTCGCGCGGCCCCAAGCTCGTCGTGTTCCGCTTCAAACGGCGCAAGAATCACCGCAAGAAGCGCGGACACCGGCAAAGCTACACCCAGGTCAAGATCACCGCGATCCACGCATAGAGGACGACCCCAATGGCACACAAAAAAGGTCAAGGCTCCACGCGCAACGGCCGCGATTCGAACCCGCAGTTCCGCGGCATCAAGAGCTACGGCGGCCAGGTCGTCGGATCGGGAACGATCATCGTCCGCCAGTGCGGCACCGTGTTCCATCCCGGCCGCAACGTCGGCATGGGCAGCGACTACACGTTGTTCGCCCGCGCGCACGGCACCGTTCGCTTCCAAAGCAACCGCAAGGTGCACATCGACCCCCTTCCGGCGGGATCCTGAGCACGGAACGCTTCCACCGCCGCCCTGCTCGCGCGAGTTCCTCGCGCGTGCGGGGCGCGCTGATTCGAGGGCCAGCCACGAATGTTCCGCGATGAAGCCGAGATCGAAGTGGTCGCCGGCAGGGGCGGCGACGGCATCGTCGCCTTCCACCGCGAGAAGTTCGTCGCGTTCGGCGGGCCCGACGGCGGCGACGGCGGGCGCGGGGGGAGCGTCATCCTCGTCGCCAGTTCCGGGCTCAATTCGCTCCTGCCCGTCGGCCGACGGCATCGTTACCGCGCACCGGACGGCGACGCGGGGCAGCACAAGCTGAAGTCCGGCAGAACCGGTGCCGACCTCGTGCTCGAGGTGCCGATCGGAACGCAGATCTTCGACGCGGCGCGCGGCAACTTGCTGCGCGACCTCGCGCGCGAAGGTCAGCGCCTCGTGATCGCTCGTGGAGGACGTGGCGGTCGTGGCAACGCGCGCTTCGCGACCGCCGTGCGCCAGACTCCGCGTCACGCCGAGCGTGGACGCAGCGGCGAGCGACGCTTGTTGCGGCTGGAGCTCAAGCTCGTCGCCGAGGTCGGGCTGCTCGGACTGCCCAACGCGGGCAAGTCGACGTTTCTTGCGGCGGTGACGGCGGCGACGCCGAAGATCGCCGACTATCCGTTCACCACGCTCGCTCCGCAGGTGGGAATCGCGGCGTTGTCGGACAACGAGACGCTCGTGCTCGCGGACCTGCCCGGGTTGATCGAGGGCGCATCCGAGGGGCACGGTCTCGGATACAAGTTCCTGCGCCACGTCGAGCGCTGCCGCGCACTGCTGCATCTCGTCGATTGCTCGCCGTCAGCCGACGCGGAGCCGCTCGCGGCGTGGCGCACGATCGAGGCCGAACTCGCCGCGTTCTCCCCGGCGCTTGCGCGCAAGCCTCGCATCCTGGTCGCCTCGAAGGTCGAAGGTCCGGAGGCGGAGCTGCGAGCCCAGGCGCTCGAGCGCGAGGCCGGGAGCAAGGTGTGGAGGGTCTCCGCTGCGCAGCGGCGCGGACTGCGCGAGGTGCTGGTCGAGGCCCGGCGCTTCGTGCGCGGGGACCGTGCTACGGAAGACTCGGTCGACGGCGGAAAGGCTTTCCGCGCTGCGGCTCAAGACCCGTGATCGGGCTGGCCGATCTTGCCGGTCGTGCCCGCCCAGGATCCGATCCCCGACGACGAGCTCAGCTTTCGCGACGTCGCCGAGGCTCTCGGCGGGCATGGCCTTTCGCGCTACGCCGGACCTCAGCGCCCTGACGCGCCGCTCGCCGAGGTCCGCGCTCAGGATCCGCCGTCGATCATGCCCTCGCGCGTGCCCGCGACACCGGCGGCGACCGGTCCGATCACGATCGAGATGGCGGTGAAGTCGCTGCCGCCGGCGAGCGCATCGCCGCGTCACATGCTCGAAGCCTGGCTGGGCTTGATGTGCGAAACGGGTGCGAGCGACCTGATCCTGCGCGCTGGCGGTCGACCGTCGCTGCGCGTCGACGGGCGCATCGGATTCCTGCCGGGAAGCGTGCCGGCCTCCGGCCCGTTGTTCGAGGTGCTCGAGGGCATCGTCGGTCCCGCGCGCATGGAGCAGTGGCGAGAGCGAGGCTCGGTCGATTCCGCGCTGCAGCTCGACGGCCTCGGTCGTTTCCGACTCAATGCCTACCGCCAGATGGGCGAGCCCGCCGTCGTCCTGCGTCGCATCAGCGAAGAGGCGCCGCGCCTGGACGACCTGGAATTGCCGTCGGAAACGCTGAAGAAGCTCGCGATGCGCAAGCGCGGCATCGTGCTCGTCACCGGCATCGCCGGCTCGGGCAAGTCGACGACGCTGTCGGCGATGATCCAGTACATGAACGAGAACGTCGAGCGCCACATCGTGACGCTCGAGGATCCCGTCGAGCTCCTCTACGCCGAGAATCGTTGCGTCATCAGCCAGCGCGAGATCGGCACGGATTGCCCGAACTTCCACGACGGCCTGCGCCACGCGCTGCGTCAGAGCCCCGACGTGATCCTGATCGGGGAAATGCGCGATGCGGAGACCGTGACGGCGGCGCTCGACGCCACGGAGACCGGACACCTCGTGATGTCGACGCTGCACACGGTCAACGCGCCGCAGACGATCGAGCGCATCCTCTCCTTCTTCGGATCGGAGCAGCACCGCCAGGTGCGCCAGCGACTGGCCGAGAACCTGGCCGGAGTGCAGAGCCAGCGCCTCATCCCTCGAGCGGGCGGCCGCGGTCTCCTGCCCGCATTCGAGCTCCTGCTGTCGACGCCGCACGTGCGCGAGCTGCTGGCCGAGGGCAAGACCGGTGAGCTCGGTCGGGTCATCGACTCGGGAACCGAGCGCGGCCTGGTCTCGTTCAACATGTGCCTGAAGCGGCTCGTCCAGGAGCGCAAGGTCGAGCTCAACGATGCCTTGGCCGCGAGCGACCGGCCGGAAGAACTCGTCCTGGCGCTGCGCGGGATCACTGGCAGCGCGGCGCGCATCGACACGACCGGCGCGGCCCAGCGCCCTGCCGGACCCGACAGCCTTCGACTTCAGCGACGGGAATAGGCGCCGGGAATACACGTGCGCAGAGTGCGTCGATGCGCGCGCCGCGCTCCGTTGTGCTCGTCCAAGCGTGGATGGCGGGCTAGGATGCCGGCGGAGTCCCCATGAGCATTGCGCAGATCAAGTTTCTCTCGTGGCTCGCCGCGGGCGTGCTGACGGCCGGCCTCGCCTACTACGTCTTCGATTTCATCAAGGCGTACCGGGGGATGCCCCGCCAGGCCAGTCCCGAGCTGGTGACGCGCGCGCTCCAGAGCGTCGAGGTCGTGCAGGCCAAGGCCGACGAGCTGGTGAACTACGAGGACGTGCGCCGACTCGTCCTGCCGAGCTGCGACAAGTGCAAGGATGGGCACTGCAAGCACCTGAACTGGACCGGCAAGCAGGTCGTCGTCCAGGCGACCGTCGACACCACCGCGACGCCGCCGCCGCAGGTCTACACCCCGGTGAAGGACCTGCTGCGCATCCAGAGCGTCATCGTCGACGCCTCGAACGAAAAGGGCTCGGCGATCTGGGTCAAGTACAAGCCGACCGCTCAGGTGACGTTGAAGTCGCCGACGGGCAATTTCCTCCTGCGCACGGGCGACACGCTGCACGCGCCGCACGACTACGCGACGGTGCACTCGATCAGCGCCGAGGGCGTGGTCTTCGCCTTCAAGGATGGCAAGCGGGCCAACGAGACGCTCGCGGCGATCGAGTTCGATCCGAAGACGCGCATTGTCGAGGTGGGCCCGAACGGCGTGATGATGCCCAAGCTCGGCGGAGTTCCGAAGGCGGAACTGCCCGCCTGGAATCCCGAAAGGACCACCGCGACGGGCAATGGCCGCTTCCGGCTCGGTACCGAGGATGCCAAGGAGTTCGAGAACAGCTGGGACACGATCCTGAGCCGCGATGTGCGCCACGAACGTCACAAGGACCCGCGCACCGGCAAGTACGACGGCATCGAGATCAAGTCCGTGACCTCCGGGTCGATCGTCGAGCGCCACGGAGCCCAGGCTGGAGACGTCATCCGCAGCATCAACGGGAACCCCGTCACCAGCGTTTCCGAGGCGATCCAGTTCGTGAAGAACCACAAGGACGAGTACACGAGCTGGGAGGTCATCGTCGAGAATCGCGGACGCCAGCGCACGATGGTGTTCCAGTCGCCGCAGCACTGACCGCGAGCTCGACTGCCGGTCGCCGCGCGTAGGATGCTGGCGTGTCGGGCGCGTTCGTCACCCTCGATCTAGGGAACTCCAGGCTCAAGCTGCGCTCGTGGTCACATCCGGCTGCGATCCAACCGAGCATGGACGCACGCCGCGATCTCGCACTCGACACCACTTTGCTCGACGGGTTGGCCGACGCGTTCGATTCGATCGGTGACGTCGAGCGCGTCGCCCTCTCCGCGGTCGGCTCGCGGGAGCTGGAAACCCGCATCGTGACGTGGTTGCGCTCCCGACTCGGCGACCGGTTCCGCGACGGGATCTCACCCGGAATCGAACTGCACGTTCGCGAACCCGCGCGCGTCGGTCGCGATCGCGTGTTCGCCGCGCGCGGCGCGTTCGAGCTCCTGCACGCCGATGCGATCGTGGTGGACGCGGGCACGTGCGTCACCGTCGACGCGTTGCGGGTCGACGCCGAGCATGGGCCGTGTTTCCTTGGCGGCGCGATCGCGCCCGGTCCGCGCCTTCTGAGCGAAGCACTGGCGCGCGGCGGCGCACGCCTGTTCGAGGTGGTTGTGGACGCGAGAGCTCGTGCGCTGGGCCGCGACACCGCCGAGGCCCTGCGCGCCGGCATCGTTTTCGGGCTACGCGGCGCCGTGCGCGAGCTCGTGCGCGCCGTCGGCGAGGAAGCCGGGCTCCAGGGCGCATGCGTCGTGTTCACAGGTGGCGCAGCCGGGCTTCTCGCTCCGGCAGAGCTGCTCGCGGATCGCACGACACGCAGCGTGCCCGAACTCGTTCATCTCGGCCTGCTCGCGGCGTTGCGCGAAGACCTTCGGGATGCGCGATGAACGTGCAGTTGCGCGAGACGACCAGCGCGGCAACCGGCGGAGTCTCCGTGCTCGCCCTGCACGGTCCGGGCTCGTTGCTGCTCGCCGAGCAACTCGTCGGGCGCTCGCTGGCCATCGGGCAACCGGCCTTCGCACGCCTGCGCCGGGGAGCGGATTGCCTGGACGAGATCGTCGTGGCGCCGCTCGCGAGCGACGACGTCGAACTGCACACGCACGCCAGCGTCCCGCTCGTGCGCGAACTTCGACTCTGGCTCCGTGAGCGACATGGAGTGCAGGTCGAGAGCGAGCCGACTCTTGCTCGCGCACCGAGTTTCGCCGAACTCGTTCGCGACGCTCCGTGCGAGTCCGCGGCGCGCACGTGGCTCGATCAGGCTGAGGGAGCGCTCGCGCGCGCCTTGCGCGAGCTGTGCGAGGTCGAGCCCACGCGCCGAGAGGAACGACTCGATCGCCTGCTCGAGAACGGCCGGCGTGCGCGATTCCTGTCGCGGCCCGCGCGCGTGCTGCTCGCCGGTCCCGTCAACGCGGGCAAGTCGACCTTGTTCAACGTGCTGCTCGGACGTCCGCGCGCGATCACCAGCGACCGGGAGGGCACGACGCGGGACGTGCTGCGCGAGCCAGCGCTGCTGGGGGAGTGGCCGGTCGAACTCTGGGATGGCGCGGGCGAACGCACGCTACCTGCCGACCCGGCCGATGGCGTGGAGCGCGCGGGTCAGTTGCTCGCGAGAGCCGCCGCGCGAGCCGCGGACCTCGTGTTCTGGCTCGTACCCGTGGGCCAGGCCGTCGACGCACCAGCGGCGCCCGCGGTCGTGGTCGTGCGCACTCATGCGGATCGCGATCCAGGTCAAGCGCGAGCGGCAGTTTCGGCGCTCTTCGATCCCCATGCGGCCCGCGAGCAGATCCGCGAGCTGTTTTGCGATCATTTCGCCCTTCCCGAGCGCGCCTGGCAGCAGGGCGCGCCCGTTCCCGCGGATGCTGACCTCTTGGAACTGCTGCGCGAGCTTCGGATCGACGGTGCCGACTCGCGGCTCCTGCGAAGGCTCGAAGCGTGGATGGACTGAGCTCTCTCCCGCGTTGCCATCACCCGCGCGTTTGCCTACTCTGGGTGCGGCATCCAACATGCCGGGACCGCGCCATCTCGTCTCGATCGACGACTTCTCGCAGGACGAGATCCGAGCCCTATTCGCGCACGCGCGCCGCTTCGCGGCCGATCTGCGGGCCTTTGCGTCGCTGTGCCCGGGGATGATCTCGGCGAGCCTCTTCTACGAGGCCTCGACGCGCACGCGCCTCTCGTTCGAATCCGCGATGCTCCGCCTCGGCGGTGGTGTGATCACGGCCGCCGACATGCGCAACACGAGCGCGTCGAAGGGGGAGTCGCTCGCCGACACGGTCCGCGTCGTCAGCGGTGCTTACGCCGACATCATCGTGTTGCGCCACGCCAGCGAAGGTGCGGCACGACTCGCCTCCCAGTACGCGAGCGTGCCCGTGATCAACGCGGGTGACGGCAGTCACGAGCACCCGACCCAGACTCTCTGCGATCTCTACAACCTGTGGATCGAGCGCGGACACATCGAGGGCCTCGATGTCGTGCTCGCGGGCGACCTGCGCTACAGCCGCACGATCCACTCGTTCGCCTACGCGCTGGCGCGCTTCGGGGCGAACGTCATCTGCGTACCGGCACCCGGTTTCGAGATGCCAGACTACGTGCTGCAACGGTTGCGGGAGGAATTCGGCGTCGAGCCGCAGCGCGCGGACGCCAAGAGTCTCGGCGACATCGCCGCCGAGACCGACGCGGTCTATCTCACGCCTCAGAAGCCGCACCAGCTATCCCTCTTCACCGACGCGCGAGGGTTTTCGGTCGGCCGGGTCGATGCGCTCTACATGACGCGACCGCAGACCGAGCGTCATCCGCAAGGATCCCAGCTCGAGTCCTTCGTCCAACTGGGCAAACGCGAACTCTCCGCGGAACCGCTGCGCGACGCGGTCGTCATGCACCCATTGCCGCGCCGCGACGAGATCAGCGACGAGGTCGACAGCGATCCGAGGTCGATCTACTTCAAGCAGGCAGCTCGCGGCGTTCCGATCCGCATGGCGATCCTCGCGGCACTGCTCGGACGGCTCCCCGACTTGGCGACGGATACCGTCGTGGCGAGCCGGCTGCTTCCCGTGCAGGTCGGGCCCAATCCGTGCGCGAACGCGACCTGCATCTCCCGCACGGAAAGCCGTCACGTGGTTCCGCTCTATCGCATCGGATCCCGCTGGCCATTGCGCGTGCACTGCGGCTACTGCTCGCACGAACTTGCGCTCGTGGTGGTGGGTTGCTCGACCACGATGCACTGGCACGAGCCCACCTCGACCGAGCTGCGCAAGGTACGGCCCGACCATCTCGTCTTCCTCTCCAGCCCCGCGGAAGCAGAGCGGCTTGGATTCGTGCCCGCCACCGCGCGCGCCGGCACCATCGTCGGAACCGGCCCCTCGGCAGGCTAGCGCCGCTGCGGCAAAAGCCCATTGTGCGCTAGCGCACGTCGA
>JBGATX010000234.1:0-7708 GCA_044228975.1 Planctomycetota bacterium | reverse complement strand
TCCGATACCGACTCGTTCCCCGACGCGATCCTTCCGCGCTGAACCGGCCGCGCCGAACCGGGCGCGGGAGCGCTTCGCGAGCGTCGGGCATGCGCTCCACCTCCCATGACGAACCCCACTCGCAAGTCCGGCTTCACGATGATGGAGCTGGTGGTCGTGATCTCGATCCTCGCCATCCTGGCCGGCGCGTTGATCCCGCGCGTCGCCAACCGCATGGCCTCCGCGCGCGACGCGCGCCGCCTGAGCGACGCGCACGCGATCCGCGACGCGCTCGACCAGTTCTATCTCGATCACGGCCGCTGGCCGGCGCACAAGCAGAACGCGGCCTTCGGCGGCTGGGACGTCTCGCACGACGGCGACTTCATCCCCGAGCTGGTCGAGAAGGGCTACCTGGCCGAGATGCCGCACGACCCGGTCAACGACGACACGTACCAGTACCGCTACTACGTGTTCGACAAGAGCTCGTACGGCTGCAAGGGCGACGGCCCGTTCTTCGTCCTGGGCATCAAGAACTTCGAAACGGCGGAGTTCGCCGAGAAGAACCCGGGCTTCTTCAAGTGCTCTGAGCGCAACTGGGGCGACGAGTTCGCCTACGTCACGGGCGGCGGCGCGAGCCTGCGCTGAGCCTGCGCGTCGCGCGGCGCGCGCTCGGATCCCGGCGCTCGCGCACCGCCGCGAGGCGCGCGCCTCGCCATCCGTGCCGCGCCTCGCTACGTTGAGCGCATGACGCTCCCGACGCGCAGTGTGCGCGCCCCGCTGCTCGGCATCGATTTCGAAGTGCTCGAAGGCGACCTCCTGATCGGCCCGGCCATCGAGCGCGGCGTGTGGGAGGCGCATGAAACGGCACTGTTCCGCGCGCACCTGCGGCCGGGAACGCGCGTGCTCGATCTCGGCGCGAACGTCGGCTGGTACGGCGCGCTGGCGGTGCTCGCGGGCTGCGAGGTGCACTGCTTCGAGCCCGTGCCGGAGATCGCGGACGTGTGCGAGCGCAATCTCGAGCGCGCGCAGCGAGCCGCGCAGTCGCGCGGCGGGCGCGCCGTGCTGCACCGCTGCGCGGCCTCGGATCGCGCTGGCAAGGCGCGCATCGCGCTCGCGCCGGCGAACTTCGGCGACAACCGCGTGCTCGACACCGACGGCGCGGCGCCAGCGGACATGCGGGGCGCGCGCACGCTCGAGATCGAGCTCGCGCGCGTCGACGAGCGCGTCGAGGGGCCGTGCCGCGTGATCAAGATCGACACGCAGGGTTCGGAGTGGCTCGCGCTGCAGGGCGCGCGGCAGCTGCTCGAGAAGAGCGCCGAGTGCGCCCTCCTGATCGAGTTCTGGCCGTATGCGCTGCGCGGAACGCAGCCCTCCGAGCTGCTCGACTTTCTCGCCGCGCAGGGTTTCACGCTCGGCAAGGCGACCGCCGCGCCCTATCCGATGGCTCCGAGGCGCATCCTCAGGCAAGCTCTCGCGCGAGATCCGGTCAAGGGCGGGCTCGATCTGTACGGCACGCGCGGACTGCCGTTCCACGTGCTCGGTCTGCCCGCGCGCCTGCGTGCGCTCGCGCGCGCGCTGCGAGAGGATTGACGCTCTCGCGGGCACGCTCGCGCTCCGTTCCGCGCCCCGCGCGAGAGATCCGAAGAGAAGAGAGGACGACGCATGCCGATCATCGACTTCCACTCGCACTTCTTCTGCCGCGCGTACTTCGAAGCGCTGGCGAAGCAGTCTCCACGGCCGGGATCGGTCGAGGACAAGCTGCGCGAGGTCTCGCGCAAGACCGGCATCGAGATCCCCGGCGCGAGCGTGCCCGAGCACCTCGCGCGCTGGATCGCCGAGCTCGACAAGAAGAACGTGCGCCATCTGTGCACCTTCGCCAGCGTCGCCGAAGAGCTGCCGGCCGTGATCGAGGCAGCTGCGCTCTCGAACGGCCGCATCTCGGCGTTCGCGCTCGTCAATCCGCGCGTCGAGGGCGTCGTTGCGCGCGTGCGCACGCTGCTCGAGGAGCAGAAGATCCGCGGCGTGCTCGTCTTCCCCGCGCTGCACCACTTCAAGATCGACGGACCGGAGGCCGCACCGCTGCTCAGCGTGCTCGACGAGCTGCGTTCGATCGTCTACGTGCACTGCGGCGTCCTGGTGGTCAAGCTGCGCGACCTGCTCGAGCTGCCGCGCACGCAGGACGTCCGCTACGCCGATCCCCTGAACGTCATCCCGGCCGCGAACGCGCACACGCACGCGAGCTTCGTCATCCCCCACTTCGGCGCGGGACTGTTCCGCGAGACGCTCATCGCCGGCGCGCAGTGTCCCAACGTGTTCGTGGACACGAGCTCCTCGAACTCGTGGACCGCGCTGCACATCCCCAAGCCGACGCTGGCGCAGGTCTTCGAACGCGCGCTCGAGGTCTTCGGCCCCTCGCGCATCCTGTTCGGCACGGATTCGAACACGTTCCCCGCCGGCTGGCGCCGCGATCGCTGCGAGGAACAGCAGCGCGTGCTCGCCACGATCGGTGTCGACGCCGTGAACCAGGAGCTGATCTTCCGCGGCAATGCGCGGCGGTTGCTCGGGCTGGGCTGAACCCGCTCGCCGCGACGGGCCTGCGAAGCACCTCGCAGCGCACGAACGGATCAAGTTCACGGTGCTCGCGACGAAGCGTTCAGAGCGAAATCCGCAATCGCGCGCTCGTCGAATTGACTTTCGTGCTCGGGGCCGTCGTGCGATCCTTGGCGCTCCAATCCGCGACTGACTGTCGTCAAGGTCAGCGGCACCCAGCGTCGCGGTGTCCCGTCAGAGTCCTGAACCACGTCATCGCACGCCCCCGATGGACCGGCCATGAACGCTCGCATCCCCTCGTTCTTTTCGTCCTCCGTCCCGACCCTCGTCGCGATGTCGTGCGTCGCGGTCGCCCCGGTGGAGGCCATGCATCTCCGCGGTGCATCGACGAACGCGCCACATGGCGCGGTTGCCGGGCGGGCGACGGCCGGCTCGGTCGGCGCCACGTTCACGTGGAGCGTCGAATGTGAGTCGCCCGCCGACGCACGAACGCGCGCCGCGTGCTCGACAGGGAATGCGTCGGCGAGTGCCGCACTCCAGCTCGCCTGCTCGTTGGAGCTCGCGGGAACTCGTTGTCTCGTCGCGATCCTCCAGGCGCAGCCTCACGGACATGCGGCGAGCGCGATGCGACGATTGGCTCGCCGCCCTGGACATGTGTATTGGGGCACGACAGGTTTCGCCTCGATCGGGAGGGCCGATGCGGACGGATCGCACGTGAACCCGTTGTTCGTCAGCCCGGTCCCGATCGCCGCGTACGGGATGGCAGTAGACGACGACTACATTTATTGGTCGAACCGAGGCAGCAGCGTGACACCGGCCTACATCGGCCGCGTGCGCGTGGACGGTTCGGCTCTCGACCCGAATTTCATCACGCTCGGATTGGGACACGACATCTTCGACCTGGCTGTGGACGCACAACACATCTACTGGACGGATGCCGCGCAGCCACAGTCGATCGGCCGGGCGAATCTCGATGGAACCGATGTGCGCCCCGGCTTCATCCTGACCGGAGCACTGACGCTGCCGTTCGGCGTGGCGGTCGACAGCCAGCACGTCTATTGGACAGATCCGTACCAGCGCCGAATGGGACGCGCCGACTTGAACGGGTCGAATCCCGACGCACTGTTCCTCCAAGGCCAGGCGTTCGATGGATTGGAGGTCGACAGCCAATTCCTGTACTGGAGCGAATACGACACGTCGACGTTCACGAGCTCGATCGGCCGGGCCCATCTCGACGGCTCGAGTCCCGACCTGAACTTCATCTCCAACATTCCCTTCGGCGTGGCCGCGATCGCGCTCGACGATGCGCACGTCTACTGGGCCGGTACTCCCTCTCAGGCGGGAACGAATCCGTGCATCGGCAGGGCCGATCGGAACGGATCGAATGCGAACCCGACATTCATCACCGGGATCCTGAGCGTCTACTTCCTCGCTGTCGGACGAAACTGAGTTCGTCATGCAGCCCGGTTGACAGCTCCGAAGCACTCACCAAGTGATCCGCCACCCGCTCGTCACGTTGAACGTGTCCGGCGGGCAGAACGCGGCGGCGGCGTTGCGATAATAGGTCTGGTAGAAGCGCACGACGCCGCTGCCTGGAACCACTCCGCCGCGCACGGAGAGCAGGACGGTGTCGGTCGAGTCGGGGAACGAGCTCGCACCGCCGACGCTCACGCGCGCGCGCATGCGCAAGAGCACTCCCCCCGCGCAGCGCACTCCGTCGCCGAAGACCGCGTCGTCCTGCAGATCGCCTTGCAGGTAGATCGCGGTCGCGGTGACCGGCATGCCGGAGGCGTGCAGCGACACCGTGTCGGGATTCGTCGTGCCCGTCGCGTCGAGCTCCGCTCCCGCTGCGTTGACGCTGTTCGCGCAACCGTGCCCCGACGCGCCGAAGTTGCCGCACGGACAGGCCGTCGTGACGTTCGGATCGAGACCGTCGCCGGCGCAGAACTCGGAGCCGGGCGCGCTCGCGCCGCCGCTGAACACGACGTTGTCGACGCAGGCGAAGAACGCGCCCATCTGGCTCGCTCCGACTCCGACGATGCGCAGGTGATCGAAGGCGATGCCCGTGAGCGAGACGTGCAGCACCGCGAACGGAAACGTGTTGGGCAGCGGAATCGTCGTCGACGACGCGAGCGTCGCGCCCTGGTAGCGCTCGATCACGATCGAGTTCCCCGCCTGGCCGCCCGAGACGTAGAAGTCCATCGTCGCGCTCGTCTCGCTCAGACCGCTCGTGATCTCGAAGGCCATGCAGCGCGCGAAGGCGGCCTGCGGGCCGGGCGAGTAACCGGAGAATCCCAGCGCGTTGGGCGACGTGAAGCCCGGATCGGTGTTGAAGGTCGCGGAGGCGTCCTCGATGCAGAACGGGCTGGGTACGGGTCCCAGGCCCGTGTCCAGATTCATGAACGTGAGCCCGCCGTCGGTCACGACGGTGCCGGCGACGCCTTCGGTGAACGAATCGAAGCGCGCGACGCCGCTGGCGCGCGCGACGACGGTTGAAACGGCGGAGAACGCGAGGGCGGCGAGGAAGCACGGGGTGCGCATGGGGACTCGATGGTACGCGCTGCGCGGGAGCACGACAGGAGCCCGCGAGCGCTTTCCCACGCAGCACCCGGATTCGGGTCCGCGCCCGCCTCGCGACGAGCCGAGGGTCGCTCAGCGCTTCGCGCGCTCGAGCTGCGCCTCGCGGCGCGCCTTGAACTCCGAGCCGGGCTTCCACGCGGGCCAGGTCGCGCTGTTGGCGACGTTCCAGCCGACCGTCGCCAGCAGCTCCATGTCGCGCGCCGCGCCCGAGAGATCCCAGTCGAGCTTCGGCTCGTCGCTCACCTGGTGGTAGTCGCGCGCCGTGAACTCCTCCGACTTCTGGTGCCCCCAACCGGCCGGACGGCCGATCACGTTCTCGCCGCCGTCGGCGTAGAGCGAAGGCACGCCGACCTTGGCGAACTCGAAGTGGTCGGAGCGGTAGTAGGCACCCTTCTCCGGCGACGGATCGGGCCGAACCTCGCGCCGAGCGGCGCTCGCGCACTGACCAAGGACATCATCGAGCGTCGACTGCCCGAAGCCGACGCACACGATGTCCTGCGTCGGGCCCCAGGGGTTCAAGCTGTCCATGTTGATGTCGCACAGCGTCTGCTCGAGCGGATGGAGCGGATGCGTCGCGTACCACTTCGAGCCGAGGAGCCCCTGCTCCTCCGCCGTGACCCACAGGAAGAGGATCGAGCGCTGCGGCGGCTGCGGCTGCGTCGAGAGCACGCGCGCGATCTCGAGCAGACCAGCGCATCCCGACGCGTTGTCGACGGCTCCGTTCTTGATCTGGTCGCCCTGCAGCTTCTCGTCGCGACCGAGATGGTCCCAATGCGCGCTGAAGACGACGAGCTCGTTCGGATCGCGACCTGGGATCTTCGCCGCGACGTTGCGCGACTGGACCTCGCGCGACGCGTTCTTCGCGTGGAAGGTGGCGGTCGCGCCGAGCTCGACCGGTGCGAACTCGCGCGTCGCGGCGCGCGCCTCGAGCGCGCGGAAATCCTGCCCGCAGGCGCTGAAGAGCTCGACCGCCTTCTCGAGCGTCATCCACGACTCGATCTTCGCGCGCGAGTGCCCCTTGTCGGGCGATTGGATGTCGAAGTTCTCCTTGTTCCACGAGGAGAGCACGACGCTCCAGGGATACGCGGCCTGCTCCGTCTGATGGACGATGATCGCCGCCGCGGCGCCGCGCTCGGCCGCCATCTCGTACTTGTACGTCCAGCGTCCGTAGTAGGTCATCGCCTTGCCGCCGAAGACCTTGTCGTCCAGCTTCTTCGCATCCTGCGCATCGGGCACCGGGGGATCGTTGATCAACATCACGATCGTCTTGCCGCGCACGTCGAGGCCCTTGTAGTCGTCCCAGCCGTACTCGGGCGCGACGACGCCGTAGCCGACGAAGACCACGGGCGAGCTCGCGACGTCGACCTCCTCGTCGATCCAGCGCGTCAAGGCGACGCTGTCCTTGCCGATCTCGAGCGGCAGCTCCTTCTCCTTCACTCGGAATGCGCCGCGCGACTCGCTGCGGAAGCCGACCAGCGGAACGGGCTGCACGTAGCTGCCGTCGGGATTGCCGGGCGCGAGGCCGAGCTGCTTGCACTGGCGCACGAGATAGTCGACGGTCTTCTCCTCGCCGCGCGTGCCGGGCAGGCGACCTTCGAAATCGTCGGAGGCGAGCACGTGGATGTGCGCGAGCAGCGCGCTCGGACTCACGCTGCCGAGGCCGCCACCGGCGTGCGCCGGTGATGCGGGAGCGACCGCGGGCGGAGACTTGCTTCGATGCGCTCCGTCACCGACGACGAAGATGCAAGCGGGTGAAAGAACGATCGCGCCGAGGACGAGAACTCGTGCCGTGGACTTCATGGATCTCCAGGGGAACAGGGTGCGCGCGGAGCATAGCCGTCCGCCCGTTCCCCTCCCACCGCCCGGTCTCGGCGCGAGCGGCCACGACCGCTTGCGCTCGCCAGGCAACCCGCCAGACCGTTCGCCGCCCTCGCACTCCGCTCACTCGCGCGCGCGCCGTCCCGACAGGAGACCGATCAAGCCCACGAAGAGAGCGGCGCCGATGATCGACCACACGATCGGGAACGAAGTCCCGCCGAGCTGAACGGAGAAGAGTTCGGGCAGGTGCATCACGCGCGCGAGCCAGAGTCCGAGGAGCGCGCCGATGAAACCCACCGCCACTGCGGTGAAGCATCCTCCGCGCGACATCCCGGCCAGCGTCTGCCCGATCGCGCCGCACACGCCGGCGATGACGAGCAGCAACAGGAGTTCGAGCAGCGTCATCGGGTCTCCTTGCAGCGCATGCGCGACCGTCGGATTCGCCGTCGGACCGCGTCGATGAACGGCTGCGGTCGCTCGGCGCTCGTCAGACGATGATCGCGATCAGGATGATGATCCCCGCGATGAGCAGGATCGTGAGCAGGTCGTCGTTCGTGATCGCGCCACCGCGCAGGTCGGCGAGCTCGCCCGCTTGCGCTTGCGCCTGCGTCAGCTCGTCGAACTCGTCGGCGGAGAGTTCCCACGCCGCCGGAGCGGCCGGCTGCGCGGCGAGCGTCGTCGGAAGCTCCGCGGGCGGCGGCGAGACGTCGCGGCCTGCTTGCGGAGCGGCGAAAGAGAGGTTCGGCAGCGCACACGCGAGGGTGCACGTGAGCAGGATCGA
>JBGATX010000233.1:0-7838 GCA_044228975.1 Planctomycetota bacterium | reverse complement strand
CCGGCGAGAAGATCCAGATCCTGATGCAGTACAGCGACTACACCGGCATGTTCCTCTACCACTGCCACAACCTCGTGCACGAGGACATGGGGATGATGAGGAACTACCACATTCATCCCTGAGCCCGCGTAGCGGGCGAAATCTCATCGGCGCGCGTCCGTGCGCGAACCCTCTGAGCCGCGCGGCCGCGCGCCGACCGTCAGCTCTTCTTCCTCGGCGGCCGGAACGAATCCACCGTGAGCGGCGGATTGATGCGCGCGCGCTTGAGCACGACGCTCGTCGTCGGCTCGCGCCGGAAGCCGATCGGCACGGAGCCCGGCGGCGCTGCCGCGCCCGGCGTCTCCATCTCGTACGTGTCGATCTGCTTGGGCAGCTTGTAGCCGCTCTCCGTGATCCAGTCGCGCAACTCGAGGAACAGCGTGCCCGGCCCGAGCCTCGCGCTCGCATTCGCGTCCGGCGCCGCGTCGTAGATCAACGCGAGTACGGGCAACGACGACTTCGGATCGAGGCCGAGCTGCACGCGGTAGAGCGCGTTCGCGCCGGCCGCGCCGATCGACCGGGACAGCCGGAAGTCCGGGCTGTGCACCTCGAGCCAGCTCAGCGGCTGCGCGCGCTCCGCGAACGGCTTGGGAATGCCCGCGGGAGCGGCCGGGAGGAGCGCGAGCCGCGCGATGCGCAGCGTCGCGGGGTTCGTGAGCGCGAGGAAGTTGCGCGCGACGACGACGGCGTCGTCCATCTGCTTGACGTCGTCCTTGTCGTCGCGCGAGTTCGTGAGCCGCATCGCGCCCCCGCCCTTGGGATCGATCAGGAAATCGCCTTCGGGGCCGCGTTCGTGAGCGCGAGGAAGTTGCGCGCGACGACGACGGCGTCGTCCATCTGCTTGACGTCGTCCTTGTCGTCGCGCGAGTTCGTGAGCCGCATCGCGCCCCCGCCCTTGGGATCGATCAGGAAATCGCCTTCGGGGCCGCGCACGTGCTCGCGTCCGGTCTCGTAGCGGGTGCGCAGGTATCCGGGCCCGGCGAGGAACTCGAAGGTCCCGTTGACCTGGTTCACGCTCTCCACGCTCGCCTTGAACTCGGCGTCGATGTCGAAGGAGAACGCGCTGATCGGCGGTCGTTGCTCGCCGGCCAGCACGCTGGCGGCGAGCGTCTTCGACCACGCCGCGCGCGCCTCCGGGCTCGCGTCGTCGGGCAGCTTGCCGGCGACGAGCGGCTTGCCGTCGGAGCCCACGAGCTCGCGCGCCTTGGGCTCGCTCGGGATCTCGGGCGGGACCGCGGGCGCCGGCGGAGTCTGCGCGAAGGAGGACGCGGCGAGGAGCGCGACAGCGACGGCGTGCGAGAGCTTCATGACGCGGGTTGAGCCTACGGCGGTGGGCGAGGCGCGGCCAGCGCCGTTCGCGCAAGCGATCCGTACAGCGGTTCGGGCAGCGCCGAACGTCCACGGGGACCGGCTGAGCGCCGCGCAACGCGCTCGCGGCAGAGCGGTACATTGCGCCGATGGCCTTGGCCGAATTCCTCCACGGCGTGCGCGCCCTCGTCGGGCCGACGGCGAGCGGCAAGAGCGCGCTCGCGCTGCGCGTCGCGCAGCGCGTGGGGGCGGAGCTCGTCTCGCTCGATTCGATGCAGGTCTACCGCCGCATGGACATCGGCACCGCCAAACCGACGCCAGCGGAGCGCGCGCGCGTGCGCCACCACATGCTCGATCTCGTCGAGCCGTGCGAGCTCTACGACGTGACGCGCTTCCTCGCCGACCTCGAGCCTGTCCTGCGCGACGCGCGCGAGCGCGGACGGAGGCTGCTCTTCGTCGGCGGCACGGGTTTCTACCTCAAGGCGCTGCTCGACGGGCTCTTCGAAGGTCCGCCGGTCGATCGCGCGCTGCGTAGCGAACTCGAAGCGCGTCTGGCGAACGAAGGCGCGGCCGTGCTGCACGCCGAGCTCGCGCGCGTCGACGCGCGTTCGGCGCAGCGCATCCATCCCAACGACACGAAGCGCGTCGTGCGCGCGCTCGAGGTGCACGCGCAGACCGGTCGCCCGCTCTCGGACTGGCAGCGCGAATGGAGCTCCTTCGGCGCCGCGCCGCGCGCAGCCGAGCGTGTCCTCGTCGGCCTCGAGATTCGCAACGACGAGCTCGATCGGCGCATCCGCGCGCGCACGCGCTCCATGCTCGCCGCGGGCTGGCCCGAGGAAGCGCGCTCGATCGAAGGCACGGGCGGCTTCTCGAAGAGCTCGATCCAGGCGCTCGGCTACGCCGAGGCGCTCGAGCTCGCGCACGCGCGCCTCGAGTTCGAGGCCGCCGCGACGCGCATCGCGCTCGCGACGCGCCAGTTCGCGCGCCGCCAGCGCACGTGGTACCGCAAGTTCGCCGACATCACCTGGCTGCGCGTCGCCGGGGATGAAAACGAGCGCGCGGACGTGTCCGACGAGCGTGTCGTCGAATGCGTCCGCGCCTTGCAGTGGAGCGAGAGCTAGCGGAGCGCGCACAGGCGCGCCGCGGGGCTCACTCGTCCTTGGTTTGATTCGGCGGATGTCCTTCGAAGCCCAGCGCATCGTGCAAGAAGCTCGCCGTCACGACGCCGAGCGGACGGAAGAACTCGCCCGCGCCGTCGGCGAACTCCTGCGGGCCGCCGTCCTCGAAGGTGGCGATGATCGAATCGAGCGGCAGCGGAATCACCGCCGGTCCGCCGGCGCCGTAGGCGATCGCTCCCAGGGCGAGGCCTTCGACGTGGATGTAGTTGTAGGCGCGCGGAGCCAGCGAGTGGTTCGGACGCGGCGCGTAGAACTCCGGCATCTCCGCCTGGAAGGGGTTCTCGGGGTTGTGGTTGAGAAAGTGCCGCGCGATGGTCAGGTTGATGGCTTGCTTCTTCTTCCACTGGAAGTCGCGGTACGTCCCATCCATCTCGGGGTCGTAGCTCAGGAAGGCGCGCGACATGCGCGGCCCGATGCCGCGTTCGGTCCAGTGCTGGCGAACGTACGGAGCCTGGGAAGCGCAGCTGGCGCAGAAGGCCAAGGCCGCGACGGGGACGAGGAGCTTCATGAGTTGGGGAGGCAAGTCCGGTTGGGGGGGAGCAGGCGGGCGCCCGGTTCCGAGGGGGCGCGAGTGTCTCCGCTGGCGAGGATGAAGTCCAGTCCAGAGGGGGCTCGAGCGGGCTCCAACGGCCGTCCGGGAGCTCCGCGGGGCGATCTCCGGGCCGCGCGGCAGTCTCGCGGGAGCGCTGCGCGGGCGGACTTCTTCCAGCTCGCGGTCGACGTTCTACCTCGCCGGGGAGCGAGGTAACGATGAGCGTCGCGAGCGAGTCCGGCGACGGCGCGAGCGGTCGAGACGAGTCCGGGATGCGCGCGACGCGGCGCCCGCGGCACATCGGCCTCTTCGGCGGCTCGTTCGATCCCGTCCACGACGGTCACCTGCACGTCGCGCGCGTGGCGCGGGCGCGCTTCGGACTCGATCGGATCGTCTTCATGCCCGCGGAGCAGCCGCCGCACAAGCCGGGGCGCCGGCTCGAGCCCGGTGCGCACAGGCTCGCGATGCTGCATCTGGCGATCGACGGCGAGCCCGGCTGGTCCGTCAGCGACCTCGAGCTGCGCCGCGGCGGCCTGAGCTACACGATCGACACGGTGCGCGCGCTGCCGCGCGAACTCGGCGAGCCCGAGGACGCCGTGATCCACCTCTTGATCGGCAGCGACAACCTCTCGGGACTCTCGCACTGGCGCGAAGCGCGCGCGCTCCTCGAGCGCGTGCAACCGATCGTGATCCATCGCGGCGGCGATCCCGCGCACGAGCTCGCGCTCCTGCGCGCGGAGCACGGCGCGGAGCTCGCGCGCAAGGTCGAGGCGGGCTACCTCGAGCTCGCGCCGGTCGAAGTCAGCTCGACGCAATTGCGCGACGCCTTCGCACGCGGCGCGCAGGAGATCGAGGGCGTGCCCGCACCGGTGCTCGCGTACATCCGCGCGCACGGGCTGTACGGAGCGCGGGTGTGACGCTCGGCACGATCGGCGCGCCGGCGATCTTCGCGGTGGTGTCGGCGGCGCTCACGGCGCTCCTCGTGCTGCTCGCCGAACGCGTGGGTTGGACCGACGACGGTCGCGAAGCGCCGGAGCGCAAGCTCCAGGCGCGCGCCGTGCCGCTCGTCGGCGGAGCTGCGTTGTTCCTGGTGCTGCTCGGTTTGACCGGCGTCGGCCTCGACCTCGCGCGAGGACTCGCGGCGCAGGTGGATGTCCATCCTGGAGCGTTCGCGGCCGCGTTGGCGCTCGGTTGCGCGTTCGTGCTGGGCTTGGTCGACGATCTCGCTCCGCGCGGCCTGGGTCCGGGACTCAAGCTCTACGGACAACTGGCGATCGCCGCCGTGTGCGCGCGACACGTGCACGATGCGCACGTCGATTCGACGCCGGCCGAGTGGTCGCTCGCCTTCGCCGTCGCGCTGCTCGCCATGAACGCGTTCAACACGTTCGACAACGCGGATGGCGCGGCGAGCGCGCTCGCGGCTCTCGGTCTCTCGTTCGTCGTGTTGCCGATCACCGCCGCGTTGCTCGGCTTCCTGCCGTTCAACCTGTGGCTGCGCCGAGGCTCGAGCACGACGGCGAGCACGCCGCTCGCCTATCTCGGCGATTCGGGCAGCCATTTGCTGGGCGTGATCGTCGCGCTCGCTCCGGCGACGTGGCCGGTGCTGACTGTGCCGCTCCTCGATCTCGGGCGACTCTCGATCGTGCGCTGGCAGCGCGGCAGCCGGCCGTGGATCGGCGATCGACGCCACCTCGCGCATCGGTTGCAAGCGCGCGGCCTCGGACCGACGGCGGTCGTGCTCGCCTTGCTCGCGATCGCCGCTCCAGGCGTTTTCGGAGGCGTGCTCGCTGCCACGACGGCGTGGGCGCTGCCCGCGGGGCTTGTTCTCACGCTCGCGGCCTTCGTGTTCGCTTTGCGCTGGACGCCCGACATTCCGTGAGCCGCGCAGCGCGGCCCTTGTCCCTGACTGGCGCGAGCCCGATAATCCCGCGCCCCATTTTCCAGGCGTCCGGGTCTCCCGGCTCGTGCCGGAGCGCCTGCGCGCGCCTGGTCGGGCGGCGGGCAAGCGCGTGGAGTCGGGGCTCTCCGCCACGTGAGCTATCCGCGCACAGCCTTGATCTCCGACTTGCACGGCAACGCTCCGGCGCTGACGGTCGCGCTGGCGGACGCGCGCGAGCGCGGCGTCGAGCGCTTCGTGTGTCTGGGCGACGTCATCGGCTACGGCGCCGAGCCGCGCCAATGCCTCGATCTGGTCATGCGCCTGTGCGCGGTCGGAGCGACGCATCTCGACGGCGCGATGCTCGCCGACGGCTTGTGCCTGCTCGGCAACCACGAGAACGCGCTGCTCAACACGTCCGAGGACTTCAATCCCAAGGCGCGCGCGGCGTTGGATTGGACGCGCGAGGAGCTCTTGCGCGGGCCGCTCGTCGAGGGCGGCGCCGACTACTTCGACTACATCGCCGGTCTCGTGCCCGCGCGCACCGACGAGATCGCGCAGTTCGTGCACGGCTCGCCGCGCGATCCGGTGAAGGAGTACATGCTGCCGCGCGACGCGCAGAACGCGGCCAAGCTGGCGGCGAACTTCGGCTGCATGGAGCGCAACGTGTGCTTCGTCGGGCACAGCCACGTGCCGGCCGTCTACTACGAGGACGGACGCATCTACCGCCCGAAGGACACCGAGGGTCCGTACGACCTCGCACTCTCGAGCGGTTCGCGCGCGATCGTCAACGTCGGCTCGGTCGGTCAGCCGCGCGACGGCGACCCGCGACTTTCCTACGCGATTTTCGATGGCGCGCGACTTTCCTTCGTGCGTCTCGCGTACGACCACGCAGCCGCGGCGGCAGCCATCCGGGCCGTCGCGGAACTCCCTGACTACCTGGCCGAGCGCCTGCTCGTCGGCCGCTGATCGATCGAGAACGAGGACTGCCTGTGGACAAGCGCCTGCTCTCCGCGATGCTCCTGTGCGCGCTGATCATGCTCGGCTACCCGCTGCTCTTCCGGCGGCAGGCGCCGGCCGCGCCAACCGGCAGCGACGCGGCACTCGCGGGAACACCGAGCGCGCCGGGCGCTCCGCCCGCCGTCGAACCCGCGACGAATGCGCCCACGCCGGCGACCACGGCGACCCCAGGGACATCGGCGCCCGCCGCCGCGAGCGCCGCGACGCCGAGCGTCGGCCCGCGCATCGAGGAGACGACGGCGCGCGAAATCGTCGTCGAGGTCGGCGGCACGGGCGTGCGCGGAGCTCCCGGACACCTGCGCGCCGTGTTCACCAATGTCGGCGGAGGCATCAAGGAGCTGCGCAGCGGCCGCTTCTTCGACAAGGCCGGACTGAGCGAGGCCGAGAAGCAGGACTGGAAGCACTGGTGGCCGCTGCTCGGCAACACCGCCGACGGTGCGACGTACACGCCGACCTCGTTCACGCTGCGCACGCTCGAGAACAGCAAGCCGCTCGCTCCCGAAGGGCTCGACACGCGCCTGTGGGAGATGAAGCTGCTGGGCGACGCGAATGCTCCGCGCGGGGTGGAGTTCCGCTACGCGCCCGGAACGGGGCTGACCTTCGTCAAGCGCTTCGAGTTCGTGTCCGACCACGATGCGCTGAAGCTCGAGATCGAGGTGCGCAACGACGCGCTCGCCGGCGCGAGCGGGGCGCGCACCTTCGAGCTCACGCCGGTCGCCTGGACGCACGCCGATTCGGGCGACAGCTATTACCCCGAGCCGCAGGCGGTCGCCGCCGGGCGCGAGAACGCCGACGCGAAGATCACCTGCACGTCGGTGCCGCGCCACTTCGCGCCCGAGGAGCACGGCGGAGCGAACCTCGGCGCGCCCAAGCCGCTCGCGTTCGTCGGCGTGCACAGCAAGTACTTCGCGGTGCTCGTCGCGCCGCGCGAGGACTCGCGCAACGCGCTCGCGGGCGCGAACTGGCGCCAGGTGCGCGATCCGGATTTCGTCGCGCAGAATCCCGACAAGGCGAACGAGCCGTTCCGCCAGATCGTGGCCGACGCGACGATCGAGCTCGCGCTGCCGCCGGTGGGAGAGAGCACGAAGCTCGGCTTCGACGTCTACGCCGGCGCCAAGGAGCCCGACGAGATGGCGAAGACGAGCGCGAGCCTCGTCGCGCTGCACGACTACGACCTCGGCTGGGTGCGCTGGATCAGCGCGCCGCTGCTCTTCCTGCTCAAGCTCTTCCACTCGCTCTGCAAGAGCTGGGGCCTCTCGATCATCCTGCTCACGCTGCTCGTGCGCTTGATCCTGTTCCCGATCAACCGCCGCTCGCAGACGGCGATGGCGCGCTACCAGACGAAGATGAAGCGCGTCCAGCCGAAGATCGACGAGATCAAGAAGCGCTTCGAGAAGGACCCGACGCGCTTGCGACAGGAGCAGGCGAAGATCATGCAGCAGGAAGGTGCCTTCCCGCCGCTCGGCGGCTGCCTGCCGATGTTCCTGCAGATCCCGGTGTTCATCGGGCTCTATCGCGCGCTCGGGATCAGCTTCGACCTGCGCCAGGCGCCGTTCATGGGCTGGATCCGCGACCTCGCGCTGCCGGACCACCTGTACGAGCTGAACTTCAACACGCACCTGCCGTTCGTCGGCACGATCCACTACCTCAACATCCTGCCGCTGATCATGGTCGTGCTCTGGGTCTGGCAGCAGCGCTTGATGCCGACGCCGAGCGACGAGCAGGCCGCGCGCATGCAGCGCATGATGATGTTCATGCCGATCATGATGGGCGTCTTCCTCTACAACTACGCCGCCGGTCTCTCGCTCTACATGATCACGCAGTCGGGCCTGGGCATCATCGAGACGAAGATCATCAAGAAGCTCTGGCCGATCGACGAGAAGGA
>JBGATX010000232.1:0-7884 GCA_044228975.1 Planctomycetota bacterium | reverse complement strand
GTGCGCCGGCGGCAATCGAACCTAGAATCGCGACCGCGCCTGGGCCCCGCGCAGAGTTCCTTGTCGCAGTGACCATCTCGAGGGCCCGACTTGCCCGCTTCAGCCGACGGACGAGGACGCCCTTTCGTTCCAACTCTGCAACGTGACCGAACACGGTCACCTTGTTCACACCCAGGTGTTGGGCGATCTCTTCGAGCGTTGGACTGATCGAATGTCGCTGCTGGTAGCTCTGGAAGAATGCCACGATGTCTCGTTGGCGGCGCGTGAGCGGAATGGAGGTCATTCGAGAGTTGCCCCGTTCAGAACAGAAACGTCGATACAACGATGAGTGCGAAGACCAGGTAGGAGAGCGGCTCCGAGCGCAGCGACGTCATGGCGGTGTCCTTCGTGGGGAGTCGGGGGTCGTGTGGTTGGGCTCCACGAATCGAGGAGCTACCCGAACATCTACCTAATCTCGGCGCCAAGTGCCAGCCCTCACGGACTCCTAACAGATCGGGATCCCCCTGCGTTCCCGCCTCCGGGACTCTGCTGCCGGCATCGTTGTGGCTGGTCTCTCGACTCGCGGCCAGGCTGAGGAAGTCGATTTCCGAGGGGGCGCCCGTCGGCTGCCGAGCGTGATGCGCCGTTGCCCAGGCTACACTCACGGGTCCCCATGTCGGCCTCCAACTTCGACCTCTCCCGATGAGCGCACCGTCGTTGGCTGGGCCCCGAGCCGTGTCGGTCGGCATCGATCGTCAGCTCGTCGCGTTCGCACCTCGACAGACTCCTGTCTACCACTGCGACATCGTGGTCCTGGGTGGCGGCATCGCCGGCGCGGCAGCGGCACTGGCAGCTGCGCAGCGCGGTGCGTCCGTCGCGGTCGTCACGAAGAGTGAGCTGCGCGAAAGCAATACTCTCTACGCCCAGGGAGGTCTCGCCGCAGCGCTGGCCGCACCTGACAGCTTCGATTCACACGTTGCCGACACGCTTCATGTCGGCTGCGGTCTCTCAGAGCGAGACACGGTCGAGTGTGTCGTTCGCGGCGCGCCGGCCGCCGTCGAGCGGCTCCTCCAGATGGGCGCGGAGTTCGATCGCCACGGGAACGGCGAACTCGTCCTGTCGCGCGAAGGCGGCCATAGCCATCCGCGGATCCTGCACGCGCAAGGCGACGCGACCGGTCAGGAGATCCAGCGCGCGCTGTGTGCGGCGCTGAACAACCACCCGAACATCACGACCTTCCCGAACACGTTCGCGATCGACTTGCTGGCCTCGAGCGACGCCAGGACTCGCGGAGTCCTCGCGCGCGCGCCGCGAGGGGACCTCGTCACGTTCTTCGCTTCCCAGATCGTGCTCGCCACTGGCGGTTCGGGACAGATCTACCGCGAGACGACCAATCCGGCGATCGCCACGGGCGACGGAGTCGCAATGGCGTTTCGCGCGGGCGCGGCGCTGCGCGACATGGAGTTCGTGCAGTTCCATCCCACCTGCTTGTACATCGCCGGCGCGGCGCGAGTGCTGATCAGCGAGATCGTCCGAGGTGCCGGCGGGATCCTGCGCGACCGCCACGGTCGGCGCTTCATGCCTGAGTTCCACGCCGCGGCGGAGCTGGCTCCGCGCGATGTCGTCAGCCGCGCCGTGTTCTCGGTCATGGTCGCCACGAACGACACCAGCGTCTACCTCGACCTCTCCGACGTCGATGGGGATCCGCACGTGCTCTTCCCCGGGATCAGTCGGATTTGCCGGTTCTTCGGCATCGACATCGCGCGCGATCCTGTGCCCGTGCGACCCGGAGCTCACTACCAGGTAGGAGGTCTCGCGGTCGATCTCGACGGCCGCACGTCGGTCTCGGGCGTGTGGGCCGTCGGCGAGTGCGCGAGCAGCGGCCTGCACGGTGCGAATCGCATGGGATCGAACTCGCTGCTCGAAGGCATCGTCCTCGGCTCGCGTTGCGGCGCAGCCGCGCACACCGAGCGTGTGGTGGGTGGCACGCCGACTTGGATTTCGCGCCGCAGTTCGGAGGCGGCCAAGCCTCCGATCGGCGTGCGGGTGAACGTCGAGGACATGATCTACTCGCTGAAATCGTTGATGTGGCGGCAAATGGGTGTCGAGCGCACTTGCGGCGGCATGGAAGACGCGCTCGCGAAGATCGAATTCTGGTCGCGCGCGCTCGGGGACCTCGGCGCGGTCGATCCGCGCGCATTGGAGCTCGTCAACATGCTCACCGTCGCCCGGGTGGCAACGCTCGGCGCTCTTGCGCGCGAGGAATCTCGCGGCGTCCACTTCCGCACCGATCATCGCGAACTACGGGCCGACTGGCGCGTTCACACCGTCGTGCGTCCACGCATCTCCGGCGACCGCATCGAGCAGGTCGAGCTGGTGCACGAGCCGGTGGGCGACCGTGTCGCCGTGGCATGAGCCGCTTTCCGCGTCCGACGAAGGAGCCGCGTGAGCGCGCGCTCGTGTGCGGCGTGCGCGGCGACGGCAGCGATGCGGCTCCTGACGTCGATCTGAGCGAGGCCGCGGGGCTGGTCGTGGCGGCCGGCGCGGACGTCGTTGGCGAGTCGGTGCTGCAGCGCAAGCACACCCCCGATCCCGCGACGCTCTTCGGCAGCGGCAAGGTCGACGAGATCCAGGTCGAGATCCAGCGCGTCCATCCGGACCTCGTCGTCGTCGACAACGATCTGACGCCGGCCCAGGCGCGCAACCTCGAGAAAGCGTGGGCGGTGCGCGTCGTCGATCGCTCGGAGCTGATCCTCGACATCTTCGCCAAGCGCGCGCAGACGCAGCAGGCGCGTTTGCAGGTCGAGCTCGCGCAGTCGCAGTACCTGGCGCCGCGCCTGCGGCGCATGTGGACGCACCTCGAGCGAATGGAAGGTGCTATCGGCACCCGCGGTCCGGGCGAGACGCAGCTCGAGACCGACAAGCGTCTGTTGCGCCGGCGCATCCAGGACCTGCGCGAGGAGCTGAAAGTGATCGAGGAACGCAAGCGCCGCGAGGTGCGCTCGCGCTCCGATCATTTCACCGTCGGGCTGGTCGGCTACACGAATGCCGGCAAGTCGACGTTGCTCAACCGCCTGACAGGTTCGGACGAGTTCGTCGCGGACATGCTCTTCGCCACTCTCGACACGCGCACGCGTCAGTGGCGTCTGCCCGACGGGCGCACGGTGCTGCTCTCCGACACGGTCGGATTCCTGCAGCGCCTGCCGCACCATCTCGTCGCCTGCTTCCACGCGACGCTCGAGGAAGCCTTGCACGCGGACCTCCTGCTGCACGTCGTCGACGCGTCGCATCCCGACGCGCTCGCGCAGATGGCGGCCGTCGACGACGTGCTTGCCTCGCTCTCGCACGATGGGAGCCCGATCGTGGTCGTCTTCAACAAGGTGGATCGCATCGACGATCCGATCGTGCTGCCGACGCTGCGGCGCGGCGAGCAGCTCAAATCCGTAGCCGTCTCGGCGGCGACGGGCGACAGCGTCGACGAACTCGTGAGCATCGTCCGACGTCATCTGGACGAGTGCTCCGTGCTCGTCGACCTGGTGTTCCCGCTCGGCGACGGACGCGTCGAATCGAGCGTGCGGCGGCACGCGGCGCCCATCGAGGACGTGATCGACGACGAGAATTCGATGCGCCGCATCCGGGTGCGGCTGACGCCCGGCCAGTGGGGGCTGTTGCGCAAGCAGGCCGGTCCGCGCGTGCGCTTCGACGTGATCGAGCCCGCGCGACACGGGCGTTTCGACCCCGATGAGGAGTCTCCGACCGGTCCTGCTCCGTGCCGCGAGGGTTGAGCCGTGCCCCGCGGCGCCGGAGCGGAGTTCCGGCGCCTCGGGACGCCCGCGACGAGCGTCGTCGCGCGCGTTCCGGCTTCGACGCGTGAGCGCCGGGCTATCGACCGTTCCGAGCAACCAAACGTGAGTCGAGCGCTTCTCCCCTGGCCGCAGTTCGACGGCCGCGTCTCCATGCTCGACTCCATGCTCGACATCGAGCCGAGCACGTGCGCGCGATCGCGTGCCGCGGCTTGCTCTCCGCGCGGCGAAGCACGACGCAATCGAGACGCGGTCGGGCGCGGGTGAACGCGAACGGCGCGGGCCAGGAGCACGTCCCAATACCCACCGAGCCACTCGGGTGTGTCGGTTGCCGCAGACGCAAGGCGGGCAGGCTGCGGTCCGCGAAGCGGATCGTCGCCGCGTCGACGAAGTGGATCCGACGACGCATGTCCGTCGGACGCCGTTCGGAGGAGCTCCACCGCGGCGGATGCGTTCGACGGCGCAGTCAGCTGACTCGCTGGATCGTGGGACGTGCTCCAAGAGCCCCCTGTCAGAATGCGCCGACACGTCGAAGGCCAGCCCGAGGCGGGCTCGCGGCGTTACGCCTCCTCGGAGTCTAATCCGCCTCGTCAGCGTGCCTTGCTCGCCTCACCTCGGTGCAGCCCTGGACGCGGCGGCCCACGCTGAAAGGGGCTCTAACGGGGCTCGAGCGTCTCGATCGGCGGCAAGCGCAACTTCGTGCCTTCGCGCAGCGCTCCGGCGTCGCGCAGGCCATTGTGCTTTGCGAGGGCCTCGACGAGCTTCACGCGCGCCGTCTTGTAGTGCGCGCGGCAGATCTCCGAGAGCGTCTGCCCATGCTGCACCGTGACCTCGAACTCGCGCTGCTCCTCGGGCGTGGTGGGGGCCGCGGCCGGGGGAGGCGAACCGCTGGGAGTCGTGGGCATCGCCGCCGCGGGTGAGACCGGAGGAGTCGCGGCGTCTGCCGGCGGCGCGCCGCTGAATCGGCCGACACGGATTTCCGCCCAGCCCGGTGTCGCCGGGTCTACCGGGCTCGAGACAGGAGATTTCGTCAGCGATGCGTCGATCGTGCGCTCGCGCCACACGAGCACGAGCGCGAAGCCGCCGATCAGCAGCGCCAGTCCGAGGAAGAGCTTCACGCGAGACCGGTCGCGCCGCGCAGGCTCGACCTCGGTTCAGCATAGCGCCGCGGGCGCGTTGCGATCGAGCGTGGTCGTGCGCGAGGAGGTCACTCGGGAACGCAGAGAGGCGCGGACGAAGCCGAGTTCCAAAGGCGCCTCGACGTCCTCGACGGAGGGTGCGACGGTGCGCGAAACACGCTCCCGGATCGCCCTGCGCCGCGCGGAGACGGCTGAGACAGCGGACGCTCCATGCAGGTTCGCCGACGCGGGACTTCGCTCGTCCGACGGAGATGTGGCGCGACGTGCTCGCCGTCGTCACGCGCGCGTCAGAAACGCACCGGCCCTCGCTGCGACGTGCGCGGCGAGGGCCGGTGTGCTCGGATCGAGAAGCTCCGATGCGTTCAGGACGCGTGGATCGCGGGTACTTCGGTCGCCGTCGCCGAACCGCCGCCGTCACCCTCGCGCGCGCGCTTCTTTTCCTGGTAGCGCACGAACCAGAGCATCGCGGGGTGCGCGACGTAGATGGTCGAGAACGCACCCGAGAGCACGCCGACGAGCATCGCGTACGAGAAGCCCTCGAGCACGTTGCCCGTCCCATAGTTGAAGACGAGCAGCACAAGCAGCGTGAGCACGACCGTGCTCGTGGTCAGGATCGTGCGCGCCAGCGTCTGGTTGATCGAGTCGTCCATCAGCTGCACCAGTGAAGCGTTCGACTTCGTGCGGTTCTCGCGCAGGCGGTCGAAGGTGACGATCGTGTCGTTCTGTGAGTACCCGATGATCGTCAGGAACGCCGCGACCATCCCCAAGTCGATCTCGCAGTGGACGAGCCCGGTCTTGTTCGCGAGTGCGAGCCAGGTCAACGTCATGAGCACGGCGTGCAGCAGCGACACGACCACTCCGACCCCGTAGCCGTACTCGGCGAACCGGATGCGCAGGTAGATCATCGTGCCGAGCAGGGACAGGAGGATCGCCATGATCGCCTTGTTGCGCAGATCCGCGCCGACCTGCGCGCCGACGAGGCTCGATTCCGGGACCGGCTGCAGCAGGCTGTAGGGCTGCTTGCTCGAGTCGAACTTGCCCTTGAACGCGGAACTGGCGCCCGCGATGACGTCCTCGGCTGTGCGCGCCTTCTCGGTCTTCGCCGTGAAGCGGAAGCGGCTCGTCTCTCCGGGTAGCGGCTCGACGGCGACGTCGCGCAATCCGGCGTTGGCGAGCTCTGCCTGGACGTCGGCCGCGGGGTGCGCGGCCTCGAAGTAGATCTCGCCCGAGACGCCGGCGTCGCTCTCCGACGGCGTGACGGTCGCGAGCAGCGGGCCCTTGGCGAGCAGGTCCGCCATCACTTCGCGGATCTGCCGCTCACCCGTCTCGCCGGTCGAGTGCGCACCCGAGGCGCTGTCGTCCTCGAGCTTGAACGTGATTCCGAACAACCGGTGGCCACCCGTGTCGGCCTCTCCGATCGCCTTGACCTCGGATTGGGCGATCGCGCCCGGGATCGTCTTGATCCTGTCGCGCACGGTGTCGATCGAGACGGGCTGCTCGGTGCGCACCTTCATCGCGAACCCGCCGAGGAAGTCGATGCCCCAGATCTTGCTCCTGGGGATCGAAGCGAACAGGGCCAGTCCGGCGATGATGAAGACCCATGCGGCGGGGAGCATGAACTTCGATCCGCGCATGAAGTCGATGTTCGGCGTCTTGAACAGACGCGCCATCCCGAGCCGGCTCGTGCCGCGCTTGATGTCGAGCAGCACGAGGAGTTCGGTGACGACGATGACCGAGAACAGCGTCGAAAGGATGCCGAAATTGAGCGTGACCGCGAAGCCCTTGATCGGTCCCGTGCCGACGTTCTGCAGGATCACGCCGGCGATCAGGGTCGTCACGTTGGCGTCGATGATCGTCGAACTCGCGCGCTCGAACGCGGCTTTGGCGGCCTGGATCAGCTTGAGGCCGCGGCCGAGCTCTTCACGGAGGCGCTCGTAGATCAGGATGTTCCCGTCGACCGCCATGCCGAGCGTCAGGATGATTCCAGCGATGCCTGGCAACGTCAGCGTCGCGCGCCACAGAGCCAGCGCGCCCATCAGCAGGAGCACGTTNNTTGACGAGCAGTCCGATGATCGAGAACAGGCCCAGGCGCCGGTAGAAGAACAGCATGAACAGCACGATCACGCTCATCGCGACGATGGCGCCGTTGCGGTTCTTGATGATGTAGTCCTGCCCGAGGCTCGCGCCCACGCGCGCGCGGTCGAGCAGCGTCGGCGTCACGCGCAGCGAGCCCGACTTCAGCGTCTGCACGAGGTCGCTGACGTACTTCTGCGTGAAGCCGATCGAGCCACCCTCGATGATGAAGCTGCCGCGCAACGGGCTCTTGATGTTGGCCAGCGTGACGATCTCGCCGTTGATGACGATCGCCATCAGGCGTTGCACGTTGGCCTCGGTGTAGTCGCCGAACGCCTTCTTCTTGGCATTGGCGATCTCGAGCGCGACGGCCGGATAACCCAGCTGGTCCTGCGAGGGCTCGGTGTGCTCGAGGTCGTTGCCGGTGAAGATCCACTCGGGATTCGAAGGGACCAGGAGGCCGTGCATGCGCTGCGCGATCGGCGTCTCCTGCTTGCCGCGCTCGACGGCTTGCGCGTACCAGCGCAGGTTCGGGGCCGGGCCGCCTTCGTCCTGCGAGAGCCGGTTGAAGTTGGCGTAGCCGCGGCCGGGATTGGCGGCCAGCCACGAATCCAGCTTCTGGCGTTCCTTGGTCAGGTCCGTGCCGTACTTCGAGAGCTCGGGATCGTTGACCTCGGCTTCGATGAAGAACTGCAGGTCGCCGGTGTTGCGGATGATCGCTTCGAGCTCGTCGTTGCTCAGGAGCTCGATCTCCGTGCCTGCCGCGTGCGCGGCGGCGGCGGTCTTCTCGAAGCCGCGCTGCAGTCCGTTGAGCGTGTTGAGTTCGCGCGACTGGTAGGTGATGTGCTCGTCGCCGACGCGGATCACGCCGCCGGCGATCGGAAACGCCT